>PLDZ01000140.1 GCA_003136295.1 Candidatus Dormiibacterota bacterium
CACACCGAGATCGAGGTCAGCCCCGACGGTCGCCCAGCCGCCCGAACCCACACCGGGGTGCACGAACGGCCGTTGTCAGGCGAGCGGGTGCCGGTCGCGCTCTTTCCGTCGCTCGACGCCGGGACCTGGACCCTTTGGGGATTGGGGCCCTGCGCCACCCGGAGCATCGAAATCCTCGACGGCCAGGTCACCCACGCGGACTGGCGCTGAGGTTCGCTTGACGGTCCCCAGGGTTTGCGTCTAACGTAGCCTGATTCTACAGGCGTTCAGTAGAATTTCTCGCATCCGCACGTGCTGCTGGAGGGCTCTGCTCGATGGGCTTGACATTGGGTGACGTCGATCTGGATCGGGTCGCAACCCTGACCGCGCGCGAGGAATCCGAGTTCCGGTCCCGGCGGACGCGTTCTCGCGAGCTGTGGCAGGAGGCAACCGAGTACATCCCGCGCGGCGTCCCCAGCTCGTTCCAGGACACGCCGCCGCAGCCCGTCTTCATCGATCACGGCAAGGGAAGCCACGTCTGGGACGTGGACGGCAACGAGTACGCCGATTTCCACAACGGATTCGGCGTGATGGTTGTCGGCCATGCTCACCCGGCGATCGTCGCGGCCGTCGAGTCGCAGATGCATCGAGGATCACACTTCGCACAGCCGGTGGCCGAGAACATCGTGGTTGCCCGGGAGCTGGCACGCCGGTTCCGCCAGCCTCAATGGCGCTTCACCAACAGCGGTACCGAGTCGACGCTCGATGCAATCCGCCTGGCGCGTGGATTCACCAATCGCGAGCGGATCATCAAGATCGAGGCCTCCTACCACGGCCACCACGACGCGCTGCTCGTTTCGGTCGAACCCCCGGTTGATGCGATGGGTGACGCCGACTTCCCGAACTCGGTGCCGATGACCGGCGGGATCCCTGCGTCCACCGTTGCACTCACGACTGTCGTGGGGTTCAACGACCTGGCATCGCTGGAGCGCGCATTTGCCGCGCACCCTGGCGAGGTCGCGGCCGTGATCGTCGAGCCGGCAATGATGAATATCGGGTTCGTGCTGCCCGATGACGGATATCTGGCCGGCATGGTCGAGACAGCGCATCGGCACGGAGCGGTGGCCATCTTCGATGAGGTGAAGACCGGTGTGACCATCGCCCCGGGCGGCGCCACCGAGCGCTTCGGGGTGGTCCCCGACATTGTCTGCCTCGCCAAGGCGATCGGTGGCGGATTGCCCTGCGGGGCCGTCGGTGGTCGCGCCGACATCATGGCCACCATCACCGATGGCAAGGTCGCACAGCTCGGCACCTTCAACGGCAACCCCCTGACCACGGCAGCTTCCCGCGCAACGCTGCTCGAGGTGCTCACCGGTCAGGCCTACTCGCATCTCGACGCGCTCACCGAGGAGCTGAGTGGCGGGCTGCGCGATGTGATGTCGGAGTATCAGCTGCCGTTCCACGTGGTGTCGATGGGCGCCCGCGGTTGCGTGACCTACCGCGAGGAGCCGGTGCGCAACTACCGTGACTACGCCGCGATGGACAAGTCGCTCGCCTACATTTCGTGGCTGTACCAAAGCAATCGTGGGGTCCTGATGGCGCCGGGTGCCGAGGAGAACTGGACTTTGTCAGTGCAACACACGTCCGATGACGTCAAACGTTATGTGGCCAACTTCCGCGAGCTGGCGCGCGATCTCAAGGCATGAGCACCGTGGCCGTGCGCTCCCTGCGCAACTTCGTGGATGGCGAATATCGCGAGGCAACGTCTGACGTCTTCACGCCGCTGATCAATCCGGCAACCGGTGAGGAATTTGCCCGGGCCCCGGTGTCGAGCGCGGCGGACGTCGACATTGCCCTGCGCGCGGCCCAGCGCGCTTTCGGTGGCTGGCGGGACACGACCCCGCGGGAACGGAGCCTCGCCCTGCTTCGCATCGCTGACGCGTTCGAGCAGCGCGCCGAGGAATTTGTCGCGCTCGAATGTGAGAACACCGGCAAACCCATAGCGCTCACCCGGAGCGAGGAGATTCCCCAGCTGATCGACCCGGTGCGGTTCTACGCGGGCTGCGCACGGATTCTCCAAGGCCTGAGCGCCGGCGAGTATTTCGCGGGACACACCTCGACGATTCGCCGCGAGCCGGTCGGGGTCTGCGCGCAGGTGACGCCGTGGAACTACCCAATGCTGATGGCGATCTGGAAGTGGGCGCCCGCGATCGCCGCGGGCAACACCGTGGTGCTCAAGCCGTCGGATACCACGCCGGTCACGACCTTGCTCATGGCCGAGATCATGGCCGAGCACCTTCCCCCGGGCGTCTTCAACGTCGTCTGTGGCGATCCGACAACGGGTGCCGCTTTGGTCACGCACCGCATTCCCGCCATGGCGTCGATCACCGGCAGCGTCCGCGCCGGCATCGAGGTCGCACGCGCGGCGGCGAGCGATCTCAAGCGCGTGCACCTCGAACTCGGCGGCAAGGCACCGGTCATCGTCTTCGAGGATTCGGACGTCGCCTCAACAGCCGAGACCGTTGCGATGGCCGGGTACTTCAACGCGGGGCAGGACTGCACGGCAGCGACCCGCGTGCTGGTGGCATCGTCGATTCACGATGAGCTTGTCGCGGCCCTCGCCGAGCAGGCAGCCGCGAACAAGACGGGCGCACCCGACGACGATGAGGTCGCGTTCGGACCGCTCAACAACGCGAAGCAACTCGACCGTGTGCGCGAACTGGTCGGAGGCGCGCCGTCCCACGCCGACGTCGTCGCGGGAGGACACCGCATCGGAGACCGCGGCTACTTCCACGAGGCAACCGTGATCGCCGGACTCCGCCAGGATGACGACCTCATCCAGCGCGAGATCTTCGGNNGCCCTCGAATGGGCCAATGGCGTCGAATACGGCCTCTCCGCCAGCGTCTGGACCCACGATCACGGCCGTGCGATGCGCATGGCGCGCGCGCTGGACTTCGGCTGTGTCTGGATCAACACGCACATCCCGCTGGTGTCCGAGATGCCACACGGAGGGTTCAAGCATTCGGGGTACGGCAAGGATCTTTCGATGTACGGATTCGAGGACTACACGCGCATCAAGCACGTGATGAGCAACAACGACGCCTGATCGCTCAGGCGCGAGTCAGGAGGATACGGTGAGGAGGAAGACATGGCGACGTTAGCGGAGCCGATCGTTCACGGGAAGCCGGTCGAATCGGAGCTCAAAACCAACACGCTCACGCTGTTCGACACGACGGTGATCGCGACGTCCAGCGTGGCACCGGCATATACCCTCGCCGCCACGGTGGGATTCCTGGTCGCGGCGGTCGGCCTGGCGTCACCGGCCGCCATCCTCGTCGGATTCGTCCCGGTGCTCTGTATCGCTATCGCCTATTACTACCTCAATCGCCAGGACCCGAACTGCGGGGCGTCGTACTCGTGGGTCAGCCGGACACTCAGCCCGCATGTCGGCTGGATGGGGGGTTGGATTCAGCTCGCGGCAAATGTGCTCTTCTGCGCGGCGGCTCCACTGGTTGCCGCGGCGTATACGCTGCAGCTCCTCAACAGTCTGTTCCCCAGTTTCGTCACCGCCGATGCTACGAGTAACACCTGGCTGATTGCGGTCATCGGTATCGCTTGGCTGCTCTTCGTCACCTTCATGGTCGTGCGCGGCATTCGCATCACGGCCAACTTCCAGTGGATTTTGGTGTTCGTCGAATACTTCATCGTGCTCGGTTTCGCGGTCACGGCCTTCGTGAAGATCATCGGTGGTCACCACGCCGCGACGCCGCTGTCCGCGTCCTGGTTCAGTCCCGGCTCCATACCTGGGATCAGCGGCGTGGCGAGCGGCTCGGCCCTGGCGGTGTTCTTCTTCTGGGGCTGGGACACGGCTGCGAACGTCAACGAGGAGAGCAAGGACGCCAACGAGTCCCCCGGCCTCGCCGGCATCTACAGCATGTTCATCCTGCTGTTCATCTTCCTGGTCGCCGCCGCCGCCATGCAGGCATTCCTCGGGTCGGCCGCGCTGACGAATTCGAACAACCAGAGCGACGTCCTCTACTTCTTCGCGCAGCAGATCTCGGGGACGCCGATCGCCTACCTCATGGTGCTCGCGGTGCTCTCCTCAACCGTCGCCACGACCCAGACGACCCTGCTCCCCTCGAGCAGGCTCACCTACTCGATGGCCCGCGACGGAGTGTTCCCAAAAGCTTTCGGCACCATCCACAAGAGCTGGCGCACTCCTTGGGTCGGGACGATGATCTCGTCCATCCTCGCGATCGTAGTCATCCTGCTCCAGGCGCAGTTCGCCGGCAGTGTGGGCAGCATCTTCGGCAAGCTCATCCTCGACATCGGTGTGCTCGTCGCCCTGTACTACGGCATCACCGGCATTGCGTGCACCTGGGCGTTTCGTAAGGTGCTGCTCACGAGCGTCACGCGATTCATCTTTGCCGGCGTGCTGCCGTTTCTCAGCGGCCTCTTCCTCTTCGCCATCGCGTACGTGGTGATCGCGCCCACCTCACTCCCTTACGGCGGGGCCGCGGACTGGGGAACCAGCTTTCCGATCATCATCACCGTCCTGATCGGTGTGCCGCTGGTCATCATCGCCCAACTGACCACTCGCTCCACCTTCTTCCGGGAAAAGACCGTTTCCTACATCCTGCTGAACGGCCGTCTCGTGTCCGCGCTCGACGGAGCAACCATGGAACTCGCCGGGTCGACCGTCGGAGGGCCGCCGCCCGCCGCCCCGACAGCTCCGGCGGACCCCAGCGCTCAGAGCCGGTCGAGCAACGAGTAGTACACGCCCACGAGTGGGAGGAACCAGGGGTGCCCCCGGTAGAACGGCATCCGCGGAAAGCGGAGGTCGGAGAATGCCGGACGGGCACCTCTGGCGATCCACTCGGCGGCGAGCGTTCCCATCCAGCTCCCGAGCGCGACGCCACTGCCGCAGTAGCCCATGGCGTAGGTGACGCCGTCCGACCGGGTGAGGTGTGGCAGCTGATCGAACGTGAAACCCACATTGCCCGTCCAGGCATGGCTCACTCGAACGCCGGCGAGCTGCGGGTAGATGTCGATCATCGCGGCATACAGCCGGTCACGCGCCGTCTGCACGCTGACCGGCGCAAAGCTCGTGCGGCCGCCAAAGACGAGCCGTCCGTCGGGTGAGAGGCGCCAGTAGTGGAGAAAGTTTCGTGTGTCGCTCATCATCCGGCGCTTCGGGCTGATCTCCGCCGCGCGCGTATCGCCGAGCGGCTCCGTCGCGATGATGTAGCTACCGATGGGGATGATCCGGCGACGCGCCCACGGCGCCGCGCCATCNNCGAGAGGCGGGCGAGCCCCGCGAGGTACCGAGCCGGGTGAATGCTCGCCCCGTTGTCGGTGAGCATCCCGCCGAAGAAGCCACGGCACGGTGTCTCGCTTGCGAGCGTTGCTTCCTCGAGCATCGCCGTGGACTCGCCGAGCCGTTGCCGGCGCTCGGCTTCGTCCTTGCGCAGGCCCTGCATCCGGGACGTTCGATGGGCGAGGTGCAGCCACCCCGACTGGGCATACATGGCGTCCGGCGCGGCCGCTGCGGCGGTCCTGGCCACGAACTCGTAGGCGTCGACGCTCGCGTCATGCAGCGCCCGGCCGGCGTCACCATGCTTGCGCTCGAGAAGGGCGACGCTGCGCCGGACGCCCGCGTGGACCATCCCAGCGTTGCGGCCGCTCGCACCCTCCCCCAGCGCGCCACCGTCAACGACAATCGCGTGTTTTCCGAGCGACCCGAGCCGGGCGGCGGCCGCAAGCCCGGTGAAACCGGCGCCGATGACGACGACATCGGCGGTCGCGGGAAGCTGCGACTCCGCGAGGCTGGGAAACGTGGTGTCGTCCCACCAGAGTGGCGTCTCGCGGTAATCCTCGGCGAGTGGCGCGGTGCCCTTACGGGGCCGACCAGAGGGCGACGAGATGCTCATAATCTACTCAACAGTGGCAAGTTCGACCGGGTCGGACAGCGTACCTGCTGCCTGCACCGTGTCGTGTCGAGGAGTGTCCGCGTGGACGACATCCGCATCGGCGAGGTCGCCAGACGAGTCGGCGTGAGCCCCTCGACGCTCCGCGCATGGGAACGCAAAGGCCTGGTGCGCCCGATGCGAGCCGGCGGGCGCCATCGCCGCTACACACCCGATGACATCGCGCGACTCCGCGACGTCCGCGCCCTGCTCACGCGTGGCTTCGCGCCACCGGCGCTGCATTCGCTCATCGCAGGCGACGCGGTGCCCGAGGATCCTGTTGTCGGCAAGCGCCTGCGCGCAGCTCGCACCAAACGAAGCCTGACGCTGCGAGGCGCGGCGGCGCGTACGGGTGTCTCCGCGTCGTACCTCAGCCTGGTTGAGCGAGGGCTTGCCGAACCCTCGGTGGCGATGCTCCAGCGCGTCGCCTCCGCGTATGGCGGCACGCTGCTCGAATTCTTCGGCGCGGCTCCCGCCGGGATGTCGGGCCCGAAGCTGGTGCGCACCACCGAGCGACGCCGGCTGCGCGGCTTCGACCGCGTCGAGATCGAGGACCTGGTCACGTTTCCCAACGCGGTGCTGGAGATCGACATCTTCAGCGTCGCCCCGGGCGGTGGCAGCGGCGGCGCGTATTCGCATGACGGTGAGGAGGCGATCTACGTGCTCGACGGCGAGCTCGACGTCTGGCTCGACGATGCCGAGCACTTCCACATCGTGGCGGGTGACACGTTGTATTTCCGCAGTGCCCAGCAGCACCGCTGGATGAATCAATCCAGCGCCACGACCCGGCTGTTCTGGGTCAACACCCCACCAACGTTCTAAGAGGAGCGCGTTTTTATGAACACGGTCGAGAAGTACCGCCGCTATGTGAATACGAGCGCGCTCGCTGCGGTGGAGCCGATCACCGTCGAAAGCGCCCGCGGCGCGACCGTGACCGCAACCGACGGCACCGAGTACACGGATCTCTACTCGGGGATCGGGGTGGTCAACGCCGGCCATGTGCCGCCGAAAGTCGCGGAAGCCGCCAAGCGGCAGATGGACAAGGTCGTGCACTCCTGTTCCTATGTCTATCACGTCCCCGTCGTCGCGGACCTCGCGGAGCGGCTTGCCGAGATCACGCCCGGTCGCCTTCAGAAGACGTTCTTCGGGAACAGCGGCGCCGAGGCAGTCGAAGGCGCGCTCCGGCTCGCCCGCGCCTTCAGCGGCCGCCGCGAGATCATCGCGCTGCAGAGTTCGTTTCACGGCCGGACCGCCGGTGCGCTGGCGGTGACGGGCAATGCCCTGCGCAAGCATCGTGGCGGTGCGCAGATCGCCGGGATCGCATTCGCGCCGACGCCGAATCCCTATCGCTGCCGGATGTGCTCGGGCTCCTGCTCACTCGCCTGCGCTGACGCGGTC
Organism: Candidatus Dormiibacterota bacterium; assembly: GCA_003136295.1. Taxonomy (GTDB): domain Bacteria; phylum Chloroflexota; class Dormibacteria; order Aeolococcales; family Aeolococcaceae; genus Palsa-851. The sequence goes on from PLDZ01000140.1 coordinate 7,345, forward strand.
GACGACGTCATTCGCTACGACACGAGTGATGACGTGGCAGCCTTCATCATCGAGCCGATCATCGGCGAGGGCGGCATCATCCCATTGCCACCGGGGTATCTCCGACGGGTCAAGGACATCCTCGATGCACGCGGCATCCTGCTCATCGTTGATGAGGTGCAGAGTGGCTTCGGGCGCAGCGGCAGGATGTTCGCCGTCGAAGCGTATGACGTCGAGCCCGACATCATGACCATGGCCAAGGGAATCGCCAGCGGCTTTCCCCTCGGGGCGTTCATCGCACGCGAGGAGGTCGCCGATGCTTTCGAGCCGGGCGATCACATGAGCACCTTCGGGGGCAATCCCGTCTCCTGCGCCGCGGGCGTGGCCACCATCGACATGCTCGTCGAGGAGCGCTTGCCCGAGCGCTCGGCGCGTGTCGGCAAGGCGGTGATGGCCCGTCTCGATGCCTTCGCCGCGGAGTCGGACCTGGTCGGCGAGGTCCGCGGCAGCGGTCTTATGATCGGCGTCGAGTTGGTTCGCGACCGGGTGACCAAGGAGCCCGCCAGCGCGGAGGCGGCCGCCGTCAAGCGGCACTGCCGCGAGCGCGGCGTGCTCATCGGGGTGGGTGGGTCCCTGGGCAACGTGGTTCGCATCCAGCCACCCCTGGTGATCGGCGAGGAGGACCTCGACCGGGCGATCGGCGTGATCGAGGAAGCGGTCACGAGCCTGGCCGCGCAACCCGTCGGGTAGGTCACTGAAAGACGTGCAGGCGTCCTGAGCGCCCAGTCAGTGGCCGAGGGTCGCTTCGATACCGCGAACGTCGCGGTCCTCATCAGTGAGGACGGTTGGGGCGGCATAGCCCGCGCGGGTGAGCTCGTGGGCCAAGAGTTCAGCTTGGTGGCCTCCGAGCTCGAGCAGGAGCGCGCCACCGGGCCTGAGGAAGCGAGGACTGTCACCGACGACTCGCCTGAGGAAATGCGTGCCGTCGGCGCCGCCGTCGTAGGAAAGCGTTGTCTCGAATGTGAACGTGTCCCGCTGGAGGAGCGGTAACTCGGGCGTCGGCACATACGGAACCACAGCTACCACAACGTCGACGCGTCCTTCGAGGTCGCGTGGCAGAGGGTCGAAGAGATCGCCTTGGTACACCTCGGCGCCGTTGGCCGCGGTGCACGCGACGGCTCGTGGATCGACATCGCACGCCACCACGCGAGCGCCCGGACGGTGCGCCCGGAGTACCTTCGCGATCGCGCCGGATCCCGTGCAGAGGTCAATTGCCGTCCCAGTTTCCGGCAGCCGCTCGACTGCCCGGCGTGCGAGCGGTTCGCTGAGCCAGCGTGGCACGTAGACGTCGGGATCGACTCGTATGTCGACGCCGCAGAACGAGACCCTGCCGGTGATCCAGGCGAGCGGCTCTCCCGTGATACGGCGTCGGACAGCCGCGTCGAGGAGCGTGATGTTACCGGCGGCGTAGGCGAGAAGCTCCTCTGATTCCTCCACCGCCGCGATGAATCCTTTATTGGCCAGCAATGCGCTCAGCGATGCGGGATCGTTCGGTATCGCCACGAGAAGCATCCTCGTCCACCCAGATGCACCGCGATTGGCACAAGGGTTAACAGCAACTGTCCGGCGGGCTCGCGATCGCGATGATGCCGCCGATCACGAGGAACGCGAGAACCAGCACGAACAGCGCGGCGATCACCCACTTCGTTCTCGTGTCCATGCGTGCGCCGAATCATGCACAAAGAGGCCTCGCACCGGTCGTTGATCTGGCTGCGGCCGGAACCCGGACGAAGGTCAGCGTGGAGAAGTGATGGCGAGACGCGGCGGTGCGATGTGGACCAAGCACCGCGGGGTCCATTAGCCCGACGGACCCACCTCACGGGCCGCCGGGCCCGGAGCGCGAGGTCCGAGCATACTGCGCGAGTTCGCCCTTTGTGGGGGCGCGGCCCCAGTGCGGCTCTGTCCCGTCGAGCAGGTGCCGGCACTCGATGCACTTGAACCTGGGGCGGCCCGAGGCCAGCGGCAAACGGTCGCGATGGGCGCTCCTGGTGCTCCTGCCGTTCGCCATCCTCTGCGTAGGAGCGGTGGTCTGGATCGTTGTCGTGGGGTTCAACGTGATCGGAGCCCGATAGCCGACGATCGCGTCCGTGGCGGGATCCATACGCAGGTAAGCCTCTTTCTGCGGGTTGTGGTATGCCGCCGTGAATACGAATTAGTCCCTTCCGAAAGCGCGCGTAGGACAGCGTCCTGGCCTCCTCGCTTCCGTCGAAGCCGCGGAAGGCCACGGCTGCCTTGTCCACACCGGAGGCCTCCCCGAGTTGCTCGTGCGCGAACAGGAGATCCGAGTCCATCGCGAGCATGTCGTAAGCCCCTTCGCACTCTTCCACCGACATCGGTTCCTGGATGGACTCCGCGAGCCACGTGTACTCGAGCTCGTAGCCGCGCTCGAGGACAAATGGGGCTGCCCGTGGGCAGGTACGCGCCTGTAACCTCGGAGGGAGTGACGGAAAGGGAGAGTCCGCCGACCGCGCGGGAACGTGCCCTCTTTGACGCCGCTGCGTACGGGCGTCCGGGCGAGTTCGTGCGGCTCTGCCAGATGCTCGGACGACACCCCAAGCAAGTGCTCGACAGCTACGACGCCGAGCCGTGGCGTTGGTTGATCGTGACCTTCTCCTCGCCTGGCATCGTCAGCGACTCGACGCGGGCGTTGAAGTTCCCCACTCGCATTCGTGCTCGTCTCGACGCCACGCGCGAGTACGTCGAGACGCCCTGGTGGCGCCGGATTGGTCGGCGCTAGATGTAATGCCCAGACACGTTGTTGAGACGTGAGATGGGCGGGAGCTGACCGAGGTTGGTATGAGCTCGGTGATGGTTGTAGATGTGGAGCCAGGTCGTCAAGGCGCGGGTTCGTCGCTCGTTTGAGGTGTAGGGGCGAACGTAGGCCCATTCCTCGAGCCGAGTGCGGTTGAAGCGCTCCACCTTGCCGTTCGTCTGGGGCCTGCGTGGCTGAGTGAAGCGTTGCACGGCGCCGCTTTCGAGACCGTACCGGGCCCGGGAATTGAACCCGGACGAGGGTTTCCCCCCAGCGGTTTTTAAGACCGCCGCGTCTGCCATTTCGCCAGCCCGGC
>PLDZ01000237.1 GCA_003136295.1 Candidatus Dormiibacterota bacterium
TCCACTCGGACCAAGGCAGCCAAGGCGGATTCAAGCGACGGTCGCAACACCCCGATGATGGAGGTGTCATGCGATGGGCGTCACCAAACAGCAGAAGGCGACGTGGCCGATGCGGGGAAGGCTTCGCTCTCCCGGACGGCCACCTGGTTGGCAGCGCGACCAGCGACAGAAGTTCTGGATCGAGATCGCCGAGGGCAAGGCGAGTGAGGACGCAGCTATCGCGGTGGGCGTGGCATCCGCGGTTGGCAGTAGGTGGTTCCGAGAAGCTGGCGGGATGTGTCCCGTCAGCCTTTCCCCGTTGTCCGGCCGCTATCTGAGCCTCAAAGAGCGTGAGGAGATCGCCATCTTGAAGGCGAAGGGCTGGGGCGTCCGTCGGATCGGCCGCCAGCTGCATCGTTCCCCGTCGACAATCAGCCGCGAGCTGCGGCGCAATGCGGCAACCAGAACGGACTCGTCGGGGTATCGAGCCGTCAATGCGCAGTGGCACGCTGATCGACGCGCCCGTCGCCCGAAGGTGGCGAAACTCGCCCAGAACGACACGCTGCGCGACTACGTCCAGGATCGTCTCGCCGGCAAGATCGCCAAGCCAAGCGGCGAGCTCGTAGCCGGTCCCGAAGTCCCCTGGATCGGCCGCCGTCACGGCCGACGCGCTGACCGGCGCTGGGCCCGGGCGTGGAGCCCCGAGCAGATCGCCAACCGCCTCATGGTCGACTTCCCTCATGATGAGAGCATGCGGATCTCCCACGAAGCCATCTACCAGGCCCTCTACGTCCAAGGACGCGGTGCGCTTCGTCGGGAGCTAACAGCGTGCCTCCGGACCGGACGAGCGCTGCGAGTGCCTCGAGCCCGGACCAAAGGACGCGGAAGGAAGTTCGTCACGCCCGAGGTCATGATCAGTGAGCGCCCGGCCGAGGTGGCGGACCGAGCAGTTCCGGGCCACTGGGAAGGCGACCTCATCATTGGTCTCAACAAGTCCGCCATCGGCACGCTCGTGGAGCGCACCACCCGGTTCACCATGCTGCTGCGCCTGCCGCCAATGGAAGGCCATGGCACTGAACCACGGGTGAAGAACGGCCCTCCCCTCGCAGGCCATGGAGCCGAGGCAGTGCGTGACGCCATAGCCGATCAGATCATGGTGCTGCCTGAACAACTGCGACGCTCCCTCACCTGGGACCAAGGCGGCGAGTTGGCACAGCACGTTCAGCTCCGCATCGACACGGGACTGGCGATCTACTTCTGCGATCCACACAGTCCCTGGCAGCGCGGCACCAACGAGAACACCAACGGTCTCTTGCGTCAGTACTTCCCTAAGGGCACCGACCTCGCGAGGCACAGTCGCGACGAACTCGATGCCGTGGCTCTGTCCCTCAACACGCGGCCGCGCAAGACGCTCGGTTGGAAGACTCCCGCCGAAGCGCTCAACGAGCTTCTAGAATCCGCATGACAGTCTGGTGTTGCGACAACCCCTTGAACCTAAGCAATTCACGTCGTGGGCCTTCACCGAGAACGTGCGGAGTCTCGGACTGCTCAGCTCCATGGGCACAGTCGGCGATTGCTACGACAACGCCCCCATGGAATCGTTCTGGGGCTCCATGCAGATCGAGCTGCTGGACCGTCAGAGGTGGCGGACCAGGCTCGAGCTGGCCACCGCCATGGCCGAATACGTTGAGCACTTCTACAATGCAGAACGGCGGCACAGCTCGCTCGACTATCTCACCCCGAACGAATTCGAGGCCTTACACTCAACCACCACCCAGCCGGCCACTTTGTCCTAAAAAGTGGTCCACTGAATGGGGTCAAGCCCACATGGTGGAGGTGGCAGTGTCTGAATCCAGGACATAGGACACCGCCTCTGGGCATGTGTCAAGACATAGGAGACCGCTGAGTGGAGGGTTCTCCTATGGACATGGGACGGTTCCTGATCGAGACGCATCTGCGGACCGGGCGACCGATCAAGGATCTGGCGGCGGCCCACGACGTCAGTGCGAGTTGGCTCTTCAAGCTGCTGCGCCGCTACCGCCTCGAAGGCCCAGAGGGACTCGCACCTCGCTCTCGTCGACCGCACCGCTCCCCGACCCGCATCGCCGATGTCTACGAGGACGAGATCGTGGCGGTGCACAAGGCGCTGGCCGACGACGGACTCGATGCCGGTGCGGCCACGATCCACTACCACCTGGCCCAGCGCTACGGGGCGCCTCCGTCGGCCTCGACGATCTTCCGGGTCCTCAAGGCTCGGGGGTTCGTCGCCCTCTCACCTAAGAAGCGCCCGAAGAGCTCGTTCAAGACGTTCGTGGCCGACCTGCCGAATGAGACCTGGCAGGCCGACATGACCCACGTGGAGTTCGGGGGCGGCCAGCTCTACGAGGTGCTCAACATGATCGACGACCACTCGAGGCTCTGCGTGGCCTCGAGGGCCATGAAGGTGGTGAAAGCCAACGATGTCGTCCGAGTGCTCCACAAAGCGGCTGAGACCAGGGGTTACCCGGCCTCCTTCCTCACCGACAACGGGCTGATTTTCACCACCGGACGCCACCATCACGTGGCCGGGGTGACCGAACAAGAGCTGTTCGCGCTCGGCATCGAGGCCAAGCATTCTCGGCCCTACCATCCCCAGACCTGCGGAAAGGTCGAACGCTTCCACCAGACCATGAAGAAGTTCTTGGCCATGCAGGACATCGAGAGCCCCAAGCAACTCCAGCGCCAGCTGGATCGCTTCGTCGAGTACTACAACGAGGTGCGCCCGCACCGCGGTATCGGGCGCAAGACCCCGGCGTGGGTGTACCACGCACGGGAAAAGGCTGTGCCCTCTCCGTCATTCGTCAAGGTGGGCGAGCGACGGCTGCGCTTTGACCGGGTGGACAGAGCCGGCCGGATCACGCTTCGTCACCGGGGACGGCTCCACCACATCGGCATCGGGAACGCCTATTCGGGCTGGCGCGTCGCCATGCTCATCGACGGCCTCGACATCGAAATCGTGGGATTCGACGGTTCGCCACTGCGGCGCCTCACCCTCGATCCGACCAAGGACTATCAGCGCATCCCCTGAGCCACGGCCCAGGTCTACGCTGTGTCGCAGACCTGGTCTCCGATGTCTTGAGACATCACA
>PLDZ01000042.1:0-978 GCA_003136295.1 Candidatus Dormiibacterota bacterium
GGGCTCAGCGCAGCTGACGTGAACGCCGCAGCATTCACGCCGCGGGATCTGAGCCGCGCGTATGTCATCAGCACGTACCTCGCGCAGGGGAGCGTCGTGGCGAGCGTTGAGCTGATCGTCGATCCGAGCGCGGGGCACACCACCGCGAGGGTCGCGAGCGAGACCCTTCTCCTCGCGCGAGATGCCGCCGGTAATTACGTGGTCACCTCAGCGGCGCTGACGTCGCAGCTCCGCGACGAATCCGCGGGTCCGCATGTGGTCCAGGTGAGTTCGAGCACTGCGGGCGGCGTCACCACGCTGCAGGTGCGCTTCGACAGCGACCTCGATGCGAACAGCATCGCCGCCGCGATCTCGGTCCTCTCGACGTCGGGTGCGACGCTTTCGTCGACGGCCACCTACAACGCCGATACGCGGACCGCCACAGTGACGATCGCCAACGCTCCTTCGGGCACGTTGACCCTCGAGATCGCGACCACGCTCGCGGACTTCGAGGGACAGACCCTGGCGAACAGCTTCACCACCAAGGTCGAAGCCAGCTCCTAAGCGCGCATTTCCGAGCGCAGCCGGTAGAGCGTCGCCCGAACCGGGATGCGCATGGTCCCATCGGCGGCCGTGCATGGTTCCAGCGCACGCTGGCACGCGCTGCGCACGGCAGTGAGCACCTTGTCGGGCTGCTCGGCGAGCTCCGCCGCCACCGGTCGCGAGCCAACCATCGCCGCCCAATAGCCGCCGATGCCGTCGAAACGCACCACGTCGTGCAGCGTCAGGCGCTCCCACTTTGCTGCAGGCGCGGGTTCGGTGGTCGCGAGGCACCGCTCCAGGAACCTCGACCGGATGCCGTTGACATCGCGCAGCGCATCGATGAGCGCGACTTCGTGCAATGGTGGCCGCGCCACATCCCAGGTGACAATTGCGGCGCATCCGGTGGGACGGGTGACGCGCTCCGCGACGTCATACATCACGGTGCCTTCCCAGAAG
>PLDZ01000042.1:985-16634 GCA_003136295.1 Candidatus Dormiibacterota bacterium
GGTCAGTGTCGATGAGCATCACTGTGCCCCGGCTCCCGACGGCGGAGCCCAGCGCCGAGCCCATCGTCGCGCCGTCGCAGATGAGGTCGCATGCAGCCTCTCCCGGCTGCACTCCGACCACGCCCACCACCTGCTCGGCCAGCGGTCGCAGCACCGCGTTNNGCGTACAGCCGCCCGAATCGCGGCTCCATGCTCGCTAGCCGGAGACGGCGATTGCTGCGGCGATCGCCGCGGCGCGCGCCGGATCACGCACGATTCGTCGCAACGGCTCCTGCCGTCTCGCCCAGTCGTCAGCCACAGCGACCAGGTCTGGATGCTGTTCGATGAAGGCGGTGCTGTACTGCCCGGCGCGAAAGTCCGGGGCGTCGATCACCGCGAGGTGGTACGCGATGTTGGTGTGTATCCCGGTGATGATGTACTCCAGCAACGCGCGCCGCATCCGGTCGAGCGCCATGTCGCGCGTGGGCGCGTAGGTGATCAGCTTGGCGATCATCGGGTCGTAGTTGGGAGAGACCAAACCCGGGCCCACCAGCGAGCTGTCGACACGCACACCCGGACCGGCTGGCTCGTGATACCCCGTGACCTGCCCCGGCGACGGAAGGAAGCCGCGCGCGTAGTTCTCCGCATTGATCCGGCACTCGACCGCGTGCCCGCGTGGAACGACCTGCTCCTGGGTGAGCGTCAATCGCTCGCCGGCAGCGATGCGCAGTTGCTCCGCAACGAGGTCGATGCCGTAGACGAGCTCGGTCACCGGGTGCTCGACCTGCAGGCGCGTGTTCATCTCCAGGAAATAGAACTCGCCGTTGCGATAGATGAACTCCACGGTGCCGGCATTGACATATCCCACTGCCTTCGCGGCGGTGACCGCCGCATCTCCCATGAGCGCGCGAGTGGCGGCGTCGATGACCGGCGACGGCGCTTCCTCGACGATCTTCTGGTGACGTCGCTGCACGGAACACTCGCGCTCGCCGAGGTGGATGACGTTGCCGTGCGTGTCCGCCAGCACCTGAATTTCGATGTGGCGCGGCTCTTCGAGATACCGTTCGAGGAAGATCGTGTCATTGCCGAAGGCGCGCTGCGCTGTGCTTCTGGCGGTGTCGAATGCGGAGCGCAGTTCCTCCTCGTCGCGGGCGACGCGCATCCCGATACCGCCACCACCCGCGCTCGCCTTGATCAGCACCGGGTAGCCGATGCGAGCCGCGGCGCCGACGGTTTCCTCAATATCGCCGAGCGCATCCGTGCCGGGGACGATCGGAACGCCTGAATCGCGCATGCGCTCGCGCGCGGGGACCTTCTCCCCCATGGCCGCCATGGCGTCGGGTGGCGGCCCGACGAAGACGATGCCATGCTCCGCGCACGCCCGTGCGAGCTGCTGGTTCTCGCTGAGAAACCCATAGCCCGGATGAATCGCCTGCGCACCGGACGAGCGCGCTGCATCGATGATGCGGTCGATCACCAGGTACGACTGCGCCGCCGGAGCGGGGCCGATCTCCACCGCTTCATCGGCCAGCAGGACGAAAGCGGCGGTGCGATCGACCTCGCTGTGCACCGCAACGGTTCGAACGCCCAGGTCACGGCATCCTCGGATGATGCGCAGCGCGATCTCGCCGCGGTTTGCGATCAGGACCTTGTCGAACATGACCGCCTGCTCAGCCCAAGCTCATGCGCCGATCTGGATGAGCGGCGCTCGAGGAGTGACCACGACGCCCTCGGTCACATACACCTCGGTGACGGTCCCCGCCCGCGTTGCGGTGATGTCGTTCTGCATCTTCATCGCCTCGAGCACACAGACGACGTCACCGAGGGCGACTCGGTCGCCGACCTTGACATTGACCTTGAGCAGCAGGCCCTGCATCGGCGACACCACCGTCCCCTCGCGGACGGTGATGTCCGGCCCGGCCGGCGATTCGACCGTGGCTGCGCCCGAATCCATGCCACCGATGATGCGCACCGCGTAGCTCTGTCCGTCGACCTCGACGGTGAGCTCACGAACCGGCAGCGCAGGCGCCTCCTCTCGCTGCGGCTCGCCCGTATCAACGTCGCCGACCGGTGGGGACTCGAACGGACCTGCAGCGGGCTCGACACCCGGCTCATCCCCCAGCCGTTCAGCGACCGCGTCACCGCGGACCAGATTCAGGTACGCGTTCGGAAACAGCGCGTACGTCACCTTTGCCGAGAGATCCGGCGTCGCGTAGCCCTCGCGAATGAGCTCACGTCCGGTGGACTCCATCACCGGTTCGAGCAGGTCCGCCGGACGGCAGGTGATCGGCTCGTCGCGGCCGTTGACCAGCCGCCGAACTTCGCGGTCGACCGGCTCCGGGGGCTCGCCGTAGAGGCCGAGGCAGTAGTCCTTGATCTCCTGGCTGATGGTCGCGTAGCGATCNNGCCATGATCTCGGTGAGCGGCGTGATCAGTGGCGGGTAGCCGAGCTCGGCGCGGACCTGGACGACGTCGGCCTCCACCTCGGCAAGCCGTGCCAGCGAGCTGCGCTCACGCAGCTCGGCGATGGCGTGGCCCATCGCGGAGGGCGGGAGCAGTCCGCGCAGGGCGGATGTATCCAGACGNNGACGCGCCGCCCGCAAGCGGTGACAGTGCGCAGTCGGCGCGATACGCTCCCGCAAGGGCGGCCGAGTGACACGCGAGGGCGGCCATCCCTGTTTGCGCCGAGATCGAGACCGCCACGGGCACGCCCGCTGCTTCCCGGATCACCTTGACCGCCCTCGCCGCGGCCGCCGCGCCGAGAACGCCGAGGGGATCGTGAAGGCAGATCGTCGGGTAGCCTGCGTCGACGAGCATGCGCGCGACATCCCCAAGCCCGTCGGGGCCGCGCCCCGGCACCTCGTTGTAGACGATGACCCCCTCGGCCTGCTTCCCGGTCGCGGCGATCGCGGTCGCGCAGCGCTCGAGGTTCCGGACGTCGTTCAACGGGTCGTAGCAGCGGAAGATGTCGACTCCAGCGGCCGCGCACGTCTCGATGAACGCGTCGACGAGGTCGTCGGGTACCTGCCGATGGCCGACGAGTGACTGGCCGCCGATCACCGCCAGCAAGGGGGTGATCGGCGCGGCGGCGCGAATGGCGCGGAGCCGCTCGAACGGATCCTCAGCGAGAAATCGAAGCGACGCCTCGAATGTCGAACCGCCGAACACGTCGAGAGCGGCAAATCCGCAGTGGTCGAGGGTCTCGGCGACCGGCAGGGCGTGTCGGAGGCGCAGCCTGCTGACCATGAGCGACTGCTGCCCATGGCGGAGCGACGTCTCCACCAATTCGAGGCGGGGCATGCCGGGCCATTCTAGCCAGAGCCAGGGCCGCCGGCCGTTGCCGGCCTGCTCGCGCAGACTGCCCTCCGGTCCATGGCATCGGCGAGACCACCCGCCTACGCGAAGTCGAATCCCTCAGGCAGCTGCACCTTTGAGCGCATGCGCGCGCGCTCCTCCTTGATGCGCGCGGCAACCTCGGGGTCGAACAAGCCGATGATCTCGGCGGCAAGGTGGCCGGCATTTCGAGCGCCCATCGGGCCGACGGCGACGGTTGCCACCGGAATGCCCGGGGGCATCTGCACGATGGAGAGCAACGAATCGAATCCGGCGAGCGGTGTCGCCGCGAGCGGCACGCCGATGACCGGCAGCGTGGTCAGTGACGCGAGCACGCCCGGAAGGTGTGCGGCTGCTCCAGCACCCGCGATCAGCACCTGGAGCCCGCGTTCGGGCGCGGCCAGTGCATAGGCGCGCACCACGTCGCCGGCGCGGTGCGCCGACATGACGCCGATCTCCCATCCGATCCCGTAGCCGTCGAGCACCTCACCGCACGTGTTCATCACGGGAAGATCCGACTCGCTCCCCACGACGATGCCGACCCGCACCGCTTCGCTCATGAGCGCACGCCTGCTGCGGCCGGTCGGCCGATATCGGTGCGTGACTGCATGCCATCGAAATGCACGCGCGCCAGATTGCCATACGCGCGTGCCCGCGCGGCTCCAACCTCGGCGGCGATCGCGGTGACGCAGAGCACGCGGCCACCTGCGGATCGCAACGTTCCGTCGCCGTCCCGCCTGGTTCCCGCGTGAAAACAGACCACGTCTTCGTCGAGCGTATCGATCCCGGTGATCGCGTCGCCGCCGCGCACGTCGCCGGGATATCCGGCGGCAGCCGCCACCACGCCGACCGCGGCCCCATGCGTGACCGGCGCGATCCCGGGCATCACTTCGCCCTGGGCGCACGCGGTGAGCACATCGAGCAGCGACTCGCCGAGGAGCGGCAACACCACCTGGGCCTCCGGATCGCCGAANNGAGTGCTTCGATGCAGGGTTCGAGCACGGTACGCGCGACATCCTCGAGAAAGTCCTGCGAGCCGGCATCAGGAGGCGGGGCGATCGCCCCCATCCCTCCTGTGTTGGCACCGCGGTCGCCGTCGAAGATGCGCTTGTAGTCTCGTGCGGGGACGAGAAGACGCACGTTGCGTCCATCGCTCAGCCCGAACACGCTCACCTCCGGACCGTTGAGCAATTCCTCGACGACGACCTGGCGTCCCGCGTCGCCGAAACGCTGATCGCTGAGACAGTCATCCAGCGCGCGTTCCGCCTCCTCGATGGTGCTGCAGACCACCACGCCCTTGCCAAGTGCCAGCCCGTCCGCTTTGACCACGCACGCCCCACCGAGCTCGGCGACAAAGGCACTGAGGTGTCCACGATCGGCGGCGACGCCCGAGAGCCAGCGCGCGGTCGGTATGCCTGCCGCGTCCATCACCTGCTTTGCGAATGTCTTCGACGATTCGATTCGCGCAGCAGCGGCCGTCGGCCCGAAGACGAGGATGCCTCGCGCCTGGCAGGCATCGGCCACGCCCGCCGCGGCGGCCGCGTCCGGGCCAATGATGACGAGATCGACCGCGCGCTCCGAGGCGAGCCGGGCGACCGCCGCCGCGTCGGTCACATCGAGCGCGACGTTCTCCGCGATGCCGGCGGTCCCGGCGTTGCCCGGTGCCACGATGATCGCAACCTCGGGTGCGTCACGCAGGCACGCCCACGCGAGCGCGTGCTCGCGACCCCCGGATCCGACGATGAGTACCCGTCCTATTCCCATTCGATCGTCGACGGCGGTTTGCTCGAGATGTCGTACACCACGCGGTTGACTCCGGGCACCTCATTGACGATCCGCCGGCTGATCAACCCGAGCACGTCGTACGGGACTCTGGCCCAGTCCGCGGTCATGCCGTCCTCGCTCTCGACGATACGCACCGCCACGACGTTCCCGTAGGTCCGGTAGTCGCCCATGACGCCAACCGACGATATCGGGGTCAGGATCGCGAACGATTGCCAGACCTTTCGATAGAGGCCGCTGCGTTTGATCTCGTCGATGACGACCCAATCGGCGGCGCGCAGGGTCTCGAGGCGCTCGCGCGTCACCGCGCCGATGATCCGGATGGCGAGTCCCGGGCCCGGGAAGGGCTGACGGAACACCATGTCCTCGGGAAGCCCGAGCGCGAGCCCCACGTTGCGAACCTCGTCCTTGAAGAGATACCGAAGCGGCTCGACGAGCTCGAACCGGAGGTTCTCGGGCAGCCCGCCGACGTTGTGATGGGTCTTGATCTTGGTCGCGTTGTGGGTGTCGTGCGACGTGGACTCGATGACGTCGGGGTACAGCGTCCCCTGAGCGAGGTAATCGATCGATCCCAACCGAGTCGCCTGCTCCTCGAACACGCGGATGAACGTCGCGCCGATGCGGCGGCGTTTCTCTTCGGGGTCGACCACGCCGGCGAGCGCGTCGAGGAACTGGTCGGTGGCGTCGACGTGGACGAGATGAATGTGGCGCTGGGTCCGCATCACGTCGATGACCCGGTCGCCCTCGCCGCGACGGAGCAGGCCGTTGTCGACGAAGACACAGGTCAGCTGATCGCCGACCGCGCGATGCACGAGCGTCGCAGCGACAGCCGAGTCCACACCGCCGCTGAGCGCGCAGATCACCTTCCCATCGCCGATCTGGTGACGGAGCGCGTTGATCGTCATCTCGATGAACGACNNGTGTGCGCGACCTCGGGGTGGAACTGGATGCCGTACCGCTTCCCGGGACCGACGAAGGCCGCGCAGGCGGAGTTGAGCGAGTGCGCGATGGGGCGGAATCCGGGGGGCAATGCGGTGACAACGTCGCCGTGCGACATCCAGACGGCGAGTTCCGCCGGCAGCTTCTCGAAGAGTCCGGCGGCATCATCCACGGTCACTGACGCGTGTCCGTACTCGCGGCGCTCCGCGGGAGCGACATCCCCTCCGAGGTCCACTGCGAGCAGGTCCATGCCGTAGCAGATCCCGAGTATCGGAATGTCCAGCTCGTACACCGCGGTGTCGGGGTGGGGTGCGCCGGCTTCGAACACCGATGCCGGACCTCCGCTGAAGATCAGGCCGCGCGGATTGCGGCGACGGATCTCCTCGGCGCTGATCGTGCCGGGGACGAGCTCGCAGTACACCTTGGCCTCGCGCACGCGACGCGCGATCAGCTGGCTGTACTGGCTGCCGAAATCGAGGACGAGGATCGTGTCCTGGGCGATCTGCGCAGGCGTGCGCGCCACCGCGCCTGCGTCAGTCGCGACAGTCATCACTTTCCTCCCACCGCTCCTCAGACCCCCATGCCGACACGCTGTTCGCGCTGCTGCACCTTGCCCTCGGTCTTGATCGACGGAGCGATGACCATCTCGGTCTCCTGGAACTCCGCGATCGTCCGCGCGCCGCAGACGCCCATCGCCGTTTTCAGGGCGCCGACGAGATTCATGCTCCCGTCGTCGACGTGTGCCGGGCCGAAGAGGATCTCGCGCAGCGTGCCCTTGATCCCCGTGCGGATGCGCGTGCCTCGAGGAAGGTTGGGGTCGGGCGTGGCCATCCCCCAGTGATTGCCATGCCCGGCGGCTTCCGCGGCCGACGCGAAGATCGAGCCGATCATCACGGCGTCGGCTCCGCTCGCGAATGCCTTCGCGACATCGCCGCCGAGGCGCATGCCGCCGTCGGTGATGATCGCGACCCGCTCGCCGCTGCGCCGGAAGTGATCGTCACGAGCGGCTGCGCAGTCGCTGGTGGCGGTGACCTGCGGAACGCCGACTCCGAGCACCGCACGGGTCGTGCATGCCGCGCCGGGGCCGACGCCGACAAGCAATCCCTTGATGCCGGTGTCCATCAGCTCGAGAGCGGTCGCGTAGTCGACGCAATTGCCCGCGACCACCGGGATGTCGACGGAGTGGGTCAACTCGGAGAACGAGAGGTGTTTGTACGACTTGCTGACGTGGCGGGCCGTGAGCACGGTCCCCTGCACGACGAGCATGTGCGCTCCTGCTTCCTGGACGATCGGAGCGCGGCGTTCGGCGTGCGCGGGGACCGTCGATACGGCGCATGCGACACCGGCGCGGGTGATCTCCTCGATTCGCTGGCCGATGAGTCCGTCCTGCACGGGCGCGGTGTAGATCTTCTGCAGGAGTGTGTTGATCTGGTCGACCGGCGACTCTGCGATCGCCGACAGCACTTCGGCGGGGTCCTCGTAGCGCGTCTGCACGCCGTCGAGGTTGAGGACGGCGAGTCCACCGAGGTGTCCCATCTCCGCGGCGAAGTGGGTGTCCACCACCCCATCCATCGCGGCGGCGAGGAAGGGGATTTCCAGAGTGGTCCCGTTGACCGCGAACGAGACGTCGATTTCCGCCGGGTTGACCGTCACACGACCGGGGACCAGGGCAACCTCGTCGAACCCATACGCGCGTCGGGCCCGCTTGCCTCTGCCCAACTCGAACTCCATCTGGAGATTCTACAGGAGAGCCCTGGGTGTCCGGCCTTGGGATCCCACCATCTTGTGGACACCAGCACCCCCATCCCCCACATCTGGTGGTTCGCACGACGGCCGAGGGTGAGGTGATGCACCGATCAAGCGACCGCTGTTAATGAACTAGGGGTAGATTCCTCTCACTCGCGTGGCCTCGGCCACCTTGGTGACCGCGATACGGAACGCGGCGTCGCGCAGCGTGATCCCTTGCGCCTGCGACTCGGCCCTGACCTGCTGATAGCTGCGGGTCATGACCTCNNACCCACTCGAAGTAGGAGACGACGACGCCGCCGGCATTGGCGAGGATGTCGGGGAGGATGAGCACCCCGCGCGCACTCAGCAACGAGTCGGCCCCAGTGGTCAGCGGTGCGTTCGCGCCCTCGGCGATCACCTTCGCGCGCACGCGTTCGGCATTGCGCTCGCTGATCTGCGCCTCGAGGGCGGCAGGGACGAGCACATCGACATCGAGAGTCAACAGTTCCTCGCGGTCGATCTGCTCCGCACCTCGATAGTCGGTGAAGCGGCCACCCTCCTCCTTGAGGCGGCGCAGTGCCATCAAATCGAGTCCCTCAGCGCGGTACAGGCCGCACGTGCTGTCGGAGACCGCGACAACCGTCATCCCCTCGGCCGAAAGTAGCTCGGCACACACCCCGCCGACCTTGCCAAATCCCTGGATGGCCACCCGCGCGGCGGATGGATCCATTGCCGCGTCGCGCATGGCGAGCAACGTGACCATGGTCAGGCCACGTCCGGGCCCGGTGAACCGACCTTCGGAGCCACCGATCGACTGCGGCTTCCCCGTCACCGACGCCGGGACCGAGAAGCCCGCATGCATCGACAGCGTGTCCATGATCCACGCCATCACCTGCGGACCGGTGCCGAGGTCCGGCGCGGGAATGTCGCGGTCCGGGCCGACGATGAGCGATATCTCGGTGGTGAATCGTCTGGTCAGCCGCTCGAGCTCGGTGAGGTTGAGCTCGCGCGGATCGCAGATCACGCCGCCCTTTGCCCCACCAAACGGGACGTCGACGACCGCGGTCTTCCACGTCATGTACATCGCCAGGGCGCGCGCGTCGTCCAGCGTCATCGCGGGGTGATAGCGCAATCCGCCCTTGGCGGGCCCACGGGCGATGTTGTGCTGTACGCGAAATCCCGTAAACACTCGGAAGGAGCCGTCGTCCATCTCGACCGGGAAATGCACCACCAGCTCNNCCCGATGGCGTCGGCGGTTGCGTCGAACTGCCGCTGAGCAATGCTCAGGGCGGAGCGCTCATTGGTCCCGGACATGCGCAGGCCGCACTATACGCAACAAGGCAGTGGTTTAGGTCGGTCGGGACAACCCGGATTAGCACTCCGACGCGACGTGTAGTTGCCTGCCCTGGCAGCAACGCGATGCACAATCATTGACAATCGCGATCCCAACCAGCATGCTATGCCGGAACGACAGGACGTTTTGGACATCTCCTGTCACAAACAACAAGGAGGCCCATAGGATATGGCCAGGACCAGACGTAGGAGAGGCGGCGTCGAGAAGGCCGTCAAACGCACCGTGAGGCGCGTAGGGACGACAGCTCGCCGTCGCGCACCCGCCGCTGGTGGCGATCTCGTGAAGGCGGTGCAGAACCTCGTGAAGGCGTTGCCCGTCGGCGAGTTGGAAAAGCGACTCGCGGGCCTTGAGAAGACTGTCGCGCGGCTCGAGACGAGCCTGCGTGGTGCAGCCAAGCGCGCGACCACCGCAGTCCGCGGCAGCAAGCGCACGACTGCCAAACGCGCAACTGCAAAACGCGCCACCGCAAAGCGGGCGACTGCCAAGCGGGCAGCCGCGAAGCGCGCAACCGCGAAGCGCGCAACCGCCAAGCGGGCGACTGCGAAGCGGGCGACTGCGAAGCGCGCAACCGCCAAGCGGGCGACTGCGAAGCGGGCGACTGCGAAGCGGGCGACCGCCAAGCGCGCCGGCGCCAAGCGAGCGACTGCGAAGCGGGCAACCGCCAAGCGGGCAACTGCGAAGCGGGCGACCGCAAAGCGCGCCGGCGCCAAGAAGACCACGGCCCGTAAGACGACGGCCCGTAAGACCACCCGCAAGACCACGGCACGTAAGACGGCCGCTCGTAAGGGCGCCGCGCGCAAGACCACGGCCCGTAAGACCACGGCCCGTAAGACTGCGGCCCGCAAGACGACGGCGCGCAAGCCCGCCGCCCGGAAGACCACCGCGCGCAAGACCACGGCTCGTAAGCCGGCTGCTGCTCGGAAGA
Organism: Candidatus Dormiibacterota bacterium; assembly: GCA_003136295.1. GTDB lineage: Bacteria > Chloroflexota > Dormibacteria > Aeolococcales > Aeolococcaceae > Palsa-851. The sequence goes on from PLDZ01000042.1 coordinate 11,026, forward strand.
CCACTGCGCGTAAGCCGGTGACCCGGCGTCGCGTAGTGCGCAAGCCCGTCGCTGCACCGCCCGCGGCGGCGCCCGCGACCACGACACCGAGCTAGGGCACAACCAGGCCAGCACGTCGGCCTTTGGTAGTTCAGAAGGCCTCCGGCCGGTGCCGGGGGTCTTCTTCATGTCATGCAGCCGCGCGACGTTGCGGCGAGTGCCCTGCTCCTCAGGTGCTCAGGACGCGTGCGACCACACCGGCAGCGCGCTGGGCTCCCCCAGCACTAACGTTCAGGTGAGTAACGCACCGGAGCGTGTGTGGACCCATGGTGCTCACCAGCACGTTCTGCTCGCTCATCCGAGCCGCCAGCTCCGCTGCGGGAGCGAGCGTGTCGAACCTGACGATGTTGGTGGCCACAGCCGGCCGCCGCAGCGTCACTCCCGGACATCCGTCGAGCTCGTCAGCGATGACCCTCGCATTGGCGTGGTCCTCGGCAAGCCTCGCGACATTGTGCTCGAGCGCGTACAGACCCGCCGCTGCGATCACGCCCGCCTGACGCATCCCGCCGCCGAGCCGCTTGCGCCATCGGCGCACCGACTCGATCGTCCCGGTGTCGCCGGACACCACCGACCCCACGGGAGCACCGAGACCCTTGCTGACGCAGACGGTGACCGTGTCGCACTCGACAACCAGCTCGGCGGGGGCGACGCCCAGCGCGACGGCGGCGTTGAACAGCCGCGCTCCGTCGCAGTGAACGCGGAGCCCACGATTGTGCGCCGCGTGCGCCGCAGCACCGATCCGCGCCGCATCGATGGCGGCGCCTCCTCTGCGGTTGTGGGTGTTCTCGATGGAGAGCAGTGTGGTCACCGGCTGATGGATATCCGGATCGCGAACCGCCGCGTCGATCGACCCGGCATCAGGGATGCCGTCGACGCAGTCGAGGGCGCGGAGTTGGACACCCGCGACAATCGCCGTACCACCGACCTCGTAAGCGACCAGGTGTGCCTCCGCGTCGGCGATGACCTCATCGCCCGGCCGGGTCTGCGCGGCCACGCACGCCAGGTTGCCCATGGTGCCGCTCGGGACGAACACGGCGGCTTCCTTGCCGAGGAGTCGTGCCATCTCCTGCTCGAGACGTCGCACCGTCGGATCCTCGCCCCATACATCGTCGCCAACCTCGGCGGTCGCCATCGCCGCTCGCATTCCCGCATCGGGAACGGTCAGCGTGTCACTCCGGAGATCGACGAGGTCAAGCGCCGGCATTGCTGTCCCGTTGGGTCACGCGTGCATGCTGCCCGATTGCACGCCTCGCGTGCGCTCGTGACGCGCGCAACGCGCCGGCCAAGCACGTCTGATCCCGTCCCATCCGTTTCGCCTCGTAGAGCGCGTCGTCGGCGAGACCGAACAGCCCGGCCGCCATGTCCGTGTCCTCCGGGTACGCCGCCACCCCAACACTCACCGTCAGACGCACCGGCGCCTGATCAGGAAGCTCGACGTCCGTCGCGGCAACGGCGACGCGGATCTTCTCAGCGACCATGAAGGCCTCGCGTGCGGAGGTGTTCGGCATCAGCACCACGAACTCCTCGCCGCCGTAACGTGCGGTCAGGTCCGCGCGCCGGACGTTGCCAAGCACGACCTTGGCGAACGCCGAGAGCGCGACGTCGCCGGCTTGATGACCGTGGCCGTCGTTCAGCTCCTTGAAATGGTCGATGTCGAGCATGAGGATCGCCAGGGGTGCACCCAACCGCTCCGCAAGGGCAACCTGCTGCCCGAGCGAGTCGATGAGGAAGCGATGGTTGTAGAGGCCGGTGAGGTCGTCGACCGTCGCCTGTCGCTGCACGACCGCGAGAAACCGGTAGCGCTCGAGCGCTAGCGAGATCTGCTCCGCCGTCGACGCGACCAGGTCGGTGTCGCCAGGCGTGAACGCGATCTGCTGGGCGGCGACGGCGAGGACGCCGTGGACGTGCGTGCCAAGACGCAGCGGCGCGACGCAGAACTCACGCACTTCGAGCCTCGCCTCCGGCGNNCCGTTCACGACGATCATCGCGATGTCGACGTCCATCGATCTGCGCAGTGCGGCACAGACGTTGGCGAGCGCCGCGTCCAGCGGCTGCGCGAGGCTCAGTTCCATCGCGACGGTGGCTCGTGTCGCGGTGGCGCGCATCGTCGAGCGCACCTGGGTTCGCATTGCCTCGAAGCTGGCGCCGAGCCTTCCGATTTCATCCACGGATGCGGTATGGACGGGGTGGTCGAAATCGCCGCCCCCCAGCGCCGCGACGGCGCTGTCCAGCCGCTGCAACGGCAAGCGGAGATCGATCTGCACAACCACCACGATGAACAGCATCGCGACGAGGATCACGGCGAGCAGCAGCAGGATCGACGGCAATCCCACCGGTGGACCGGAGAATGACGTCGCCACCGCCAGGGTGAAGCCGGCACCGACCGATGTCGACGCGACCGCAAACTGATGAGCGCCGAGCCACACGATTGCCGGCCGGGGGGTCGATATGGAGGGGGTGAGCGCTGCTCTCAGCGATCCAACACTGCTCGCCGACGCACGCGTCCTGTCAGCGCGGATGAGGAGGATGCCAACCGGATCCGCGGTGGTCCCGATGTTGTGCGCCAGGGCGTTGATGAGCGCCGCTCCCAGTGGTCGAGCCACGAACGCCGTTGCGGTCGCCCCCGGGATCTGCGACGTGGCCACGAGCCAGGCGCGACCATCGGAGGTTGCCGCGGTGTTGATGCCTGCGGTTGCCGCGCTCACGATGCCGTCGGTCAGCGCACCTGCAGTCGGAGTCGTTCCCTGCACCGCAACGACTGCCCCGTCGGTCCGGACCACACCGAGGACGTCACCCGTGCCAATGACCGAACCGTCCTCGGCAAGGGTCGCCTGCACGGCGGCCGCGGCGTTGATGTCGTGATTGGCCGCGAGCTGGCGGCCAACACCCGCGATGAAAACTGCCAGGGACGCGCGCTGGCCGTCGATGAGACTGGCGGCGATCGACACCCTGTCGGCGGCGCTGCTCTCGGCCTGGGCCCGCGCACTCGCCTCGGCGAGCATGAGTGGCACCACTGCGATGGCGGCACCGGCGACCATGATCACCGCCGCGAACTTCAGTGAGAACGATGCATCCCGCCAGATGCCCCTCAACCATCGCACCCCTCGCATCGACTGCGCTCAGCTGGACCGTCGAATCAGCACGAGCGAGACGAACGCAATGGTCACCGCCACGAGCACCGTCGAGACAGCGATGAGGGAGACGGCACCTCGGACCTGGCCGCCTGCAGTGACCGGACCCACCGAGGGAATGGTCAAGGCAGGGGGCGCCGGCACTGGCGGCCGCGGGGCTGGTGGAGGCGTCGACGTGGCCGGCGGGTACGACGCAGGTGACGGCGAAGGTGTCGACAGCCCATTCGAGGGCGGGGAGACGACGGTGACCCGTCTGGAAGGCTGTCGCGACGTCGGTGTTGGCACATATGTCGGGCCCGCTGTCGGTGCCGGCGTCGGTGCCGGCGTCGCTGTCGGGGTTGGCGACGGCGACCGCTCGCAGCCACGGTCATCGTCGCCGTGCTGGTCCGACTGCCTGTGGTGGCAGTGATCGTCCCGGTCACGGGGCCGGTGCGAGCCCTCGCGTGGCGCTGATGCGCGGCTGTGCGGTGTCGTCTCGGCTGCGGCTGCCGACACGTCCGACTGCCCGAAGAGCACGAGGAACAGCGACGCGCCGGCGAGCATCAAGAGTGCGCGTCTGATCAGCAAGTCACCTCCGCGTCGATGCTACGGCCGCCTTCGGTGGGACTTGTGACCGAAATGTGACACTTTTCGGGTGCCCATTGTCGTCATCAATTTCATCGACGGTGAGGTCGTTCTCGCCGAGGCGTCAGAGATCACATTTGATCTCGCGATCCTCGACGCCGAGCTCCGATCGATCAACCAGAACAGCGAGCGGGCACTCTTTCCGCTGAGCGCCATCCGGCAGATCCTGGTTGGCGATCCGGAACCGGCCCCGCCCGAGGCCGAGGTGGCAACCTGGGACCGGGCAGCGTTCCACTTCATCGACGGACCGGTGCTGCGTGCATCCATACGCGCCGACGCCCATCTCGGTCGTTACGGCGGCGTGTGGCGGATCGTCGAGCCCGGTGCCTCCGAGCTGCGCACCATCGCCATCCCCTACGCTGCGCTCAAGGGCGTCTACCACATTCGTCAGTGGGATAGCCGGCCGTCAGGTGAACGCGACGAGCACGCCGAGCTGGATCAGCTCGCTCGCGTGCTCGCCGAGCGCGAGCGGACCATCGCCGGAGGTGGCACCGTCCCGACGATGCGACCGCTGCTGTCGCGGATGCGACGCCCGCCGGATTCGGTCTGATCTCGGACCTGTCGCGCATCTGTCGACAGCCCGGAACGTCTTTGGCCCTCGTGGTACCGTCCGCGCTGTGACCACCACGCTGGTGCGTGGCGAGACCGAAGCCACCGACGCTCCCCCGTCGCTGACGAGCCGCCTCCTCACCCCCAAAACGATCGCGTCCCTCGGCATCGCCGTCGTCATCGTCGGCGTGGGACTGTGGCGTGCGCAGATCGACTGGGGCGCGGCCTGGGACAACATCCGTCACGCCAATCCCTTCCTCTACATCGGTGCGCTTGCGATCTACTACGCCTCGTTCGTGGTGCGATCGATCCGCTGGCACGTGCTCCTCGGCAACGCCGGAGAGGATCGTCCGTCCGGGTCCCTCGTGGGCATCATGATCACCTCGTTCTTCGTCAACTGCGTGGTGCCGGCGAAGATGGGCGATATCTACCGCGGGTATCTCGCGAAGCAGAAGCTCAACGTCCCGGTCAGCAAGGCGCTCGGCACCATCATCGCCGAGCGGCTCATCGACCTCATCGTGCTGATGTCGCTGCTGCTCGCGGCGGGCGCCGTCGTATTTCGCACCAAGGCGCCCGGGATCCTCATCCCGTACGTCGTGATCGGTGTGCTCGTCTGTCTCGCCGGCGTCGGAGTGATCCTGGTGATGCGCGCGGGTCGCGGCCAGCGGATCCTGCGTCTGCTCCCGGAAGCGGTGTTCCAGCGCTACGAGAGCCTTCGCCTCGGCACCGTGAACTCCTTTGCGCGGCTGCCCACCCTGCTCCTTCTCACCGCGATGGTGTGGGCGGCGGAGGGTGCACGGCTCGGCTTCGTGGTGTTCTCGCTGCACCTGGCCGGCGTGCACCTTGGACCCTCGCAGTTCCTGCTCATCGCCCTGGTGGCAGCATTGCTCACCACAGTTCCCTTCCTCCCCGGGGGCCTCGGTCTCGTCGAGGCGGGCATGATCGGCGTGCTCATCACGGTCGGCGGCGTCACCAACTCAGCGGCGGTATCGATCACGCTGCTCGACCGGAGCATCAGCTACGGCAGCCTGATCGTGATCGGATTCGTGATCTTTGTCCTCACCCACGTGCGCGTGCCCAAAGCCCACCGCGTCGTCACCCAGGAGTGAGAGCACTCGTCACCGGTGGGGCCGGCTTCATCGGCTCGCACATCACCGACGCTCTCATCGACGCCGGACACACGGTGACGGTGATCGACGACCTCTCACGGGGCACACGCGCGCAGGTCAACGCTGGCGCGGGCTTCGTGGAACTCGACATCACGTC
>PLDZ01000147.1:0-1016 GCA_003136295.1 Candidatus Dormiibacterota bacterium
GGCCCCGCGCCGATGCAGACGACGCGCCGCCCGGTCTTGCTCGTGGGGATGACTGGGAGGCGGTCGGCGATGTCGCCGCGCAGGTCGGAGGCCACCCGTTTCAGCCGGCAGATCGCCACCGGGGAGCCGTCGATCCTGGTGCGCCGGCACGCGGGCTCGCAGGGACGGTCGCAGGTGCGTCCGAGGATCCCCGGGAACACGTTGGACTCGCGGTTGGACATGTACGCATCGGTGTACCGACCCTGAGCGATCAGGCGGATGTATTCGGGGACGTTCGTGTGGGCCGGGCAGGCCCACTGGCAGTCGACGACCCGATGGAAATAGTTCGGGTCCGACGTGTCGGTTGGGTTCACGAGTTGACCTGGATACCTGGACTTGGACCGTGTTCCTCTACATGGTGACACCGCCGCGCCGAAGTGCGATGTTCGTCGCCATTCCGCGTCCCGTGTGAGAGCGCCGATACACTCTTCGCAGATGGGTGATCTTCGCTATGCGGACGCCGGCGTCGACATTGATGAGGGCAACCGCGCCGTCAGCCTGATCCGGCGCACGATCGCGTCGACCCATACCGCCCAGGTCCTCGGCGGGATCGGCGCGTTCAGCGGCCTGTTCGCGCTCGAGCCGGGGTTGCCGAACGGACGCGTGCTCGCCTCCAGCACGGACTCGGTCGGCACCAAGGTCAAGGTCGCAATTGCGACCGGGCGCCATCGCGGCATCGGCGTCGACCTCGTCAACCACTGTGTCAACGACATCCTCTGCTGCGGCGCCGAGCCCCTCTTCTTCCTCGACTACTACGCCACCGGCAAGCTCGTGCCGGAACAGCTCGCCGAGCTCATCGAGGGCATCGCGGAAGCCTGCCGGGCGGCGGGATGCGCGCTCATCGGTGGTGAGACCGCCGAGATGCCGGGCGTGTACGCCCTCGGTGACTACGACATCGCGGGATTCATCGTCGGCTCCGTCGAGGCGTCGGCGATCATCGACGGGAGTCGGGTGCGGGCGGGTGACGTGCTTCTCGC
>PLDZ01000147.1:1053-2501 GCA_003136295.1 Candidatus Dormiibacterota bacterium
GCGCACATCACCGGAGGCGGCGTGATCGACAACGTCCCGCGGGTGCTCCCGGACGGCCTCGCCGCCACCATCGAGCGCTCCAGCTGGAGCGTTCCGGCGCTCTTCAATGCCATCCAACGGGCCGGCGGCGTCCACCTCGAGGAGATGTGGCGCACCTTCAACATGGGTGTCGGGATGGTGGTGATCGTTCCCCAGTCGGGCACGCGGCGGGTCATCCTCAGGTGAGCGAACGTACCCCCGTCGGGGTGCTGGTGTCCGGAGCAGGGACCAACCTCGACGCGCTCCTGAGTGCGTGCCGGGCCCCGGACTTCCCGGCCCGGGTCGCACTCGTGGTCTCGAACCGGCGCAGCGCCCACGCGCTTGATGTCGCGCTCACCGCGGGCGTGCCCGCGGTCGCGCTGCCGCAGTCGGATTTCGGCGGCGACCCCGCCGCGAGGGATCGGGAGACCCGCGCGTGCTTCCAGGCCGCCGGTGTGCGTCTGGTGGTGTGTGCCGGCTATGACCGCATCCTCAGCGACGAGTTCCTCGATGCCTATCCCGACGCCATCCTCAACGTCCACCCGTCGTTGCTGCCTGCATTTGCGGGAGGCATGGACGCGGTCGAGCGGGCGCTCGAGCGGGGCGTGCGGGTGACCGGATGCACTGTCCAGCTGCTCGAGCGCGGCGAGGCTGACGGCGGACCGATCGTCCTCCAGGCAGCGGTGCCGGTTGAGATGGACGACGACGCCGCGTCGCTGCGCCGCCGGATCCACGAACGCGAGTGGGAGCTGCTGCCACACGCGGTGGCGCTCTGGTCAACCGACCGCCTGCGGCGCGAGGGCAGGCGCGTCCGGATACTCCCCGCGCCGGCGCCGGCATCGGTCTGAGCATGCGCGCACTGCTGTCCGTCAGCGACAAGACCGGCCTGATCGAGTTTGCGCGCGGACTGATCGAGCACGGCTACGACCTCGTCGCAACCAGCAGCACCAGCCAAGCGCTCGCCGAAGCGGGAGTCGAGGTGCAGCCGGTCGCCGACGTGACCGGCTTCCCGGAGATGCTCGACGGGCGCGTCCGGACGCTGCATCCGGCCATCCACGCGGGTATCCTCGCCCGCCGCGACAACCCCGAGCACATGCGTCAGCTCGCAGTGAGTCGCTACGACCCCATCGACCTGGTCGTCGTCTCGCTGTATCCATTTGCGGAGACGCTCGCCGGCGGCGCCGATGACGACACCATCGTCGAGAACATCGACATCGGCGGCCCGACGATGATCCGCGCCGCCGCCAAGAATCGTGATTCGGTCGCCGTGGTTGTCTCGCCGGCTCAGTACGAGGCCGTCCTCGGTGAGCTGCGCGAGCACCGCTCGGTCTCGCGGGCGACCCGCCACCGCCTGGCCACCGAGGCCTTCGCGCACGTCGCCGCCTACGACACGCAGGTTGCCGCGTGGTTGCGCGGCGGCGCTGTGGGCG
>PLDZ01000175.1 GCA_003136295.1 Candidatus Dormiibacterota bacterium
GCAATCGTCAAGGAGTTGGTAGCGGCGCACGGTGGCATCGTTGGTGCCGAGAGTGAGAGCGACGGCGTGACAGTGTGGTTCGAGCTGCCGCTCGGAGCGTACGAACCTGATCAGTCGCCGCCTCGGGATCCCGTACAAACGATCCGATCGCTGGACGTGGCCTCGAGCGCGTAGCGGGCCCTGTACACGTGCGACGCCACACATGTACGCCGAGGCGGGCAGCCGTCTCTGGCCGCCCGCTTTGAAGGACCGACGGTCACCTCATTGATGCCGGCGGAATGCTATGCCTCCGGGATTGCCCGGATCTGCTGAAGTAGTCCGAAGAAGTCGAGCTCGGCCCGCTGCTCGACGACACGACCGCTCTGTACCTTGAACATGTTGATGCCATCCAGCTCGAAAGGCCGGCCGGTTGCCGGTACGCCGGCGAACTCACCACCGTGCGTGCCCCGCCAGATGACGCGGTTGAAGACGATGTCGCCCTGCGCGATCTGATCCTGGATTTCGTAGGTGTAGCCAGGGAACCCGACGCCAAAGCCCGCCACGAACTGCTCGAAGGCTGCGCGATCCATGGGAGCTTGGCCTGGCATGTACGCCACGAATCCGGGGGCGAATATCTCAGCGGGATCGGCAGCATCGCCATGGTTGTAGCCGATAGCGCGACGTACCACCGCCTTGTTCCCGTCGGTCGTGCTGACTGCTGTTGTCATGATCGGTTCTCCTCTCTCACGCCGCAGCCGGCGCGGGGATGACGCCGATCTGCTGGAACATCCCGACCTGGTCCCAACACACCCAGTCCTCGACCCACTTTCCCGCATCGTCGAAGCGGGCGATGACCATCACGCTCGTGTCTACCGGATTCCCCGTGGCCGGGACACCGAGGAGGGTTCCGCGGTGCGTGCCCCGTATCGAGAAGCGGCCGGCGACTCGGTCGGCTTCCGCGATCACGTCCTCGACCGGGCAGCTCAGGTCGGGCAGGCCTTCGCGCAACGCGCGGATGAAGATTTTCAAACCTTCGAGAGTTGGCGGCAGCCCGGGCCTCACCGCGTGCGTCACGTAGTCGGGCGAGTACAACGCGTCTGCCAGGTCGACGTTTCCCTGGCTGCAGCCTTCGTCGAACCATCGACGGTACGTTGCCACGTTGTCTTCCAGACTCATTTGTGTCCTCCTCGCCTGCACTGAACTCCGCCGGTATTTCGGCGGTGACGACATCGTCCGGGCTGTCAGGAGGCGCGGACATCGCCCGTTCGGGCCATTTTCAGAGGAGGCTGTTTTCCATCGCGAACATCGTCGCGCCGGCACGCGTCGAGATGGCGGTTTTGTCGTAGATGTGCTGGATGTGGTGCTTGACGGTATCGGGCGCGACGAAGAGCTGCTGCGCGATGTCGCGGTTGGAAAGACCGCGCGCCAGGAGCCGCAGCACCTCGACCTCCCGCTGGCTGAGGCCCGCCGGTCGCTCGCGTCGGGTACGCGGGACGCGGTGGCCCGCCTCGGCGAGGACAGCATGGACAGCCTCGCCGTCCAACCGGCCATCCCGCACCTCGCGGCGCAACTCTGACTCCGCCTCCTCGGCAGCCAACGCGCGGCGATGAGGGCGTGGCTCGATCATGGCGTGATACGCGTCGGCGGCGGCCAGGATTCGGACGGCGGGTAGAAGTGCCTGACCGGCAAGGGCTCGATGGTAGCCTGAGCCATCCATCCGCTCGTGATGCTGCGACGATATTGCGGCGAGACGCCGCAGCGGCTCGGGTCTGGCAAGAACCCGGTCTGTGTAGTACGGGTGCAGACGGACCTGTTCCCACTCTCGCTCCGACAGTGCGCCCTCCTTTCCCCAAAGCCCAGCGGAGACGCCAACCCGCCCGATGTCGTGCAACAGGCCGGCCCGACGAAGTGACGTCACGTCGGCATCGACCAGCCCGTACCGCCGGCCCGCACCGGCCGCCAACGCGGCGACACCCGCGGAATGGCCCAAGGTGTATGGGGACTTGATGTCGGCGAAGTCGGCAAGTGCCTCGCAGGCCCGATCGAACTCCTCCGCGGTGAGCGGGTCGTGCCCTCCCGGCTCGAGGGCGAGAACAGACTCCCAGGTCGGTTCCCGGTCCAGCCCCGACAGAATGACTGAGGCTCGTTGACAGAAGCGCTCCGCCATTCCGGGGTCGTAGGCGCTGCCACTCCGCTTCCGCACCGTCGCCACCGCCGCCTCCGGTCCGCCAATTCGAGTCCAGACGACAGCGTCCTGTGCCAGCGTCACCAGCAGCACAGCCGGGGTCACTTCGAGACCCTTCAGCCCGTGCGGCTGGCCTTTGCCGTCCCAGCGCTCGTACAGCTGACCCAGACACTCGATCAGCGACTCNNCGTTCGCCTGCCGTATGAATCGGACAGCCAGGTCCACAACCTCAGGAAGCTCGCCGGGGTCGACGGCCGCGAAGTCCCGGCGTAGCGCCAGCTCATCGCCTACGAGTGCGGCCAGGAGGTACGTGTCGGCGTTGCAGCCGATGTAGCGGAGCAGGGCTTGGTAATACACGTCGCGCATCGTGTCCGCGTCGAGGCTGAGTGCCTCGCCCAGCCGGATGGCCACAACGCATGAGCTGAGCGCCGTCTCCAGCGGCTGCCCCATCCCCAGATCGGTGGCGATGGACAGCGCAGCCATGAGCTCGGCGAGACGCACGCCGGAATCGCCCACATGCGAGCGGGGCGCTTCATCCCGGGCGTCCGGTGTCATGCCGCGACACTATCGCCGTAACCCGCGCGTCCTCGCAATGTCTCGGCCG
>PLDZ01000178.1 GCA_003136295.1 Candidatus Dormiibacterota bacterium
GCCTACCTCGCATCGGTGCGCGGTGGGCGCGAGGTTCCGGCAGATCTGATCGAAGAGTTCCAGCGCCGCTACAACCGCATCGGCAGGTCCCCGCTCATCGATATCACCCTCGCTCAGTGCACGGCGCTGCAGGCGTCGCTCGACCGCGTGAGCCACGGAGATGACGCGCGCGTCGTCGCGGGGATGCTCCATTCGGATCCGCGACTCAGCGATGCGCTCGACGCGCTCGCGGCCGGCGGCTCTCGCCGCATCGTCGTGGTTGTCCTCTCGCCCCAGTATTCACCGATCATCCTCGCGGGGTATGAGCGCACGGTTGCGTCATGGCGCGCGGAGCACCCGGATGTGGACGTGCGCATCGCCGGCGCGTGGCACCTCATCCAGGAATGGATCGACGCGCTCGCGGAGCGTGTCGAGGAGGCGCTCGCCAGCCTGGAGCCGCAGGTCCGCGGTCGGATTCCNNGGCGAGCGCTGGAGCTTTGCGTATCAGAGCGCCGGGCACACGCCCGAGGAGTGGCTGACCCCGGACGTGAAAGACCTCTTCGCAGGGTTTCGCGCCGACGGGATCGGCGAGATCCTCGTCGTGCCCCTGCAGTTCCTGGCGGACCACCTTGAGATCCTCTACGACATCGATATCGCGGCCGGAGATGAGGCGACAGCCGCGGGCATCGCCATGCATCGCATCGCACTGCCGAATACGCAGCCGACCTTCATCCGCGCCCTGGCAGCCGTCGTCGAACGCGAGCGCGAAGGAGCCGCGTCGACCGCGGTCCCCTGACCCTGGTCGAGAGCGACGAGGCTCGGTTCGCCACGAAGGGCATGGTCGAACCGGGATTCGAGGCGGTGCGCGAGGCGTTCGCCGGCGTACTGGCCGAGCAGCGCGGAACCGGCGGAGTTGTCAAACCGGACGGCTCACCCCGATCGGATTCGGATAGCGGATGCCATCCGGGCTCTCGAGGAGCGTCGCGAGCCGGCGCAGCGTGTCGAAAAGATGCTCGCGCGACGGCTCGTCCATGGCGTCCCAGACGTCGCTCGCGAGCCGATCGGTTGTCTCCTCGACAGTGGTGCGGAGCGCGCGTCCCGCCTCGGTGAGCGCTCCCGCGGCATCGAGAATGCCGCGATCTTTGAGACGCTCGACACCCGCATCCCACTCCTCCTCCGACCAGCCGCGAAACCTGCGGATCGTGGGGGCGTCGATCCCGTTCCCGGCGGCCAGCGCGGTCACCAGCGATTCGAGCCCGTCGAGACCGTGGGCGGTGAGGGCCGCGACATGGCCATCGAATCGATGCTCGCGAAGGAGCGTGCATGCGTGCCAGAGCTTGAGATGCGCGGCCTCAGGCTCGTCGAGCCCCGCAGTGGCCGTGTACAGCGGGCGACCACCGCCGCTCAGTCGGTGCGCCACGGCCATCGCTGCTGTCGCCGACGCCGCGACATCTTCAGATGCGACCTCATCGCCCCACAGACGCCGCAGTGCGGAATTGGCGACGGCGGATCTCGCCGTCAGCGCCTTCTCGGGGCTTGAAAAGTGCCACGCGTCAGGAATCGCCCTCGCGACCATGGCCGGCTGGAAGTTGTGGAACACGGCGGTGACCACACCCGGTGTGACGGGTCCCATGGGCGCCGAACGCGAGGCGAAGTAGCCCATCCATCCGCCACGCAGCCCGGCCGCCTTGTAGTGCTCAGTCGCCTCCGAAACGAAGTAGACGATGGCGTGGATCGGCTCGAAAAGTGTCCACGCGCGCCGTGCGAGTGATGTGGACACGTCATCCATCGTATCGGTCACGGTGTCAGCGTGGGACCGCGCCGGCGGGTGTCAGGGTGCCGTGAAAGATCCCCGAGTGCGTGAACGTCGGCGATGTTCCCGGGCTGAGGATGGTGCCCGTGAGCTCGGACGAGGGCATGAACTGCAGAAAGCGTGAGTCGGCGCGCGCGACATCGACGATCGACTTCTCGAGGACGCACGAGTTGTACTGCCTGGCCGTGTCCTCGAGCGTGTTGGCGTTCAGCACGACTTCCTGTTCCCACGCGCGTGTGAAGCGGCGCACCCCGGGGATCCGGCTGTGCTCGGGAGTGAGGCATTCGGTGGCGATCACGTTCTCGCTGCTCGCCCAGATGCCGGTCTCGGTGTTGACGACCAGCGTGTGATTGCCGATGGTGTGCCCGGGCGTCGAGAGCAGCGCAACCCCGGGACCGATCAACACATCGCCGTCGATCGGCATCAGCGCCTCCGGTCGCAACGACGTGTAGGTCGACGCCTGATACCAGGGCAGCTGCAAGGGATGCAGCGCCCCGAGTGAGTCCAGTTCAGCGCGCTGCACGATCAGTCGCGCGCGGGGAAGCACGGGCACGAGCGGGACAGTCGGTGAGAGGTCCATCGCGGGCTCCGTGGTGCCGATCCATCGGCGCACGTCCTGCGTATGCAGGTGATCGAACGTGATCCAGTCGACGTCGCCCGTGTCGATGCCGACACTGCGCAGATGGCTGACGACATCGCCGAGTGGACGCGCGAAGGCGCGCTCGAATGCCGGCAGCGTGGATTCGCTCAGCCGCGCGAAATACGGCGTGCGCCGGGCGAGCTCAACGTCGGTGGGCTCGAAGAGCAACACCCTCGACTTGCCGTCGGGCTCGCGCCAGCGCACCACCACCAGCCGGTGCGTCAGGGACAGATACGGAGCCGGGCTCATCGCCGCGCGAAACAGACCGAATCGCGTCGGGTAGGGCAGCGACACGAGATCGAACGTGCCGATCCAATCCGGCATCCCGGTCGTCCGGAACCACGCTCGGAAGTCAGGAGCCGCCTTCCGGATCAGGTCGAGCTGGCGACCGGGCTGGGGCTCGCGGGCGGCTGTCGCGAAATGCGAGATCGCGCTGATCTCCCCGACCGGGGGCGGAACGTGCGTTGCCATCGCGGTCCTCGGGAGTCTACGCGGTGGCGAAACCGCGGGTCGATATACTCGATCGCGGTGATCGAAGGAGCATCACGGTGAGGCGGTGGGGGCACTTTGTCTACCGCCGCCGCAAAGCGGTACTCGCAGTATCACTCGCTTTTTTCGCACTCTCCATCGTCGGCCTGCTCACCGGCGGCCAGCCGATCAACGCGAGCAACTACGACGTCGAATCGGTTCGCGCCGCCAACCTCGAGGGTGCGCAGCTGCCGTCGACCACAGGTTCGTCGTTCACGCTGATCCTCACCAGCGCAGAGTCAACCTTCGGCGAGCCCGCGTTCGAAACGGCTGTGAATGCAGCAGTCGAGCCGCTCCGTCACGACTCCCGCGTGAGCGCACTCGCGACACCCTTCACGGCCAGCGCATCGGCCGTGCCGCTCATGGTCTCCACCGACAAGCACAGCGTGCTCGTCCAGGTGGGGATGAAGATCGATTTCTCACAGGCGCGTGCTCAGTACGGCGAGATTCGCGGCGAGGTCCGATCCCCGTCACTGCGCATCACCGCGACCGGCGACGTCCCCCTCGCCTACGACTTCGACACGTATCTCGCGAGCGACCTGAGCCGGTCGGAAGTGGTGTCACTGCCGCTCGCTCTCATCCTGCTCGTGATCGTGTTCACCACGGGCGTGGCCGCGCTGCTGTGCCTCGGCGTCGGCGTCTTTGCAGTGCTCGGCGGCGTGGGCGCCGCGCTGGCCCTCGCCCACACCATCGATGTCTCGACGTATGCGGTGAATGTGGTGACGCTCGTCGGGCTCGGGATCGCGATCGACTACTCGCTGTTCATCGTGACGCGGTTTCGTGAGGAGCTCAGCTCGGGCAACAGCGTTGAGCATGCGCTCGGCACCACCATGGCCACCGCGGGGCGAGCGATTATGTTCAGCGGCCTCACAGTCGCGATCGGGCTCTCCGGCCTGCTCTTCTACACCGGCACCGCGCTGGTGTCGATGGGCATCGCCGGCGCGATCGTCGTGGCCGTCTCCGTGCTGTATGCGNNGCGGGATCGCCGTTTCTCGACCTGCAACTCGCCAACAGCGATGTCAACCAGCTGCCGGCGTCGGCCGAAGCACGCAAGGGCGCTGACCTGCTCCAGGCGCAGTTTCCGCAGGTGGGTCAGAACACGATCGCGGTGGTGATGGATTTTCAGCACGGACGACCGACTGCTCCCGCCAACGTCTCCTCGGCCTATCAGCTCGCGCAGCGGCTCGCGATGCTCAAGGGAGTCACGGGAGTCCGCAGCTACGTCACCGTCGATCCGACGTTCGGCCTGGCCTCGTACCAGACGCTGTACGCGCAACCGAAGAGCTCGCTCGCCCCGGCAGTCCAGACGCTGCTCACCAACCTGACGGGATCGAGCATCGCCGTCCTCGACGTTGCCACCCCCTACTTCGTCACCAGCGACCAGGCGCACAACCTCGTCCATGACGTCCGCGCCATCGATGCGGTGCCGGGTGCCACAGTTCAGGTCACCGGTGACAGCGCCTTCGACATCGACCTCGTCAACTACATGATCGATCACACGCCGCTGGCCATCGGGTTCGTGCTGATCACGACGCTTATCGTGCTCACGGTACTGCTCCGTTCGCTGGTGCTCCCGTTCAAAGCGGTGCTCATGAACGCGCTTTCGTTGAGCGCGGCATTCGG
>PLDZ01000127.1 GCA_003136295.1 Candidatus Dormiibacterota bacterium
GACCTCGCCAAAGACTTCCCGTCGGCGACCGTGGTTGTGCACGAGCGCGGCGCGCGCCACCTCGTGGATCCGACCAGGCTTATCGACAGCGCCTCGCGCGTCTACGGACCGCTCCTCGACGGCCTGTACGGCAGGATGACCGCCGTCCCGGAGGACCGTCTCATCGCCGCCGGCGACGGCTTCAGGGTCGACGTGGGCAACGGCCGTGAGCTGGTGCTCGTGGACTCCCCGGGTCACGCCAAGCACCACCACGCGGTCCTCGACGAGCAGACCGGGACGCTGCTGGTCGGTGACGCCGTGGGCGTGCTGCTGCCGGACCTCGGGGTGCTCCGCCCGGCGACACCGCCTCCCGACTTCGACCTCGAGCAGGCCACCCACAGCCTCCGGCGCTTCGCCGAGCTCCGCCCCGAGCACATGGTGCTCACCCACTACGGTCCGGTCGCCGACGCGCAGGCCACGCTCGCGGAGGCCGAGGAGATGCTCCACAGCTGGGTCGAGGTCGCCGAGCGGGTGATCGAGGGCGCCGCGGACNNCGCGAGAAGGCCGAGGTGCTCAACGGCGTGCACAGCAATGCGGCCGGTATCGTTCGCTACCTGGCACAGCGGGCAGCGGCACCCGCCGAATGACCACGGCCGCCCGGCCGCGCGACCGGCTCATCGCCGCGGTGGTGCTGAGTGCGGTGATCGGCCTGGTGGGCGGCGGGCTTGCGGCGTGGGGCATCTACGCGCGATTCGGGCCCGTCGAACGGGTCACCCAGCAGAACATCACCGGGGGATCCGGGGGCAACAACGGCGCGCTCACCGCCGGGTCGATCGCTCAGGCGAAGTCGGCGTCGGTGGTCGAGGTGCTCACCAGGCCGGTGACCGCGGCGTCGCTCCTCGCCGGGACGAGCGGCATCGTCGACGGCTTCGTGGTGTCGGCGAACGGCCTGGTCGTGTCGAGCATCCACGCCATCCGTGGCGCGGCCACGCTGCGGATCGCCACCGCCGACGGCCACAGCTATCCGGCGACCATCGTCCGAGCCGATCCGACCCATGGCGTCGTCCTGCTCCAGGCGGACGGCGCGCAGGGACTGACCCCACTGACCTTCGCCGCCGTCGCGCCGCGGGTTGGCGACCTGGCGATCGCGGTTGGACATGCGCCGCTCTCGTCGGTGGCCCTGGCGACCGGGGCCGTGAGCTCGCTCGGCATCACGGTCAACCTGGCCGATTCCGAGCCACCGCTGCGCGACGTGCTCACCGTCGATGCGACCCCCGATCCGCGCCAGGACGGAGGCCCGCTGCTCGACGGCAACGGCAGCGTCATCGGCGTCGTCGTCGACGCGGGGAACGCCGCCCCGGGAGTCGCGGCGCTCTCGATGACGTCAGCGGCGGACCTTGTGGTTGCGGCGACCGGGGGAAGCGGGAGCACACCGGTTCCCAGCCTCGGAGTTCAGTCCCAGGTGCTGGATTCGGAGACTGCCGCGGCGGCCGGGCTACCGGTGGGGGCGCTGATCCTCTCGGTCAACGCTGTCGGGCCGGCCGCGACAGCTGGTCTGCTTCCCGGGGACGTGGTGACCGCCGTCGGAAGCACGGCGCTCGACGCCAGTCACCCCTTCGATCCGACAGTCCTCGGCCTCGCTCCGGGTGAGCAGGTGACCCTCACCGTGTACCGGAACGGGGCGTCGAAGACCGTTCAGCTGACTGTCGGGAGCGCCTGATGGCGCCGAGGCGGCACACTGAGAGTCATGGAACTGACCTATCACGGCCTCTCGTGCATCCGGCTCCGCGGCAGGGATATGACCGTCGTCATCGATCCATCGCAGACGGCGCTCCCCGGGCTCGCCAAGGGCACGGTCGGCATCATCGTCCGCACCGAGGGGGTCACCGACCCGGCGAAGCTTCGTCCGCGCGAGGGTGAGCTCCAGGAGGTCTGCGGTCCCGGTGAGTTCGAGATCGGCGGGGTCGGGATCCTCGGTCTCGCGGCCGGCGAGACCACGGTGATGCGCGTCGCCGTCGACGACGTCCGGGTGGTCGCCGCGGGACGCCTCCGGCGGCAGCTCACTGAGGACGAGATCGACAGCCTCGGCCACGTGGACGTCCTGGTCATCCCCGTCGGCGGTGGCGACGCGCTCGGAGCCATCGAGGCGGCGAAGCTCGTCAACGCGGTGGAGCCGAGCATCGTGGTGCCGGCCCGCTTCGGCGCCGGCGACGGCGGCGAGTTCGACCCGGTCGGCAAGTTCGCCCAGGAGATGGGGCTTGCCGAAGGGGCCTGGGAGCCTCAGCCTCGTCTCGTCCTCACCGGATCGAGCGGGGAGAGCGACGAGACGCGGGTCGTCTTCCTCGAGGCGAGACCCGGCTGAGGGTCACCTTCGAACATCAGTGCGTGCTTTCGGCACCCTGCTGATACAATCACTGAAACTTTCCCGGGAGGCTCTGCGCATGGCGAAGTTCGTGTTCGTGACAGGCGGAGTCGTCTCCTCACTCGGCAAGGGAATCACCGCCGCCTCGATCGGCACGATCCTCAAGGCGCGTGGCCTGCATGTCGGCATGCAGAAGCTCGACCCCTATCTCAATGTCGATCCGGGCACGATGTCGCCCTATCAGCACGGCGAGGTGTTCGTCACCGACGACGGCGCTGAGACCGATCTCGATCTCGGCCACTACGAGCGTTTCGTCGACGTCGCCTTGAGCAAGGCGAGCAACGTCACGACCGGCAAGATCTACGCGTCGGTCATCGCCAAGGAGCGCCGCGGCGACTACCTCGGTGGCACCGTGCAGGTGATCCCGCACATCACCAACGAGATCAAGCATCGCATCCTCCGCGTGGCCGAAAATGAGCTGCCCCAACCGGATGTCGTCATCGTCGAGGTGGGTGGCACAGTCGGTGACATCGAGTCGCTGCCCTTCCTCGAGGCGATCCGCCAGATGAAGAACGACGTCGGCCGTAACAACGTGTGCTACGTGCACCTCACGCTCGTCCCGTACGTGAACGCCAGTGAGGAGTTCAAGAGCAAGCCGACGCAGCACTCAGTCAACCAGCTGCGCTCGATCGGCATCCAGCCGGACGCGATCATCGCGCGCAGCGAGAAGCCGATCGGCGAGCCGCTCAAGGAGAAGATCGCCCTCTTCGGTGACGTGGAGATGCGCGCCGTCATCAACGTCCCGGACGCGAGCTCCATCTACCAGGTCCCGCTGATGCTCGAGGATGCAGGACTCGGCGACTACATCGTGCAGCTGCTCAATCTCGATGCCACTCCACCCGATCTCACCGCGTGGAAGGATCTATGCGCGCGCATCGCCGCCCCCAAGCCAAGCGTCCGCATCGCGCTGGTCGGGAAGTACGTCGAGATGCCCGACTCGTACATCAGCGTCATCGAGTCGCTGCGCCATGCGGCGGTCCATTGTGGGGCGGACCTCGATCTCGTCTGGGTGAACAGCGAGCACCTCGACGAGGACATGAGCCCGCTCGAGGGTACCGACGGCATCGTGGTGCCCGGTGGTTTCGGTCATCGGGGCATCGAGGGCAAGGTGCTCGCCTCCCGGTACGCGAGGCAGCATCTGGTGCCATACCTCGGGCTGTGCCTCGGAATGCAGTGTGCTGTCGTCGATATCGCCCGCGAGGTTCTCGACGCTTCTGACGCAAACTCGACAGAGTTCAACGCGTTCACGTCGAATCCGATCATCGATCTGCTCCCCGAGCAGCGCGACATCGAGGAGAAGGGCGGCACCATGCGCCTCGGGGTGTATCCGTGCAAGCTGACTCCCGGGACGCGCGCCGCCGAGGCCTATGGCGAGCCGGTGGTGTACGAGCGCCACCGTCACCGCTTCGAGTTCAACAACCACTACCGCGACGCGCTCGCGGGTGCGGGAGTCGTGTTCTCCGGGACCTCGCCCAACGGCCGGCTCGTCGAGATCATCGAGNNTTCGTCGGCTCGCAGTTCCATCCCGAGTTCCGCTCGCGGCCGGGCCGCCCGCATCCCCTCTTCCGTGCATTCATGGCTGCGGCGACGAGCGATCCCCGGTTCGGTGAGGCGTCGGTCGCGACCGCAGACGTCGCCGGCGTCCCCACGGAGACCAAGACAGCGGTCTGAGCCCGGCCCGCAACGCGGCAGCTGCGCAAATCGTTACGCGAAACCGCCTGTGCAGGGCCACGTTGCACCGTCAATCGCAAAGGTTGACGGAGGCAGTCTCGATGACCCGGAATCGCGCCGCACTGGCCATTCCAGCAGCACTGGTTGTTCTTTCCGGTTGCGGCGTCGTCGCCGCAGTCACCACTCGGACCAAGACCGTCTCGGTCGTCATTCCCAGGGCCACGGAATACGCGCCGTCGCAGCCGCCGGACTCGATCATCCCGGCCGCCACGCCCACCCCGGCGGCGCCGGTCCCGGCCGCGCCGGTACCGAGTACCTACGTCGTCGGCACCGCCCCGGCCACGGGCAGCAATGAGTGGCTCGAGATCCTGTCGCACACCGGCGCGGTTGTCGCCAGGACCGAGATCAACCCGATGGTCAGCTGGATGACCGCGGCAGGAGCCGGTGGTGCGTACTGGGCCCAGGGCGGTGCGGAGTACGAGCTGAGCCCGTCCGGGGCAGTCCACAAGCTTGGTGCCGTCCCGGCAGACGCCGACGGCGTGCTCATCGGCCCGGACGGCCGGTCGTACGCGTACGCGACCATGGACCAGACCCAGAGTGGTGTGATCACCAACCGCATCGTCGTCGTGCGCCCAGGCGCCGCGCCGGTGACCATCGCCGACCGCGTCTCCAACCCGGCGTCACCTCAGCCGGCCGATGCGCCGCAGGGCTGGCAGTACTACCTGATCAGCTGGAACGCCTCGGGGATCGCGTTCGCACGGGTGCCCACCGTTGGATGCGGCTGCGGGTCGTTCGACATGCAGATGCAGTCGCAGCACAGCGCATTCATCGATCCCACCACCCAGGTGGTCACCGAACTGACGTCCGACGGCAACTGCCCGCTCAGCGCAGTCGGTCCCGGAATGGCGACCGCATGCTTCATCGGGAGTTCGAGCACGACGGGGCTGCGCTTGAGCAGCGGCGGCGTGGTACGGCATCAGTACACGATGTCGGGCGCCAATGCCGCGGGCGACGCCGTGTACTCGCCGGCCGGCAGCTCGCTCGCCTACATCACCATCCCGAATGCTGAGAACACCTGCGGCGCCACGTGGAATGCCACTCTGCATGTGCTCAACCTCGCATCCGGCAGCGTGGCGTCGCGGACGCTCGGCGCCG
>PLDZ01000082.1 GCA_003136295.1 Candidatus Dormiibacterota bacterium
GTCGGCGGCACCACGAGCAGCCCCTTCTGCCCCAGGCCGGTGTATGACGGCGACACCGGAACCGGCAGGCTCGACGAGTACGACTACCCGTTGATACCGACGGTTGTCGGAACGTACACGTTCCACATCGTCGGCAGCATCAATGGAACGGCGATCGATCAGTCGGTCACCTCCGGACCAACGACGTTCGACTCCGTCGCCGACTCCAGCGCGGTCGACTTTCCGGTCGCCGTGCCCGCAGTCGCTCAGGTGGCGGCCAAGGTCGACGCCGTCAATCAGCGCGCAGCGTCCGCGCTGGCGAGCGCTCAGGCCGCCGCAACCGCCGCCGCGGACGCAAGGAACAGCGCCGCCGGTGCGACGGTCCTTGCGATCGTCGCGATGATCATCGCCATACTCGCCAGCGCCACCAACCTGGTCGTCGGATTGCGCCGCCGGAAAGCGTAGCTCGTGCGTTGGGGACAAACACTCGCCGTTGCGGCGGTGTTCGCGGGAGCCGCGGTCTTCGTCATGCCGCTGGTTGTGTCGGCGCACGCCCTGCCACAGACTGCCATACCGCCCGAGGGCGCCGAGGTGCAGGCCGCGCCTGCCTTTGTCGAAATCACCTTCGGGGAGACACCCGATCCGCGGCTCTCGAGCATCAGTGTCGTCAACGGGTCAGGGTTGAGCGTCGACGGCGGCCCGACCACCGCCGTGCCGGGCCATCCGCTCGAGCTCGAGGTCCCGCTTCAGCACATCGGCACGGGCGTGTACACGGTGACCTGGAAGACGGTGTCCGATGTCGATGGACACCTTGCGACGGGCGCCTATGCNNTCGCATCGACGTGCGTAATTGCGCTACGCGAGATCCCGCGGTTCGCGGTGCCCGGGCTGATCCTCCTGTGGATCGTCGCCGCGCTGGGCGTCGCGGGAGTTGTCGAATCCGAACGCGCAGCGGCAGGTGTCGGATGGGCGGCGGTGTTCTCGACGTCATTGGGCGCGGTCGTCGTCGAGAGGCTCGCCGCGCTGGTGCTGATCGCTGGAGGAATTGCGGCCACGCTCATCGCTCGTGCGACAGCGCGACGCATCGGTATCGGCCTCGCCGGCCTCGGTGCCGCGGCATCCATGTGGGTCGACGTCGCGGCGAGCCACGCCGGTGCTCAGGCTCCGGTTGCAGTGAACCTCGTTGCTCAGTGGGCGCACGTGGTCGCGACCGGAGTCTGGATCGGCGGGCTGCTCGCGCTGGTCCTTGCCGTTCGCGGAGCGCCCTCCGAGGTGAAGGGACAGGCGGTGCGACGCTTCTCGGCGGCTGCCGGTGTCGCCATCGTCGTGGTCGCAGTGACCGGGACATTCCGAGCGGTGATCGAGATCGGGTCCGTCGACAAGCTCTTCAGCACCGCCTTCGGTGTGCTCGTGCTGGTGAAGGTCGCGCTCTTCGTCGTGCTCGCAGGGCTCGGCGCCATCAACCGCTTCGGCAACGTGCCGCGAGCACCGAGAGTCCTACGCGGTTTGCGCCGGATCGCCTCGACGGAGATCGTCGTCGGTGCGGCGGTTGTGCTCGTCGCCGCCGCGCTTGTGAATGTCGCACCGCCGGTTGCGTCAGCGGCGCTGGTGACGAGCGCGCAACCGGCGGTGCTCGTGGTGAGCGGGAGTGATTTCGCCACCACTGTCAAAGTCCGTCTCGCAGTGTCACCCGGCTCGGCGGGGTTCAACGAATTCGCGCTTCGCCTGACCGACTACGACACGGGCGCGACCGTGCACGCGAGCTCCGTGCAGCTCGAGTTCGTGCAGCCGCTCCGGCCGCAGCTCGGTCAGTCAACGCTCTTGCTCAAACGACGGCCCGACGGAAGCTTTGCGGCTCGTGGGGGCAACCTTGCGGTGGCGGGAATCTGGGAGGTTGCGGTGATCATCGACAACGCCAACCAATCCACCGAAGTCCACTTGCAGCTGACCACCATCACTCCGGCGCCGATCGTCACCGCCACTCGGTTCAATGGACTGCCGACGCTGTACTCGATCCAGCTCCAGAACGGCTGGCTCGCGCAGGTCTACATCGATCCAGACAGACCGGGCGACGATGAGTTTCACGTCACCTTCTTCACCAGCTCGAACGAGACGAGCGAGATACGGATCGCGACGGCCACCATCGGGATGACCGCCGTCGGAGGCACGCCAACCATCCTGGTGAGCCGCAGGCTCGATCCCATCGGCCACTTCGTCGCTGACGCCACCATTCCACCCGGCGCCACGCGCTACGACATCATCGCCACCACGCAGACCGGCGTTCCCATCGCGACCTACGTGACCATCACCCCCGGGTGATGAGCCTGGTCAGCGGATCGCTGAGCTGATCAGATCGGCGACCACCGCCGGCTGCTCGAGATATGGGAGGTGGGCCATACCCTCGAACACCTCATAGCGCGACCTGGGGAGCCAGTCAGCGAGCTCCTTCGATCGAGCGATGATGAAGGGGAGATCGAGGTCCCCGCACGCGACGGTCACGGGCACGCCGATCTCTTCCAGCCTCGACCACGCGGCGATGCCGCTCTTCCCGGATTCCTCGGGGATCTCGTTCTTCAGCGCGATCGCGTTCATCGCAAGTGCGAGTTCTCGCGCCGGTCCGGACACTCGGCCCTCGGGCCCGCTCGGGCCGTCAAGCCAGAGCCACATCTCGATCCGGTTGATCTCGTCGATCTCACCGCTGGTCTGTGCGGCTTCCCACAGACGCACGAGTCGGTCGGTGTCGGCGTCGAACACGCTCGGCTCGGGCGCGCCGCTGACGGCCGGGGCCAGCAGCACGAGGCCTGCCACCCGTTCCGGCGACGCCAGGACGGCGTCGATGGCAATCTCGCCGCCCATCGAACTGCCGACCAGCCACACGGGCCCGGTCGCCACACGGTCGAGCACCGAATTGAGGTCGTCGAGATGTGAGAAGCCGTAGGTGACCCCCGACGTCGCTCCATAGCCGCGCATGTCATAGGCGATGACGCCGGTCACCGGTTGCAGCGCATCCGCGACCGCGTGCCACGACCGACGATCGGTCACGCCCGAATGGAGCAGCACGACCGGCTGCCCGTCGCCTGGCCAGCGCTCGGCCGCAAGGGTGGCGGTGCCGGACTGCACGGTGAACTTCTCTGACGCCACCCGCCCATTCTGACCGGAGGATGGTCGCGACGTGCTCAGCCTGGTCGAGCGGAGCCGGGATGGTGTGAACCGTCACGACGTTGTTGAGAAGCGAGCGCGGTTGGCCGATGACGCCGGCCGCATCCACTCCGCGATGCAATGATTCCTGGCGATGACTGTCGACGACGACGAGGACTCCAACCAGTCGCTCAGACCGGTTCGGGGACAGGTGTCCTACCTGCAGATCCCAGCCATCAACGTGCAGCGATCAGCGGAGTTTTACGCACGGGTCTTCGGCTGGCATGTCGATCACCCCCATCCCGGGTTCGATGCCCCAGGCCTCATCGGTCAGTGGGTGACAGACAGGCCCCCGACGCCGAATGCGGGGATGCTGCCCTGGCTGCACGTCGACAGCATGAACGAGACCATGAAGCTCGTTCGCGCGCACGGCGGTGAGGTGCTCGAGCATCCGACACCGGACGGCCCGGAGCGGCTTCTGTCGACGGTGCGCGACCCTGCCGGCAACGTCCTCGGCCTGGTGCAACTCGTCGCCCGCTGACCGCGGGCTGCGATTCAGCTGGCCAGGAGGACGCTCGGATGAGCGACGTGGCGATGCCCGCACACGACGCACTTCAACTGGGCGCGGACTGGGCGGACCCGTTGCGTTTGCCGGTATTCCGCTCGCTGGAAATGGACTGTCAACGGGATGAGCCTGGCTGCGCCGCACCGAGCACACCGCATCTGACGGTCGTCGTTCGTGCGTGTCACGCGCGGTATTTTGCCAGGGCATCGCTCGGGCATGTCAACCCGCTTCCCCTCATAGCGAAGCTCCTGCGAGGGCCACGGCGACACCGATCACTCCGCACAGGACGAGCGCACTGACCACGCTTCGATGCACGACAAACAGCCATATCAGCGCAATGGCGAGCAGAGGAATCTGCCATGCCGCCTGAAAGGCGAGACCAAGCGAGATGGTCGAACCCGCAATCGCGCCGATGACTGAGGGGCCTGCGCCGGTGAGGAACGATTGAATCTCGGCGTTAGTCCGGATCTGGTCGAATCGCGGGGCGCCCGCGAGCACGAAGATGAAGGAGGGGGCGAAGACCACGCCAACGGCGAGCAAGCCGCCGGCGATGCCGGCTGCGGCGTAGCCCACCACCGCCACGGTCAGGACGACCGGCCCCGGCGTGATCTGGCCAAGAGCCACGGCGTCGAGAAATTGAGCGCCGGTCATCCAGTGGTAGGTGTTCACGGCATCGTGTTGCATGAGCGGGACGATCACGAAGCCACCCCCATATGACAGAGCGCCAACCTTGAAGGCCACCCACGCGAGAGCGCCGAGGCCGCCGATCGTTAACGTATGGATCAGCGCGGCTGGGAGCAACGCCGTCATCGATCGCGGCGGTGACAGGCCCCTTCCCTGACGGCGGATGATGATTTCGACGAGCCCGCACCCGAGCAGCACTACGACGAGGAAGGGTCCGATGCTCACCGCGGCGGCCGCGCCGATCACGGCATAGGCGATCCACCGCCCCTGCTCCGTCCGGCGGGTGCCGACTCGCCTCCAGCTCGACGGCGTCAGGTCCAAGGCTGCGCGCAACGCGACCGCCGGCACCGCGGCGCCTGCGCCGGCAGCTGCGCCGAGAATCCAGGCCGGCGGGTTCGCTGCCAAAAAGAAAGCGGAGAGAGCAAGGATCAGCACCATTCCTGGAGCGATGAAACACGTCCCTCCCAGGATTGCGCCGGGCGCGCCGCGTAGCCGCCATGCGCACAAGATCGCCAGCTGCGTCGAGGCCGGACCTGGAAGCAGGCTCGTGGCCGAGACGCCGTCCTCGAACTCCTGCGCGTCGAGCCAGCGTCGTTCCGAGACGCACATCCGGCGCAACAAGGCGATGTGCGCCGGTGGACCGCCAAACCCGATGCAACCGATGCGGATCCATTCGCGAGCAATGACCGCGAGGGAAACCCGGTCGCGGATGTCCGCGCGGCTGCGCTCGACCACGTTGCGAAGCTTATGGATTCAGGGTCGAGTCCCTTCCTGGAGCTTCCTAGGGTTGCGTACGGAGAACTGACTCCCGCAGAGCAGCCCAGGGCCGCTCGCGTTCCTGTGAATCGATCGCCCATTGCAGGGTCTCGAGGACGTGCCCGAGATGTTCCGCCATCGCGGCGTCGCAAGCATCCGAGTCGTGCGCCGCGATCGCTGCGGCAATCGCCTCATGCTCCCGGAGCGATTGCTCTGGACGGCCCGGCCGGAGGATGGTGCCGTACTGGGATCGGATGCTCTGGGATTTGAGCGTGACCAGCATTTTGAAGGCCACCTGGTTGTCGGAGATCCTCCAGATCCGCCGGTGGAGCTGCGCATTGAGCTGCATGTAGCCGAGCGTGTCGGCGTCACGCAGGCGCTCATGCATCGTCGCCAGGATGGCTCGAAGGTCGGCAACGTCGCTGCTCGTCGCCCGATGAGCGGCGCTGCGAGCGAGGAGCCTTTCCAGTGCGTTGCGCACCTGTTCGATCTCGAGAGCCTCTCTGGCTGAGATCAGTCGGACCCGTGCACCCCGGTGAGGCTCCCTGACGATGAGCCCTTCTTGATCCAGCACCGCCAGGGCGGCGCGGATGGCGGTACGCCCCGCGCCAAATCGAACCGCGAGGTCCGCTTCGACGAGGCGCTCGTTCGGCTGGAACTCGCCACTGACGATTGCCTGGCGAAGCCGGTCGCACAGGTCGTTGGTCGTCCGCACGCGCGGTTCGTCCGGATCGGAGGCAGGGGCTAGATTGTTCACAACATTGTCGCTAGTATTGCCGACAATCTTCGCCAGCCGCGCCCAGGGGCGCTAGGAGGCATGTGATGCTCGCAAGCCATCATCGGGTCGGCAGAGGGGCAGGGGTCCTCTTCGCGATGCTCACGCTGGCACTTGCCGCCTGCGGGAGCTCGTCCACCCCGAGCGGGTCGTCGAGCAAATCGTCCCTGCTCATCGGCGTCATCGCGCCCTTCACCGGGCCGGACGCCGCGCTTGGTCCCGCATATTTCGCCGCGTGCCTGCCGGCAGCGCGAGCCATCAACAACGCGGGCGGTGTCATGGGGCACACGGTGAGCTGCAAGGAGTTTGACACTCGTGGTGAGCCTGCGGATGCGGTCCCAGCCGCCCAGCAGATGGTGGCCAGCAACTCCAACCTCATGGCCGTCGTCGGTTGCACGTCGGACGAGGCCGCGAGTGTCGCGCCGATCCTCGACCAGGCGCACATCCCGATGTTCTGCATGACCGGCCAGTCGGAGTTCAATAAGACGTCATTCACCTACTTCCATCGACTGGTCCCCCCCGATGAATTCGACGCCTTCGCGATGGTGGGCAGCGCGCTGGATCACTTCATGTACAAGCGGGTCGCGCTCGTGTTCGGCAATGACATCGGGTCCCAGGCATTCGTCGGCCCGGCAATGCGAGCCTTGCAGGGCCTCGGCGCCACCGTGACCATCAACCAGGCGATCGCGCTCGGTCAGCCCTCGTATCGAACCGAGGTGACCGCCATGCTGAATACCCATCCGGATGTGATCTTCACCGAGGCACTCGGACCGACCGACGCCACCTACATGGCCGAGGTCAAGCAGCTGAACAACAACACGATGCTGCCCTTCATGGGAACGTCGGCGACCATCGACCCCGTGTGGTTCGCGGCGGTCACCGGCGCGATCGGTGTTCAGACGGTGGTCGCCAAGTTCACCGCCGTCGACCTCGGCGTGAGCTTCAGCGGGCCCGGATACGACGAGTTCAAGACCAACCTCGACGCGGTCGCGTCGCAGTTCCCTGACGCCCCGAAGTACTCGCAGCGTGGCGCGACACTCCACCTCTATGACGGCATCATCCAGGCGGCGCTCGCCATGGACGAGACCAAGAGCCTCGACCCGACCGTGTACAACCCGGTCATCCACGACGTCGGCAACGGGGTCGCCGGGGCGGTCACCGTGAACACCTATTCGGCGGGCGTGGCCGCGATCAAGAACGGCCAGAAGGTTCGCTGGGTCGGAGCCGGTGGTCTGACCAACTACAACCAGTACAACAACTCGCAGCAGGGGTACATCCTGGTTCGGTATGACGCCTCGGGCAACGAGATCACGATTGGCACCCTCACTCAGGCACAGACCGCAGCCATCATCGCGGCGGGTGGTGGCTGAGTTACAGATCGGTCGGGGGCGGCGGCGATGAGTCTCATCGTCGCCGCCTTCGGCTTTGGCCTCGTCTCCATGTCGATCATCGCCATCTCGGCGGTCGGCTTCACGATGCAGTTCGGCATCACGAACATGATCAACCTGGCTTACGGACAGGTGATGATCGCCTCGGCGTACGCCGCCTACGCCGTGAACAACGCCGGGGTGAGCATCTGGCTGGCGCTGCCGGTCGGCGCCGTATTCGGGGCGGTGTTCTCGTTCCTGCTCAACCGGCTGATCTACGCGCCGTTCCAGCGAAAGGGAACGAACCTGATCGGCATGGTGATCATCTCGCTGGCAGTCTCGCTGGTCATCGCCAACGTGATGCTCCCGATCGTCGGGTACTACAGCGTGTCCTACCACCAAAACCCCGGCACGACGTACCACCTGGGGTCGATCGCCCTGACCGGGGCGCAGCTCGCGATCATCGCGGTGGCCGTCGTCGTGATGCTGGCCATCTACGCGTTGCTCCGATTCACGAGGCTGGGCAAGGCGATGCGAGCCACTGCCGCCAACCCGACTCTCGCCCGGAACTGCGGCATCCCCACGGCCCGCGTGGTGGATCTCGCGTGGCTCATCACCGGTGCACTCTGCGGCGTTGCCGGCACCGTTGCGGGCATGAACTCCGACTCGTTCTCGGTGGCGAGCGGCTCTGAATTCCTCATCCCGATCATCGCGGCATCCATCCTCGGTGGGGCCGGGAGCCCATACGGGGCGATGATCGGTGCGGTGCTCATCGGCGAGATGACCGAGATCAGCGCCGCGATCATCTCTCCGGAGTACAAGCAGGTCGTCGCCTTCGCCGTCCTGGTCCTGGTGATGGTGCTCAGGCCGCAGGGACTGCTCGCCAAGCGAGGCGCACTCGCGGCAGCCGGGTGACCTACTACGTCACCACGCTTCTGGTCTATGCAGCCGTCGACATCCTTGCCTGCCTGGCGATCAGCCTGCAGTTTGGCGTGTCCGGCATCGTCAACTTCAGCTTCATCATCTTCCAGGCGGCCGGTGCCTACACGGCGGCCGTGCTGTCGCTGCCACGCGACACCGCGAACGGCGGCTTTCAGACATACATCCTCGGGCTGAACCTGAGCTTTCCCATTCCCTGGATCGCCGCGACGCTGGTCGGCGCGCTGCTCGCCCCGCCGATCGGCCTCGTGGTGCTGCGGCGGCTGCGCAGCGACTACCAGGCGATCGCGATGCTGGTGCTCTCAGTGATCGCCAGCCTCGTGGTCACGAACACGCCCGCGTTCCTAGACGGCGCCGCCGGCCTCGCGCTCGTTCCTCAGCCACTTTCTGACAAGTTCAACCCATACTCCGACGGCTACCACTGGGCGTACACCGCGGGGGCGCTCGTCCTGGCGGTGATCGTGTTCTTCATCGTGCAGCGGATCATCAACTCGCCATACGGGCGCTCCCTGCGCGCCATGCGCGAGAACGAGGTTGCGGCAAAGGCGCTCGGCAAGAACGCCGTGGCCATGAAGATGTCCGTGTTCGTCGTCGGGGGGGCGATCGCCGGCTTGAGCGGCGCCATCCTGGTTGGTTTCATCACCACCTGGGCACCTTCGACCTGGCTCTATCCGGAAACGCTCATTCTCTTCGCCGCCGTGATCGTGGGGGGCCGTGGCAACAACTATGGCGCGGTGCTCGGCGCGCTCCTCGTCCCGGTCGGATTTGAAGAAGCGACTCGCTACCTGCCGACGTTCGGGCCGCCCGGGCTCATCCCCGCGCTGGAGTGGGTGTGCATCGGCGGGTTGATTCTCGGGTTCCTCTGGTTCCGGCCACGCGGGGTCCTGCCCGAGCAGCGTCGTGTGTTCGCGGCACGGCCGAAGCCGATCGAGGCGACGGAGCAATATGCCGGTCGAGACTGACGCGCTTGCTGCGACGCCCGCCGCCGACCCGCAGCCTTCCGCTGAGCGCCCGCTTCTGGTTGCCAGCCACGTCAGCAGACACTTTGAGGGCGTGCGCGCCGTCGAGGATGTCTCCATCGACGTGCTTCCCGGCCGCATCACCGGTCTCATCGGTCCGAACGGCGCCGGCAAGTCGACGTTCCTCGCCGTGCTCGCGGGCACACTGCCTGCAAGCTCCGGCACGATCATCTTGGACGGGGACGATGTGACTGCACTCCCAGCGTTCCGGCGCGCCCGGCGCGGCCTGGTGCGCACCTTTCAGCTCCCGTCCGAATTTGCTCAACTGACGGTCATCGAGAATCTGCTCGCGGCAGCGCCGACCAATCGTGGTGATTCACTCAGGGGCGCGCTGCTGGGCAAGCGCTATTGGAGGGCGGACGAGAACCGCCTGGTCGAACAGGCGCGGGACCTGCTCGACCGCTTCCGGATGAGCGCCAAGGAATCGGACTATGCGAGTTCCCTGAGCGGCGGCCAGAAGCGCCTCGTCGAGATCATGCGCGCGCTGATGCTCCAACCCCGGCTCCTGCTCCTCGATGAGCCCATGTCGGGCGTGCACCCTTCGATCGTCGGGGAGATCGCCGACTACTGCGAGTCGCTTCGCGACGATGGCTTGACCATCCTGATGGTCGAGCACGAGCTGCACATGATCGAGCGAATGTGCAACCCCGTGATCGTCATGGCGCAGGGAAGCGTCATCGGCCAGGGGACCATGACGGCCCTTCGCCAGCAACGCGAAATTGTTGACGCCTACCTTGTCGGATAACGCTGCGGCGGTGTCCGCGAAGCGGCCGGATCCGCTCCTGCGCGCCGAAGGGATCACCGCCGGTTACGGTGGTGTCCCCGTCATCCAGGACGTCTCGTTGAGCGTCGGACCGGGCGAAATCGTCGCCATCATCGGGCCCAACGGCGCCGGGAAGAGCACGCTGCTGAAGGCACTGGTCGGCATTCTCCGGGTCACCAGCGGCCGGATCATGCTCGGCGACCAGGAGGTCACCAACCGCCGTCCCGAAGAGCTTGCGCGTCGAGGAGTCGGGTACGTGCCTCAGGTGCAGGACATCTTCGAGCCGATGACCGTGCTCGAGAATCTCGAAATGGGTGGCTATCTCCTGCCCGCCGCAACGATTCGCGCTCGGGTGCCGGAGGTGGTCGAGGTCTTTCCCGCACTCAAGCCGATGCTCAAACGCCGGGCGGACAAGCTGAGTGGTGGCGAACGCAAGATGCTCGCCATCGCGCGCGTCCTGATGCTCGATCCCAAGGTGCTGATTCTCGACGAGCCGACGGCGAACCTCGCACCGCAACTGGCCGACAAGCTCCTCCGCGAGCAGGTCAACGGCCTCGGCGCCCTCGGCAAGGCGGTGTTGCTTGTGGAGCAACGCGCGCGTGCCGCGCTCGAGATCGCGGCATATACGTCCGTTCTCGTGTCTGGATCGATCCGTATGGAAGGTCAGCCCGGCGAACTCCTCGATCGCCAGGATTTCGAGGAACTGTTTTTGGGAGCGGCGACGAGTCTCAGTTCAGCGTCGAGCTCGGAGGCGAACAAGGTATGAAACTCCTCATGTTTCGCGATGGTGGGACGGCACGCCTGGGTGTGGGAAGTGACGGCGCAACCGACGAGATCGTCGACGTCGGCGCCGCGGCCAACGGGTCCGGGGCCGATGCGCTCCCGACGACCATCCTCGGTGTCATCGACGCAGGTGACGGGGGCCTCGACCGCCTGCGTGTCCTCGCGTCCTCAGCACCTGCGAGCGCCATTCGTCGCATTGCTGACCTGACCCTGCTGCCGCCGTTCGATCCGCCGCGCGGCAACGTCCTCGCGATCGGTCGTAACTACCAGAAGCATGCCGAGGAAGGCGCACGCGCGCTCAACACCGAGGTGGGCCCTCCGACCATCTTCACGAAGGCGATCACCACGATCAGTGCGCCATACGCGGACATCCGCATCGACCCGTCGGTGAGCACCAAGATCGACTGGGAGGTCGAGCTCGGCGTGGTCATCGGACGTCGCGGCGCCAACATCAAGCGGCAGGACGCGCTCGGCCACATCTTCGGCTACACGGTGCTCAATGATGTGACCGCACGTGACATCCAGAACGGATGGGGCGGTCAGTGGTTCAAGGGCAAGAGCCTCGACGGATCGTGCCCGGTCGGGCCATGGATCGTGACTCGCGATGAGGTGGCCGACGTGCAGGCGCTGCACCTGCAGCTGCGGATCAATGGCGAGGTCAAGCAGGATGCGAGCAGCCGCGACATGATCTACCCCGTGGACGCGATCATCGAGTGGCTCTCCGTCGGCATGACCCTGCTTCCCGGGATGCTGATCGCGACCGGCACACCGGAGGGCGTTGGGTTTGCGCGCACCCCACCGGAATATCTGCAGCCGGGCGACGTCATGGAGTCGGAGATCGAGGGCATCGGGACGCTCCGCAACGCGGTGGTGGCGTCGCCGGCCTGATGTCGGACGCCGAGCGGCCATCGGGTGCGGAGCGACACCCGGCCGTGGCCACGCTCGCCGCTCACGGCGTCGCCGCGGCACACGAGGCGTACGGCAGAGCCGGTCTCCTCGACCCGGCCATCCGTCCGATCCAGCAGGGCGTCCGTGTTGCCGGTCCGGCGGTGACAGCGCTCTGCCCGCGGGCGGACAACCTGATGATTCACATGGCGGTCGAGCAGTGCCGCCCCGGTGACGTGCTGGTCGTGGCGACAATGCCGCCCGGTGACGCTTCCGGCGTCATCGGGGAGTTGCTGGCAACGTCGCTGCGCGCACATGGGGTGATCGGCGCGGTCGTCGACGCGGGGGTGCGCGACGTGTACGAGTTGCGCGCGATGGGTTTCCCCGTCTGGTCGCGATGGATCACGGCTCAGGGAACGACCAAACACGGGCCTGGGGCAGTGAATCGCACGATGGTGTGNNCACGTCTCGCTGCGGGCGAGTTGAGCGCCGACATTCTCGGCCTGCGAGAGGCGGCCGCCCGCGTGGGGATCGCGTCCGGCGACCGGTGATCCACCTCGATGCTGCGCGGTTGCTCCTGGTCGCCGGTGCGGCGCTGCTCGCCGGCGCTGTCAATGCAGTCGCGGGGGGAGGGACGCTTCTGTCGTTTCCGGCGCTGCTCCTCATCGGTTTCCCGGCGCTGACCGCGAACGTCACCAGCACCCTCGGGTTGCTCCCCGGGTACGCGGGGGGCAGCCTTGCGTACCGCGCAGAGCTCAGCGCACAGCGCGCGCGTGTTCGCTTCCTCGGACCCATCAGCGTCGCCGGAGCTGTCGTCGGCGCGATCCTGCTGACGCGGACGTCGAATCACGTGTTCGCCGCGATCGTCCCGTGGTTGATCCTGGTCGCATGTGCGTTGCTCCTGCTCCAGCCGGTGGTCACGTCGCGGGTCCGCGCACGCCGCCCGGAACGCGAACAGCATCGTTCGCCGGTCCTCGCGGTGGCGCAGTTCCTCGGCGGAGTCTACGGCGCGTTTTTCGGCGCGGGTCTCGGCGTGATGATGCTTGCGGTGCTGGGGCTCTTCATTCGCGATGACCTGCAGCGGATCAACGCACTCAAGGGCATGATGTCACTGATCATCAACATCGTCGCGGCCATCTATTTCGCCTTTTTTGGACCGGTGTCATGGCTCGCGGTTCTGGTGATGGTGCCCATGAGCGCGGCCGGCGGCTTTCTCGGCGTGACTGTGGCACGCCGCCTCCACCCGGTGGTGCTCCGTACCCTGGTCGTCGCCTTCGGCGTCGCGTTTGCGATCCATCAACTGCTCTAGTCGAGCAGTCACGACAGGCGTCGTTCCGTCGCCGAGCGTGTCAGTTGATGGCGCGTCACAGTTGGAGCTTGCGCGGCACCGCGTGGCTCTCCACCGTCTTGGCGGAGATGAACAGCTCGCCGGCGATCTCCTTGTAGGTGAAGCCACGTGCGATGAGGCGGAGCCCCTCACGCTCGCGCGGTGTCAACTGGTCGAGCTCGGGGTCGAATGACGGCGGCGCCTGGCCGGCAGCGGGGAGCTCCGCGAAGGCGTCCAGCACGAACCCGGCCAGCCTGGGGGAGTACTGCCGAGCGATTCACCGAGGCGCCCGATTGGCAGAAACCCCTTGTGCTGTGATGGTTTTTGAACTGGAGCCGACGGGGAGATTCGAACTCCGGCCAGCGGTTTACGAAAATCCTGATCGACCTCCCCTGAATACGGCCAAATCATCATACGGCCAAATCATCGAGGTCGAGATCAATTTTGTGTACTGAGCCTGCCACGCTGTGGGCAACGCCGATGTGGTCGGAGGGTCTCGCCAGCGGGTCGGAAACCGCTGGCCCATGAGCAATACCGATACGCAGGGGTTGGTGTACCAGCCTTCTGGTGACAGGATGCTGGCGTGGCCAGGCGTCAAGGAATGTCACTCGAGCGACTACAGTCGCGAAGGCGAGCTCAACAGTCGCCAGCGCAGATGCCACATCTTGCTCGTGGCGGATGACAGGTTTCGGGCGACGCCAAGCTTGAGCCCGCGAACTGCGATGTGCACTGCCCTGCCGAAGCGCGTTGCAGCGGACAGGGGCGTTGCCTTTCACCATTGCCGGAGGTGTCGACGCGCCTCGGCACTCCTCGTGGAGCGGACTTGCTGTTCACTCCCGGAGTCCTCAGGCTAATACGATGGGTGCCTCACGGACATCGGTTCATCGACTGCGGACCGGAGATCCGGTGCTCATCGTTGCCAACGGCAATCCCCTCTCTCGACGAGCCGACAGCATGGCGCAGACTGCGCTTCGGCAACTGACGTTATCGTTGGAAAGCCACGTGGAGCTCGTGACCACCGACTACGCTGGGCACGCTCGCGTGGTGGCAGAAACGTGGGCTTCCGAGCACCTCGATGGGACGATCATCGGAATCGGCGGGGATGGAACCCTCAACGAGATCGGCAACGGCATACTCTCTGCGACTGTCGCGTTCGGCAGCCGCGTTGTTCTCGCTATCTGCGGCGGCGGTAATGCCAATGATCAGTACCGCAGTTGGCCACCCTCGCAAAGAATCCGGCTCGAGTACGTGCCGTCGGCAGAGCCCGTTCTGGTGGATGTCCTCGAGGTGTCATACAGCGCCAACAATCACAAACAACCCGTGGCACAGTACGCACTATCATATGCAGCGATAGGTGCTTTGGCCACGGGAGCTTCCGTGGCCAACGGTCGCCGACGGGGGATGCTCGCCGATCTTGCTCTCATCCCCCAGACGTTGATGCGAGCGCGGCCGGTATCCATCGTGATCGGCGGCCGGCTTGCCCGCATCGACAGCCTCAGCTGGCACATCATCTCCACGATGGCGAAGGTCTTTCGCGTTAGCGCGAAGTCGCGACGTACCGACGGGTTGATGGAAGTCATCCTGGTACCACATCGCCGGTGGCCGACAGCGCTCCGGATGAGCTGGTTTGGGCTTCGGGCGATGGTATGGCCGCATAGGCAATCGCAAGGGGCGAGCATGACGTTCGTTTGGGAGCAGGGCGGTGCCGCGCAGTTGGATGGCGAGACCGTCGACATTCCGCCGGGGTCTCAGGTGACCGTGCGCTGCGTTCCGGCAGCACTTCGCGTGCTGTGCTGCGATATCGACGCCTCCACCAAGGCGCTGGCAGCCGCGGTCCCGACCAAATGACCAAGTGGCTCAGGGGTCAAAGGTGCGGCGGCAACGCCGCAGGACCGAGACCTCTCCGTTGGAGCGACCTGGCCCAGGGCGACTGGTCGGCAACGTCGAGGCGTATCCGCCGCCTGAGTCAGCGCACGTGGACGATGGCGACTCGGCGGATCCCTCCAGGACTGTCGACACTCACCTCGTCGCCGGCGCGGTGGCCGGAGATCGCGGCTCCCAAGGGCGAATCCAGCGAGATCCGCTGACGGGCGATGTCGGCCTCAGCTGGCACAACGATGGTGTACTCGGAGTCGCCGAAATCATCCCGCACCACGACACTCGCGCCTAAGCCCACGGTACCGTCATACGGAGCGGGCTCGACGATCAGTGCATGTCGGAGCATTCCTTCGATGGTCTGTACGCGGCCGTCGAGAAGACCCAGCTCGCGCCTGGCATCGTGGTAGCCGAAGTTCTCGCGCAGATCACCTTCGGCGCGGGCGGTGGCAACCCGCTGGACGATTCCAGGGCGCTTGGTATCGACGAGCTCGCGCATTTCGGCGATGAGCGCGGCTTGGCCGTCTGTGGTGAGCAGGACTGGTTTACGGAGTGCCATTTGATGATCTCCGGAACCGGAGGTGCAACAGAACATCGTTAGTGTGCCATGGCCTCGGTTCGCCGCGTTTGATCGCTTGCCCAATATCACCGCGCCGATGGGGCGCCCTAGCAGGTAGCAGACTGGACCCGCGGCAGACTCACATCAGCCCAATCTCTTTGCGAGAATCAACTGGGATGCGCTCACGACCTGGCGATACTGGCCTTGTCTTGTTGGTGCCGGCGGCTGACCCGACCGTTGGACCATGGCGCGAAGCCCATGATCCCTCAGCCGCCGAAGGAATGCCGGCGCACATAACCGTCCTCTACCCGTTCATTGTGGCTAAAGCCCAATACGATCTCGATTAGTCAGTTAGTTGTAAGAGTCCGAAGTCGTTGGTCCGATCGCCTCCCATACGGACAGTCGAATCTTGAAGTGGTCCCCCATCTGACCATTACAGATGGAGCTAGCGAGGCGATCGCCGCACAAGCGCAGGCGGATGTTGCGCGTCACCTTCCCCTGAAAGCTGTAGTTTCGGCGGTCACCCTAGTTGCGTTCGATGGTCGTGCCTGGGTTCGTCAAAACGAGTTAAAGCTTGCTCCCGAGCGCGCAGCTCAAGAGCCGCCCTCGCGGCCCCCAGATCACTGACGCGGGCTGATCTCGCCCTAAGATGAGGTCGCGGTACCGAGGGCGTCGACTGCCGCAGCAAGCTGCCCGAGGTGCTCTTGCTCATGCGACGTCATGTCGCCAGCAAGTCGCAATATCGACACCTCGCCAAAGTCCGTCCGGACCGGAGCGGTCCATTCATGGCTGGAGAGTCGACGCAAGAGCCCGACAAGTTCGCGCCGCCGCAGAATGAAGGCTTGGACCTGGTCGGCCGCTGATAAATCAGCCCTAGCCAACAAGTCGCCGTACTTGCGCTCGTCCAGTCCAAGTTGGACGCCGTCGGGGCGTGTCAGCACGTTCCATATCCGAGACGCAACGATCAAATCACTCGCGCGGACGTGCCTGAGGATTTCGAGGGGCGACCACTCGTCGGGGGCTGTGCGACGACCGAACTTGGCCTCACCTAAGTCGGAAAGGGCTGCTCCGAACTGGTCGGGGCTCGCCGCAAGGATAGCGACCTCCACCGCGCCCGCACGAGACTCCGGGTCATCGCTCACCGGCTGATTCTCTCTGATGTCTCTTCGCCGGTGATAGCTCCTCGACCTCTGGTGCGCTGGGGAAAACTCGCCCGCCATGGCCGGGGACGCCTACGGCCTCTGCGTACATTGGCGGATGCTGTGTCGCTGCCAGGGGCGATACCAGCTCCGGCAAAAACTCACGAAGCCGTCGGCGACGCTGCTCTGCGAACGTGCACTCACCGGCTAGGAAAACATCCATGTGCAATCGTTCGAGGGAGAACCATCGAACCTCTTGTGTACTTGGAGCCGACGGGGAGATTCGAACTCCCGGCCAGCGGTTTACGAAACCGCTGCTCTACCACTGAGCTACGTCGGCGTGACACGGGATCGGTCCGTACTGCGTCCCGTCGAACCTCGGTTTGTATCCAAGATCCCCGGGCCGCGCACCGTGGCAACCGTGCCTGCAAATGGTACCCGCTCAACCTTCGTCACCGTGGACGTATGGCAGATGGCCGAGCCGAGGGGTCGCCCAGCGTGTGGATCCGCGCCGTGTCGATCAGAAGGCGGCGGGTTCGTCTCTGACCACGACCGGGAGCTCCGGTGGCAGCGTCGAACGTGAGCGTGCGCGGGTCGTGCTGACGCGGACTGCGCGGGTGGGGGTAGCGCGCACGACGCAGTTCCGCCCGGCCGCCTTGGCCGCGTAGAGCGCCCGATCCGCCGCGGCGACCAGGGTTTTCGCGTCGATTGCATCGCTCGGGATCGCAGCGACGCCGAGCGACGCCGTGACCATGGCTGAGCCACGGATACCCGCGAAACGATTGGCAATCTCGAGGCGCAGCCGCTCGGCGACGACCGCGGCAGCGTGGGCGTCGGTCTCGCGGAGGAGGACACAGAATTCCTCACCGCCATACCGGTACGCGGTGTCGGAATCGCGCAGCGACCGGGCGAACGCACTGCCGAACTCCGACAGGATCTCGTCGCCGGCCTGGTGCCCGTGGACGTCGTTGACCTTCTTGAAGTGATCGACGTCGAGCATGATGCAGGCAAGCGGACGGTTGTAGCGCTGGCTTCTCGCGACCTCCAGGTCCAGGTCCAGCTCGAGACGGCGTCGATTGGGGAGGTGGGTGAGCGCGTCGGTATGGCTCAGTTCGTCGGCGCTCTGATGGAAGCGCGCCGCCTCGACGGCCGTGGCAGCTTGACCCGCGAGGCTGTGCAGGACATCGAGGCTGCTCTCGTCGACAGCGATGGGTTCGCCGGACATGAGTTCGAGAACGCCGATGATTCGCGCACCGACGATCATCGGCACTGCGAGCGCCGCGATCCTGCTGCCGACTCGATACTCGGTTGCCAGCGAGCCGGCCGACAGCGTCGCGAGCGTGCGTCCGAATTGCCCGGCTCGCCCCACCAAGCCCTCGCCGAGCTGCAGTGAGGCATGTTCTCCGGTCTGGCCGTGATCCACGTTGGTGTCGTGCACGAGGCTGAGCCGCCGATCCTCGTTGATGATCCACATCCGCACCGTCTCGAAGCCGCTGATCGTGAGCCCCGCCTTGCCGACCGCTTCGGCGACGTACCGGAGATTGAGGCTTCCCGAGATCTCCCGGCCGACGTTGACGATGAGACCGAGCCGCGCCGCCTGCGAGCGCGCCTCGCTCTCGAAGGCCGCCAGGCGCGATCGTTCTTCGGCAAGCGTCATGGTCATCTGACCCAGCTCGGCGGCGACCTCTCGGAGTTCCGGAGGGCCGACACCGGCAGGTTGTGCGGTGAGGTCGCCGGCGCCGACCTTGCGCATGGTGGTGAGCAGATCGTTGACGGGCGTCACGACTGCCGCCCGCAGTCCTCGGTGCTGCCGCCGGGCGACCAGGATGGTGAGCACGAGCATCCCGCCGGCGATGGCAAGAGCCATGAGAACCAGGGCGTGCTCGGCGGTTTGCTCGGAGGCGATATCGACGTCCACCTGGGTACTCAACGCGGCGCTGGCGGTTCGGTACGCGTCGAAGAGTGCCTTGCCACTCAACAGGAAGCTCTGCCGCTCGCTCGTACTGGTCACAGCGCGCTCGATCGCCAGCGCGGGCGTCCCCCATTCACTGAACCAGCGCTGCTGCGCGACCCGCATCGCGATCGTCGGTCCGACGAGATCGGGCCGCGTCGCCAATGTGATCGATGCGCTGTCGCCACCGAGGATCTCCTGCTGCCCCACGTAGTACGAGGACAGGAAGACCTGATTCCCGCTGTCGAGGTACCCGCGAAGCCCGGTTTCCTCATCGAGCATGCCGTTCTGCACATCGTCGATGGCGCCGCGGCCCGCAATCAGGGCGTTCACGCTCGGCTCGAAATGTGCGAGAACGACGGCGAAGCACCCACCCGTCACCGCGAGAGTCGCGACGATGAGGACCGACACGGCGGCAAACGCTCGCGCCAACCGCTGCGTGAGGCTGCGATCTGAGGCGACCCGGGATTTGGCCTGCATTACCAGAGCGTGGTGCCTTCGCCCCACTCGGAACCCAGATCGCACCACTCCGTCACCGAGTTGATCATCCGTGCGCGGGCGCGCGTGACGGCTCTGGGGAACCTCGTTTGTGCGGTCGAGCGGAACCGCCGCTCTCCCCGGAGCTACGCCGGCGCGGAGTTGAGCCCCACCAAGGGCCCCCGGGACCACCGCGCCGGCCGTTCCAGGAAGCGGCCGATCGACGTGACCTCGCGGCTGATCGCAGGATCGGCGCGGCGACTGATCCGATCGAAAGGCATGACCTTGATCTCGATCTCACGCCGAGTTTGCTCCATGCGCCACCCGCCGGCGATCCAGCCGTCGACGCAGATCACCGG
>PLDZ01000094.1 GCA_003136295.1 Candidatus Dormiibacterota bacterium
GTGCTCGCACTCGAGGCCGACGGCTCCGCGCTCTACACGCTGCAGTCGCTCTGGACGATGGCGCGCGAAGGGCTTGACGTCACCACGATCATCTTCAGCAATCGTCGCTACGCGATCCTTCGCATGGAACTTGCCCGCGTGGGTGCGACGGCATCGGGTCAACGCGCACTCGAGATGCTCGACATCTCACCGCCCGAGATCGACTTCGTCGCGCTGGCGCAGGGCTTCGGGGTTCCGGCCACGCGGCCGGACAGCGCCGACACCTTCGTCGCGGAGCTCGACCGAGCGCTTGCCGAGCCGGGTCCTCATCTCATTGAGGCGGTGATCCCCTCGCTGTTCTGATCAGGACCGGAGGCGCTCTCCTCCTCTGATGGGAATCGCCAGCCAGTTCTCACGCGGCGGAAGCGGACAGCTCCAGCGCGGGTCATAGCTGCACGAGGGTTGGTACGAGAAGTTGAAATCGAGGATCAGGCGACCATCGCGGTCGGCCCCGAGGTCGGCGCTTTTCGCGGTGTCCAGGAGGTAGCGC
This sequence comes from Candidatus Dormiibacterota bacterium, assembly GCA_003136295.1. Classification (GTDB taxonomy): domain Bacteria; phylum Chloroflexota; class Dormibacteria; order Aeolococcales; family Aeolococcaceae; genus Palsa-851. The sequence continues at coordinate 530 of PLDZ01000094.1, forward strand.
CCCGCCCCGTAGGTTTCGGAGCCGGACGTGGCGTCGCGGAAGGAGAGAAAGAAGCCACCTGCGTAATCGAGGAGCCAGAACATCGACAGGCTCACGGCTGTGCCGCCGAGTGAGAGATGCGCTGTGCCGGCGCGCTCGGCGGTGACGTGACCGGATGTCGAGCCCGGGAGCTCGAACGTGGCGCCGTCGGCGGCTTCCACGTCGGCGACGGTGCGCAATGACGGGTCGTAGTCGTAGTACACGGGGGTGGTGGCAGCACCGCGTTCCTGCTCCGGAAGCGGGCTCTGCGAGTGCGTACGGAAGAGGTGTTCACGCACCTGCCACCAGTGAGTCCACGCCGCGACGGGATCCGGTTCTGCACGGATCAGGGCGTACAGCTCGCTCACCCGCCGGCGCCAGTCCGCCAGCTCCAGCCGATCGGCGATCATGCCGGCCCCGCCTGCCGTGTCCTCAGTCAACCGACGCAATGTACCTCGACCTTATGGACCATCGCCGTAGACAACGCCGCCGCGCAGCTCGTCCATCCGGCGCATGCGTGCGTGAGCCGTCTCGCCGAGGCGCGCCAGCACCCCGGCGATCAATGTCTCGGTGAGCGCCACCGCGGACACCAGCGTGTCGAACGGGGTCACCGTCGTCTGGACTCCGGTGACGAGCACGAACCGCGCCGAGGCAGCGGCCGGCGACAACCACGGATCGGTGACCAGCACCACCGTGCTCCCCCGCCCCGCGGCGACCTTCGCGCTGTTGATGGTGTCGCTCTGGTAGCGGCGGTAATCGAAGACGACGAGGATGTCCCGCCGCCCGAGGTCGACCAGGTGATCCGCCGGGTTGCTCCGCTCGGGGTCGATGAGCTCCACGCCGGGGCGGATGAGGTGCAGCTGACTCGCCAGGTACCGGGCCAGGAATGTGCTCACCCGTCCGCCCAGCGACAGGACGCGCCGGCGCGAATCGGCGAGGAGGTCGACAACAGCATCGAAGTCGTGCTCCGAGACCATGTCGACACTCGCCCGCAGACTGTGCTCGTAGGTCGCGAAGGCGTCGTGGAGCATCGATACGCTTGAGTCCCCGGGTCGGGCCAGCTCGTACCGAGCGAGTGGCGAGCTCAACCGTTCCTGCAACTCCTGGCGGAGCGAATCCTGGAACTCCGGATATCCACGCAGGCCGAGCTTGGTGATGAACCGGGTCACGGTCGCCGGGCTGACCCCCGCTCGTTCCGCGAATCGCGTGAGGCTCTCCAGCCCGGCCACGGGATAGAACGCGAGCAGGACCTGGGCAAGCCGCCGCTCCGAGGCACTGAGCGCCCCCATCCGCTGGCGAACCAACTCGCCGACCAGGAACTCTGGCATTGAAACGATTCTTACAGTTTTGACCGCTTTGGGTTTGTTCGATAAATCTGTTGACGCTGGTGCGGACCCGCTGCTACTGTGCGCCCCACCGAATCGGAACGCATGGGGAGATGAGCCGATGACCGTTCAGGCTATTGACAGCGATACCGAGACTCTCCACAAGCTGGGGTACGCTCAGGAGCTGCTCCGGAAGATGGGGGGCTTCTCCAACTTCGCTGTGTCATTCACGATCATCTCCATCCTGTCCGGGTGTCTCACGGCGTACGGCACGGCGATGTTCAACGGCGGACCTGTCGACATGAACATCGGCTGGCCGCTTGTGGGCATCATGGTCATCATCGTCGGGCTCGCGATGGCGGAAGTCTGTTCCAGCTATCCGACCGCCGGCGGTCTCTACTACTGGTCAGCGAAGCTCGGCGGCAAGAATGGACCCGCCTGGAGCTGGTTCACAGGGTGGTTCAACCTGCTCGGTCAGGTCGCGGTCACTGCCGGCATCGATGGCGGTCTTGCCCTGTTCGCGTCGGCGTTCATGAACAACTGGTTCGGCTATCCGCTCAACGCCCCGCATATTCTCCTCGTGTACGCAGTTGCCCTCTTCCTCCACGGCCTGCTGAACACCTTTGGGGTCCGACTGGTCGCACTCCTCAATGACATCTCGGTGTGGTGGCATATCCTCGGCGTGGTGGTCATCGTCGCCCTGCTGGTGATCGTGCCGAAGCACCATCAGTCGGTGTCTTTCATCTTCACGAGCTTCCAGAACGGCAGCGGAGCCAGCTTCCCTGGGTCGATCATCTACGTCTTCCTCATTGGTCTCCTGCTGGCGCAATACACGTTCACGGGATACGACGCATCGGCGCACATGACCGAGGAAACCCGCAACGCTGCGGTCGCGGGTCCCCGGGGAATCGTCATGTCAATCGTTGTGTCGCTGATCGCCGGGTGGGTGCTGCTGATCGGAGTGACTTCGGCCATCCAGAATTACGGAGCCGAGTCGGCGTCAGTCGTCCCGGCTGCCCAGATTTTCATCGACGCAGCCGGCGGAGGACTCGGGCAGTTCCTGCTGTTGATCGCAATCGGTGCACAGTTCTACTGCGGCATGTCATCGGTAACCGCGAACTCGCGAATGATCTATGCCTTCTCCCGCGACGGGGCCGTACCAGGCCACCGCCTCTGGAGCAAGATCAACAAGCGCACGCGCACGCCAACCAACTCCATCTGGCTCGCCACGGTGCTCGCCTTCATCCTTTGGCTGCCGTACCTGTACAACCCGAATGCTTACGCCGCGGTGATCTCGATCGCCGTCATCGGCCTGTACATCGCCTACGGGATCCCGATCCTCCTGCGGCTGCGCGCGGGCGACAGCTTCCAGCGTGGCCCATGGCATCTGGGCAAGTGGAGCCGCCCCATCGGCACCATTGCTGTTGTTTGGATCGGACTGATCAGCATCCTCTTCGTCCTGCCCACCATATTCCCGGTCACGCTCGGCAACTTCAACTACACGATCGTCGCTGTGGGAGTTGTCGCGGGAGGAACGTCGCTCTGGTGGGTCCTGTCAGCGAGGCATTGGTTCAAAGGCCCGCGTATTCAGGGCACGGCCGAGGAGCTGGCCTCGATCGAAGCGGGGTTCGTCGGCACCCCAGCGCCGGTGCCTGCAGTTTCGGCCGGCTGATAGGCTCACCGATCAGTTCATCACGCGTGCTCGGGGCCACGGCGCCGCGAGCACGCGAAGGATCTTCAAGATGCCCAAACCCAGGATTGGTGTGACCTGCAGTCCCCGCCGCGGACCCGCGTATTACGCGCCCTACCTTCGCGCCGTCGAGGCTGCCGGGGGAGATCCGGTCACGCTGGATCCGCAGCCGAACGGTCTCGAGTCCGCAGAAGCGACGGCGTTGGTCCAGGGCATCGACGGGCTCCTCCTTCCCGGCGGCTGGGACGTGGACCCGACGGCGTATGGCGAGGCGCGCCAGGAGGAAACCCCGAATGTCGATCCACCCCTGGATCTCACCGAGATCGCGCTCGTGCGCGCGGCCGTGGATGAGGGTGTGCCCGTCTTCGGCATCTGTCGCGGTCAACAGGTCATCAACGTGGCGCTCGGCGGATCGCTGCTTCAGCACATCGACGGCCACGACAACCACGGCCATCCTCGCGACCTGCTCGCGCACTCGATCGACGTGGTTCCGGGTTCGGAACTCTCGCAGGTCACGCCGGGCGATCGCGTGATGGTGAACAGCCTCCACCACCAGTCGGTGAAGGACATTGCGCCGGGTCTCCATGCAACAGCGCACAGCCCCGACGGTGTCGTCGAGGGCATCGAATCATCGGACGGGATGGTCGTGGCCGTGCAGTGCCACCCCGAGGAACTGCTCGGCCAGGAGGGATGGGCGACATCGCTCTTCCGCCGCTTCGTCGATCGGGTCGCCGAGCACAACCACAATGGCGCGATCGCGACCGACGCCGCCAAGGAGGGCAGCTGACCGATGCTGACGCTCGACGAACTCACCCAGCAGGTCGCCGCCGGCGAGGTCGACACGGTGGTTGTGGCGTTCACGGACATGCAGGGACGCCTGATGGGCAAGCGTATGGAGGCACATTTCTTCCTCGAGGAGATGTCGCACAAGAACCCGATCGAAGGTTGCAACTATCTGCTCGCCCTCGAGATGGAGATGGATCCTGTTCCCGGGTACGAGATCGCCAGTTGGGAGCGAGGCTACGGCGACTTCTCCATGGTGCCCGACTTCGAGACCATGCGTCGCNNCACTCCCGTCCGACCCTCACCCCGCCAGGTGCTCAAGGCTCAGGTGGACAGGGCGCGCGCCCTTGGGTACGAGGCGATGTTCGGCTCCGAGCTCGAGTTCTTTCTGATCAAGGAGACCTATGAGCAGGCGCACGCCCAGCACTATCGCGGACTGACACCGTCGGTCCCGTACATCCTCGACTATCACATCCTCGCCACCAGCTATGACGAGCCGTTCATCCGCGCGGTGCGCAACGGCATGCAGGCCGCCGGTATGCGTGTCGAAACCTCCAAGGGCGAGGCGTGGCCCGGCCAGCAGGAGCTCAACTTTCGCTACAGCGACGCGGTCACCATGGCCGACAACCACGTCATCTACAAGACCGGGATCAAGGAGATGGCGCACCAGCGCGGCTGCTCGGTGACCTTCATGGCGAAGCCCGATCACACCTGGATCGGCAGCTCGTGCCACATCCACTCGAGTCTGTGGGATAAGGGCAACGCGCTGTTCTCCGGGGAATCCCCACTCTTCAAGCAGTATCTCGCGGGACTCATCGAGTGCGCTGGTGAGTTCGCCGTCTTCCTCGCTCCCAACATCAACTCATACAAGCGATACGCGGCGGGCAGCTGGGCGCCGACGACCCTCGCCTGGGGGTACGACAACCGGACCTGCGGATTTCGCGTCGTCGGCCGCGGGAAGTCGCTGCGGGTCGAGTGCCGCATCCCGGGGGCGGATGCCAATCCGTACCTCGCCTTCGCGGCGTTGCTGGCGGCAGGCCTGCATGGTATCGAGCAACAGCTCGAATTGCCCCCCGCGTTCACCGGCAATGCGTACGAGTCCGACGTCAAACGCTTCCCGCACACGCTCAACGAGGCGATCACCGCGCTCGAGCACGGCAAGGTCGCGCGGTCGGCGTTCGGCGACGACGTCATCGACCACTACCTCAACTACGCGCGCACCGAGCAGGAGCTCTTCGACAAGGCGGTGACCTGCTACGAGCGCGAGCGGTTCTTCGAGCGCGGATGACGCTTCGGGTGCTGAACCCGGCCACGGAGCAGCCCGTGGCCGAGCTCGAGCAGGCGGGGGTGGCGGAGACCGATCGCGCGGTGGCGGCGGCAAAAGCGGCATTCCCCGCATGGCGAGCGGTCGCGCCTTCTGACCGAGCGCGCTTGCTCCGCCGTCTCGCGGCGCTCGTCGATGACCATCGCGAGGAACTCGCGCTGCTGGAGACGAGGAATGTCGGCAAGCCGATCGCCGACTCGCGCGGCGAGGTCGGCATGGTGGCCGAGGTTTTTCACTACTACGCGGGCGCCGTCGACAAGCATTTCGGCCAGACGATCCCCGTCGCGGGCGGCGTCGACATGACCTTCCGCGAACCACTCGGTGTGGTCGGGCTGATCGTGCCCTGGAACTTTCCGCTCAACATCGCGAGCTGGAAGGTCGGCCCCGCGCTGGCGTGCGGCAACACGGTGGTGCTCAAACCGGCGGAGCTGACTCCGATGACGGCTATTCGCCTGGCAGAGCTCGCGCTCGAGGCCGGCATTCCCGGGGGTGTCTTCAACGTCGTGGTGGGTCCGGGTCGCGTTGTCGGTGAACGCCTGATTCACCATCCGGACGTCGCCAAGATCGGATTCACCGGTTCCACGGAGGTCGGCATCGGAGTGATGCGTGGCGCTGCAGAGACCGTCAAGCGCGTGACCCTCGAGCTCGGCGGCAAGTCCGCCAACATCGTCTTCGCCGACGCCGATATTGAGCGTGCAGCCGCCGCGGCACCGTACGCCGTGTTCGGCAACGCTGGGCAGGATTGCTGCGCGCGCTCGCGCATCCTCGTCCAGCGCGAGGCGTACGACCGCTTTGTCTCGCTGCTCATCGCCGCCACCGCTGCGCTCCGCGTGGGAGATCCCGAGGCTGACGCGACGGAGATGGGTCCGCTGGTGTCGGCCGCTCACCGCACCACAGTGGCGTCATTCATCGAGTCCGAGCCGCTGTTCACAGGAACGACGCCGGACGGACCCGGCTTCTGGTTTCCGTGCACGCTGGTCGAGGCAACCAATACCGACCGCATCGCCCGCGACGAGGTCTTCGGGCCCGTCGCGGCCATCATCCCCTTCATCGACGAGGCTGACGCGGTGCGTATCGCGAACGACACTCCCTACGGGTTGTCAGGATCGATCTGGACAACCAATGGTGCCCGCGCGCTGCGCGTCGCGAGGTCGCTCGAGACGGGCGTGCTCTCGATCAACAGCAATTCCTCGGTGCGCGTGTCCACCCCTTTCGGGGGCTTCAAGCAATCCGGCTTCGGACGCGAGCTCGGCATGAACGCCCTCGACGGCTATTCCGAGATCAAGAACGTCTTCATGACAACGGAGGGCTGACGCAGAGATGGGACGCCTCGACGGCAAGGTTGCGGTGATCACTGGCGCGGCGGGCGGCATCGGACGCGAAGCCGCGATGCTCTTTTCGGAAGAGGGAGCGGCGGTTGTCGTTGCCGATACCGATGGGTCGGCCGGCGCGCGCACCGCCGCCGAGTGCAGGCGCGCGATCTTCGTCCAGGTTGATGTGAGCGACGCGACGAGCGTTGCCGAGATGTACGCGACGACCGTGGTGGCCTATGGCGGCGTCGACATCCTCTACAACAATGCCGGGATCATGCCTGCCGATGACGACTCGATCCTGAGCACAGAACCCGACGCGTGGGATCGTGTTCAGGCGGTCAACGCGAAGGGCGTATTCCTCTGCTGCAAGTACGGGATTCCACATCTGCTTGAACGCGGTGGCGGATCGGTCATCAACGTCGCATCCTTTGTGGCGCTGGTCGGTGCGGCGACGTCGCAGATCGGCTACACCGCGTCGAAGGGCGCGGTGCTCTCCATGAGTCGCGAGCTCGCCGTCCAGTTCGCGCGCCAGGGCGTCCGGGTCAACGCGCTGTGCCCGGGACCGGTGGAGACGCCGTTGCTGATGCGCCTCTTTTCGGACAACCCCGCGGCCTACGAGCGGCGGCGCATCCATCTGCCGATGGGCCGCCTCGCCACCGCGCGAGAGATCGCCAATGCCGCGCTCTTTCTCGCCGGCGATGAGTCCTCGTACGTGAATGGAGCGACGTTCCTGGTCGATGGTGGGCTCACCGCTGCGTACGTGACTCCGGAGTAGCCCTCAAAACTGACCGCGTTGTAACCCGGCCCCATATCCCTCGCATGCCCGCAATCCCCGCGACGGGAGCCGCCGTTCCAATCCTCGGTGTCATGATCCCAACGCATGGTTCTTGAGGCGGCGATCCGCTCCGCGGCGCTGCCCGATCGGCGAGNNGGCTCTGGCCGCGGCTGGAGCGGCGGGTCAGCCTTTTCACAGACGAACTCTCGGACACGCACCGCTACCTGGTGCGTCCGATCGAGGAGGCGCTGACCCCGCTCAGTCCCGGAGAGCAGGCGGTTCGCTATGCAGCCGAGGCAACGCCTCTTGCAATCGCCGCGGCTGAGCGCGCGATCCTCGATGCGCGAGCACCGATCGCGGACATCGGGCTCGTTGTGGTGTCGTCATGTACGGGGTTCGTCCTCCCCGGGGTGGACGTGCAGCTGATCAACCACCTGGGTCTGCGGCGCGACATCCGGCGAATGCCGTTCATGAACTTCGGTTGTGCCGGGGGTGCGGCGGCGCTGGCCTGGGCGTCCGACTGGGTGCGATCGAATCCTGACCAGGCGGCGCTGGTGGTAGCCGTCGAGGTGCCGTCGCTCACGTTCCGGCCGGCCGACACGTCTGCCGACAACCTGTTGAGCGTCCTCGTCTTCGGCGATGGCGCCGGCGCGGCGGTCCTTCGTTGTGGCGAGAGCCCGGGGCGCATCGAGATCGGCCGGACGCGCCATCAGCTGGTGGCGGCGAGCACCGAGGCGCTCGGATACGAGCGCGCTGATGACGGGTTCCGGGTGGTGGTATCGCGCAAGCTCCCCCGCCTCCTCGAGACGCACCTCCCAGCCCTCGTCGACGGCTTTATCGGTCGAGCGTCCGACCTCGACGTCGTCGCACTACACCCCGGAGGCCACGCCATCGTCGACTCGGTCGTGCGCTGCCTCGGCCTCCACGAGCGTCACGTCGCGTCCACGCGAAGGGTCATGAGCAACGTCGGCAACACGTCGTCCGCGGCAATCCTCTTCGTGCTCGAGGATCTCGCGGCGCGTCTCCCGGCGGCGAGCGGTCGTGGCCTTGCGGCCGCATTCGGTCCGGGGCTCATGGTCGAGCTCATCGAGTTGCTCTGGGCGTCATGAACCGGCGGGGGCGGACCGCCCTGGTGCTGGCGACCGCGGCGCAGCGGCTCCTCGAGCTGCGGATCTCGGCGCGCAATCGGGCCGAGCTGGGGCGCGCAGTGCAGGCGTCGGCGTCGACCTACCCCGCGATGGTCGGCGTCCACGTCGCGCTCTTCACCGTGAGTGCGTGGCCGCGCCGTGGGCGGCGTGTCTCCCGACCGGTTGAGATTGCCGCACTTGGCGGCCTTGCCGCGTCGGCCGCCCTGCGCCTCTGGGTCATCCGAACGCTGGGGACCGGCTGGAACGTGACGGCTCATGTGCCGGCGGACGGTCAGATCAAGACCGGCGGTCCGTATCGATACGTGCGCCACCCGAACTACGTCGCCGTCGCCCTCGAGTTCGCGTGCCTCCCGATCGCGGTGGGGGCCGTCCCAGAGGCTGTGGTGCTCTCGCTTGCCGATGCGGCGGTACTGGTCCCGCGAATTCGCGCCGAGGAGCGTCTGCTGGATACGATCCCAGGGTATCGCGAGGCGTTCCGTGGTGTCCCCCGTTTCATTCCACGACCTCGGCGCCGCAGCCGTCAGATCCCGGCGAGCAACAGCCAGTCGCGCGGCGTGAGATCCCGGAACGTCTGATACCCGCAGTTGATGGCCACCAGCTTTCGCAACGCGCGCGGATCCATCGTCGCTCGCACGATCACACGCCGGCTCAGCACCCGCGACCGAGCCAGGAACAGCGCGAGTTGGGTGAGGCGGCGGCGCTCGCGGACCAGGCGTGTGTGGTCGGTCGCGTATCGGGCGGCCGCGCTGGCGGCGGAGAGACGACCGCTGAGGAGGTCGCCGGCGTGCTCGGCAAGGCGCTCGGCGAGGAGGATCCCGATGGCGATGCCGTCTCCGGTCGTCGGGTCGTCGTAGCCGGAGGCGTCGCCGACGAGAAAAACGCCACCTTCGGCCACGGTGCGGACGCGCTGATGGAAGGAGGCGGCGCCGAGGGGACCCGAGAGCAATTCGGCATCGGCGAGCCCGGCAACACTGCGACGTACGGCATCCGGATACGTCCGCGCCGTCATCGGCGGGCGGGACCGATGGGTGAGGATCGAGACGAGCAGGAGATCAGGCCCGACCGGTGCCTCATACCATTCGTGGTCGCCGGCGAGGGTCACCGTGACTGCATCCCGGCCGCGCGTGTCGACCCGCCAGTGCCCCGCCAGCCCGTAGCGCATGCGTGCCTGCGATTGGGTCCGCAGTCCAGACCAGGCTCGGATCTGGGAATGCAGCCCGTCAGCACCGATGACGATCCGGGCGCTGATCTTGCCGGCGGTGGTATTGATCCCGGCAACGCCCTGCGACGCATCGCGGAACAGTCCCGTCACCCTTTCCCCTTCCCGGAGGGTGGCGCGGGGCTCTCGGCGGACTGCGCCGAGGAGCACATCGTCGAAGCTGGTACGCCGGACTCCGAGGCCTTCGGGCGGTCCGCCCTCCGGCGGGGCTGGGAACGGCACGTGGACACTCGGGCCCCCTGCCTGAAGCTGATAGGTCACACCGCGGATCGGCCGCGCACCGGTGGCGAGGACCTGCTCATGGANNCCACCTCTGGCAAGCAGCAGGGCGGTTGTCGCGCCGCTCGGCCCAGCGCCCACGACGACGGCGTCGGTCTCCACCACGGGGGCACTCTCGCAGAACGAGCCGGTTGCGGGCGTATCGCGCAGCACCGCACTGCGCGGATCGGGGGTGGATGATGGGTCGGTGAACTTCCTGTCGGGGTTGCACGGGGCGGTCGCGCTCGCGCTGCTTCCCGCGTTGCTCTTCGCAGAGGAGGCAGGGGTCCCACTGCCGTTCGCCCCCGGAGAGCTTGTCCTACTCGTGGCCGGCCTGCTCATCGCCTCCGGCGGGCTCAATCCGTACGCGTTCATCCCCCTGTCCCTGGTCGCCTGTATTGCGGGTTCTCTGGTCGGATACAGCTGGGCCCGGGCCGTCGGCGACCGCGGGCTGCGGGGGCTCGCCCGGCGACTCCGCCAGCAGCGGAACCTCGAGCGGGTCGAAGACCGGCTCCGCGCTGCCGGTTGGCGAAGAATCGCGATCAGCAGGTTGATCCCGGGGCTCCGGATCTACACGACCCTGGTCGCGGGGGCGGTCCGCGCGCCTCGGCGTTCGTTCATCCTCGCGATGGTCTCGTCGACGTTTGTCTGGGTTGGCGTCTACGTCGCCCTGGGGATTCTCATCGGCGTGCCCGTTGAGCACTTCCTCGATCAGCTCCAGCAGCTCGCCGTCCAGGGAGCGATCCTCATCGTGATGGGCGTGGGCTGCTATCTGGCGGTGCGCAAGACCCCATCGTCGTCCGGAGCCGGCCTCGTCAGGGTGCCGCGCTGGGTGCGAGTCATGCTCGCTGCCCTGCTCGATATCGGGGTGGTTGCGAGCATCGTCACCGGACTGCTCGCTCTCGGACGCATGCTCGGCGTCGGGTTCGGAAGTGGCTGGGTGGACGGGGTGGTCGTGCTCCTCGTGGTCGGCGCGTTCTATGTCGTCGTCGCGAGGCGGAGCGCCGGCGCCACCGCCGGCGAGGTCCTCTTGCAGACGAGCTACGTCAGCGGTCACGGCTTGCCGCT
>PLDZ01000050.1 GCA_003136295.1 Candidatus Dormiibacterota bacterium
TTCCGGGCGCCACAGTTGCGGCCGGCCGGCGGGGAATCCTCGCTTCTGAACGGAAATTGCTTCTCGCTGCGGGCGACTCTGTGCTTGTGGCGGCCTCGCTGATTATCGCGTTCAATCTCCGCTCCGGGCCGATCCAGCACGCCGCGCTGACCATCCCGTGGGCCGGGGTGGCGATCGCCACCGGCCTCTGGCTTGCCGCGGCCCTCATGGTCGACGCGTACGACCTCCACGAGGCCGTGAGCGTCCGCGGCATCTTCCGGGTCATCGCGATCACCGTGACGCTTGAGACGATCGCTCTGCTTGTCGTGTTCTTCGCAGTGCCCTACGGCGTCACGAGGCCGACGATCCTCATCTGGGTTCCGGTCGCCGCCATCACCGTCCTCTGCTGGCGGCTGTTCTATCGCCGCGTCTTCGCGCGGGCGATCTTTGCCGGGCGGATCCTGCTGGTGGCAGACGCCGACATCATCGATCGGGTGTGGTCCGAGGTCGACGCCCAGATGGCCGGGCTCTACAGGGTTGTCGGCACGATCCACCCCGCGGACCCGGACGCAGCGGCCCGTCTCGCCAGCACCGCGGCGATTCGCGACGCCGATCAGATCGTGCTCGGCGCTGAGGAGGATCTNNGACGTCTACGAAGAGTTGACCGGTCGGTTGCTTGTCGAGCGACTCCGTCAAACGTGGTTGCTCTCCCTGCAACAGCGCGGCGAAACCTCGCGTCTGTACGCGCTCTTCAAGCGAGTCGCCGACATCGTTGCCGGCCTCATCGGTCTGGTGCTCCTGGGGATCCTGCTTCCCTTCGTCTGGGTGGCGATCAAGATCGAGGATCGAGGACCCATCTTTCATCGCCAGGTTCGCGTCGGCCATTTCGGCAAGCACTTTGAGATCGTGAAACTCCGCACCATGCGGGGTCACGGTCGCGAGGAATTGCACTGGACAGCGGAAGACGATGCGCGCATCACGAGAGTCGGTGCGGTGCTCCGACGCCTGCACCTCGATGAGATGCCGCAGGCGTGGAACATTCTGCGTGGCGACATGAGTGTCGTCGGGCCGCGGCCCGAGCAGCCGCAGTACGTCGAGACACTGCGCGAGAGCATCCCGTACTACAACACGAGGCTCTCGGTGCGGCCCGGACTCACCGGTTGGGCTCAGGTGAACTACGGGTATGCCGGCGATGTCGGTGGTTCGACCATCAAGCTCTCGTATGACCTCTACTACATCAAGCGACAGTCGATCGCACTCGACTTGCTCATCATGGCGCGCACGGTCTTTGCGGTAGCCACGCTCAAGGGTCGCTGAGCTCGATCTGGCGTGCCGCTCCAGGATCTCGCGCAAACCCTTCCCGGGGTGGTGGCGGTTGCCTTCCTCCCCGGCTTCGCGCTTGCCACGCTGCTTGCTCCGACGTGGCGTGCATGGCAGCGGCTCGCGATGGCGCCCGGATTGTCCGCGGGGTTCATCGGCGTCTACGGACTGGCACTGCACGATGTGCACATTCCGTTCGACCCGTTCACGGTGTTTCCGGTACTGGTGGTGCTCGGCATCGCCGCGGTCGTTCGCTGGCGGCGTACCGAGATCGCACCCGTTGCGAAACACCCGTGGTGGCTGCCGATTCCAGCGTTGATCGTCGGCTTGACCAGCGCCGCCGTGTTCGCGTGGGCGTTGCACGGCCAGGTACTGCCCCCGGACTGGGATTCGCCGACTCACGCAGGCGTCGTCAACGCGATCGTGCGGACACACGACGTGCTGCCGCTGTTTCCCATTCCGCTCCAGGGATCTGACTTCATTCGAGCGCGACCTGGATTCGAGGCCACGGCCGCCGTGGTGTCGTGGCTCGGAGCGCCGTATCCCGCAAGTGCGATGACACCGATCATCACAGCGGCCCTCGTGGTGCTCCCGCTCTCGCTCACCTTCCTCACCCTCGAAGCCACCGAGTCGATTGCGCTCGCAGCGGTCGTCCCATTCTTCGCGATCGGGCTCATCTTCCCCGGGGGGCAGGCGATCATCGGGCGTTTCCCTGAGATCGTCGACTCGACACTCATCGTTCCCCTCATCGTCGCCTCATTGCGTGTGATTCGCGGACGAAGTACGAGGGACAATGCGATTCTTCTCGGCGCGATCACGGCGTCGATCTGGGTGATCCATGGACTGGAGGTGATCACCGCACTCGTGATCGCATGCGGGTTGCTGGCGGCGGCAATCGTGAACGCCGTGCGCGCTTCGCCGCGAAACGGTGTCATCCGGCCGGCGATCGCGCTCGGCGCTGCACTCGCCGGCGCCGCGATCGTGACCTTGGTCACGCGTATTCCGCATGTCCCGCCCCAAACCCGAACCCAGCCGCCGCAGTTCGTGCTGGCGACCACGCACATGCCGCTGAAACCGCACCACATCCTGGTGCTGATCGCGCAGACCGATCTGCTCGGGCCCGCGGCTCTAGCTCTCTACTGTGTGGGAGCGATCGCGATGCTCATCCGACGCCGGATGCTGTGGGTGCTGGTCGCGCAGGTTCTGCTCTTTCTCATCATGGCGGACGACCTCTACCTGCACTACCTCCATCGCATCTGGAACGTCATCTATCCGTGGGGTGATACTGATCGCGTCCTCGGCATCCAGTACTTCCTGATTCCCCTGGTGCTGGCGTTTGGTCTGTTTGCGATCGGCGACCTGATGCGCACGTTGTCGCGGACCCCCCGGCTCTGGGTCGGCGTGTCTGCCGCCGCGATCGTCGTCGCAGTGATTGCCTTCCTCGTACGCCGTCCGCTCGAAGTTGCCTGGATGAACTTCTGGGAACCGAACTCCGTCGTCCTGTATCCGCTCGGGCTGTTCAATCAGATGGCCGTCTTTCGCCAGTGGTTTCGGGTCCTCGCCGTGGTGGCAGTTGTGGCGGTCATCGCCTGGATCGCTGCGATCCGTCGGGTGAGCATCCCAGGCGTCATTCGCGACAAGCTCGGGGCCGTCGCGCAAAAGCTCGACGGCGCCGGCGCGGCGCTGGGGGTGCTGGCCTTGGTTGCAGTCGTGGTAGGTGCTGCAACCGAACTCGGCGTCTACAAGAATGAGATCGCGACGCGCTCTCTCGTGACCCCTGCGGACTTGAGCGTTCTGTCGTCGATGTCGAGAACACTCCAAAAGGGCAGCCTCGTGCTCACCAACGGCGGCGACGACGCGGGCATGTGGATGGCGGGCCTGACCGACCTCAACCCCCTGGTTCCCAACGGCTACTCGTTCGGGGCGCTGGACGTTCCCCTCGAGACTGCTCTTGAGAATGCGTGCACCGACCCGGCCGCCGCGGAGGCCGCGGCAGCGCAGGCGAATGCCGTCTTCGTCGGTTCACTGCGCATCGCCGCGCCGCTCTACGCCTGGAACGTCAACTGCATCGCCAGCCTCCCCAACCTTCGACTCATCGCCTCGGCACCGTGGGGCGACACCATGGCCGCGGGTTTCAGGGTCATCAAATAGCGGTAGCGACATCCATCTTCGGTCGGCGTCGCGATCGGTCGTCACGCCGCGGGCGTTGCTTTCGGTGCCGGAGTCGGAGGAAGCAGCGGAGGCAGCCCCTCGAGGTGGAAGCCCCAGTCGAAGAGCCGGCTCTCAATTTGCGCCGGGTAGTTGGCGCTCAGCAACACGGACAGCAGGTGATGCCCGTCGCGGACCGCCATCCCGATGAGGCAGGCACCGGCGTTGCCGGTCCAGCCCGGCTTGATACCCACGGCGGCAGGATAAGCCTGGAGCAACGCGTCGAGGTTGTGCAGATGGAACGCCGGGTGGAGCGCGGTGGCCGGCAGGTTGATGGTCCTGGTGTTGACGATCTGGTCGAACAGCGGAAACTGCTGGTAGGTGTAGGCGGCGATGACCGCGAGGTCGTAGGCGGATGAGTACAGCGCTGGATCGTCGAGCCCGGCCGTTGCCGAGAAATGGGAGTCGGCGAGACCGAGGGCGACCACCTGCGCATTCATCGCCGCGACAAACCGTGCCTCACCCACCGTGTCCACTGCCATCGCGCTCGCAGCGTCGTCGCCACTCGGAAGCAGCATGCCGTCGAGCAACTCCTCGANNGTGAAATTCTCGAGCGCGACCAGAGAGGTCAGCACCTTGGTCAGGCTCGCCGGCGCGAGTTCGAGGTCCGCCTGCTTTTCCCAGAGGATCTCTCCCGTGTCCATATCCACCAGGATGCCTGCGCGGCCACGGACCGGCGGGGCGCCGGCGGGCATCGTCGCCGGTGTCCAGAAGCTGACGACGGAGCTCGCCACATGCATGTGGAACCACGGAGGCTGGACGGCGGGAGCCGGAGGGCGCGTGGCCGCTGTGACCCCTGACGGCGCGATCGGGAGACGTGAGGTCGTGGCCAGCGTCCCGGCTGCGACGGCGGCCACCACTGCGACCAGAGCGATGCGGGCGTATCGGGGCGGTCTGAACATGAATGGACGACCCGAATCGTATCCTCAGTTCAGCCTGTTTTCCCGGGGTCGCGCAATCGCGACGCGGACCGGCTCGCGTGGGCGTGCCTGGGGATGCTGGGTCAGGGAACGAGTTGCCGCCGAAGTGATTCGGGAAGTGCATCCCCGGCAACGGCCAGCTGCGGCTGCAAAGCCTTGTCGGTCGTCAGCGCTCGAAACATCAGCGCGATGGTGACGCCATGTGCAGGCCGATGGAGCACTGTGATCGCGTCACCGGCAGTCACCGAGCCCGGAGCGATCACCCGGAGGTAGGCGCCTGGAGCACCCCGTTGGGTGAACCGCTTCACCCAGAGCTGCTCCTCGAGCCAGCCGGCGAACGTCCGGCACGGGATGCGCGGCGAGGTCACCTCGAGGACGCAGGCGTCGCCGACCTGCCAGCGCTCGCCGACGAGCGCTCCGTTGACATCGAGCCCCGCCGTGGTGAGGTTCTCGCCGAAGACACCGTTGGTCAATGGCCGCCCGAGCTCAGCCTGCCAGTGATCCAGCTCCTCGCGGGCATAGGCGTAGACGGCCTGGTCGGTTCCCCCATGCGAGCGTGGGTCGCCGATGGCGTCCCCGGCGGCACCGCTCGTCCCCGTTCCGGGCCCCGGGTCGCGCAGCGCAACCGGGTCCGCCGACGGCCGCTTGTCGATCCCGGTGATACCCGTGTCGGTGTGCCGGCTCGCCGCCATGCGGCCGACGTTGACGGAAAGGAGCGTCGCCATCAGGAGGCAAGAATAGCCGCGAGCCGTCAAAGCCACGTCCGCCCTGCTCCGCCTGCGCAAGCGGTGATATGCTCTGAGCGTTGTGAATTCTGCTCTGAGCGTAACGGCCGACGAAATCCGGCGCGAGTTGGGCGCACTCCTTCGCGGCCACCGCGAAGGCCAGGCGCGGAGACTGAGCGAGATCGCGAGTGAGGCGGGGTGCTCGCCGGCGTACCTCTCCGAGGTCGAGCGTGGGCTCAAGGATGTCTCCGCCGACCTGCTGATCGCGATCACCTATGCGCTCGCGGTGCCGATCGCGGCCGTGTACACCGACCTGGGACGCCGGCTCGGAGCCTGGCCTCAGAGCGAGCCCGCATGGCCCGCCGACCCCCGGCGCCAGCTCCGCGCCGTCACGTCGGGACTCGACGCCGACTCGCTCCGGACGGTGGCACAGTTCGGCGCCTTCGTCGCCATGAACCAGGCGGAGCCGACCCGCCGGCGTATCGGCTTCGTTCCACCCACAGCGGAGGGCTCGCGATGACCCTGGTCCCNNCGCGGTGAGCGCTCGTACGACATCTACTCGCGGCTGCTGCGCGATCGGATCATCTTCGTCGGCGGAGTCATCGACGACGATCTCGCCAATCTCGTCACGGCGCAACTGCTGTTCCTCGAAGGCGAGGACCCCGAACGCGACGTGCACCTGTACATCAACAGTCCAGGCGGCTCCATGACCGCGGCGCTGGCAATGTACGACGCGATGCAGTACGTCCGTCCACTCGTCGAGACGACGTGCCTCGGCATGGCCGCGAGCGGTGCGTCGTTGCTCCTCTCAGCGGGCGCGCCCGGACGGCGATTGGCGCTGCCCAACTCGCTCGTCGTCATCCACCAGCCGTGGGCGCAGGGCCTGCAGGGGCAGGCGACCGACCTCGACGTTCATGCCCGCGAGATCCTCCGCCAGCGAGCGTTGCTGATCGAGCTCTACCACCGGCACACCGGACGCGACTCGGAGCAGATCGGTCGTGACATCGAGCGCGATTACCACATGACCGCCGAGCAGGCGCTCGCCTACGGCATGATCGATCACATCATCGAGCGTCCCCCAGCGGGCTCGATCGTCAGACACGTCGCACCGGCGTCGGTGCCGGTCTAGGCGACCTCTGCAGCGCTGACCACCGTCGGTTCCGTTCGCACCGCGAAGTTCACCGAGTTGGCGACGTAGCACAATTCGTGCGCGCGCTCGTGCAGCGCGATCGCGCGGTCAGCCTTCTCCGGCGTCGCGATCGTCACGTGCGGATGCAGCGACACCTCCTCGAAATGACCGCCTCCGTCCGGCGTCTCCACCAGAATCCCAGACGCCTGGTCGACGTAGTCGGTGACGACGATCCCCTCCTTTGCGCAGAGCACGAGGTACCAGAGCATGTGGCATTGTGAGAGCGACGCGACCAGCAGCTCCTCGGGATTCCAGCGGTCGGGTGCGCCACGGAACGCCGGATCGGCGCTCCCGGGAATCGTCGGTTTGCCGTCGATGCTGACATCGTGCGAGCGCTCGAACGCCTGGTAGCCGCTGGTGCCCGTCCCGGTATTGCCGGTCCAGGTCACGGTCAGCGCATAGGTGTGGGTCTTGGTCATGTCAACGCTCCGCCCTCATTCTCGCGTCTCTGCACCGCGCGGTGCCGCGAGGTCGCTACTCGTCTGAGTCGACGAAATACGTCTCGCAGGCGAGTTCGAGCAGTTCGCTGTTGAGCTCGACGGTATGGCCGAGGTACAGCGCAGCGTGAATCACGTGGTTGAGCAGGTCCCTGGGGTGAGTGCCGTGCAAGGGGCGGCCCTTTGCGTGGTAATGCTTCTCGAGCAGCCGGTCGATGAGCCCCTCGTCCATGCGCAGGTTGTTGTCGACGCAGTTGCGCCGCCAGATTTCCTTGTACTCGTCCACCGTGGGATCCGGAACATGCACCTTGAATCGCACCCGGCGCAGAAAGGCCTCGTCCATGAGGTTCTGCGGGCGCAGGTTGGTGGAGAGCATGACCATGCACGTGAACGGCACCGGAATGCTCGATCCGGCTCGGGGGATGTTGAGGTAGTCGACCTTCTTCTCCAGCGGCACGATGAGCCGGTTCAGCAGNNTAGAAGCCGAGGGTGTGGTCGAAACCGAGTTCGAGCATCCGCGGGGTGAGCTCGCCGCCGACCTTGACGGCGGGCCGCTTGGCGAGCTGCCAGCGACGGTCGTGGGGTGGCAGCTCGCGGTCGATGGGATCGTGATGGATCGGGTCGTAGAACCGGATCACCTCACCGTGGACGTAGAGCGCCCGGGGGATGAACATCGGCGCCCCGAGCAGGGACGCGGCCGCCTCGGCGATCGTCGTCTTGCCGTTGCCGGGCGGCCCGTACAGGAACACCGCCTGGCGCGCGCTCAACGCGGGTCCGAGGTGGTCGAGCACGACCTCGGAGAGGACGAGGTGGCTGAAGGCATCGTGGAGGCGCGCGCGGTTGACCTGTCCGTCGACGTGGGACTGGCGCTCGGCCATCGCCGTGTAGTCGCTGATCGGCACCGGGGCGGGACCGGCGTACTGATTGATCTCGAGCAGCTCGCGGGCGCGCTGCCTGCCGGTGGTCGAGATCATGTGCTGCATGCCGGCGTTGATCGGCTCCCCGGGATCGAGGGTCGCCGTATGCACGCCGGTCGATGAGCAGTAGCCCTCGTCGGCGAGAAAGCGCGACGTGGCGTCGATAAACGAGAAGGGCAGGCACAGGTGGTTCGCGATGTCGCGACCCAGCATGCTGCCGTTGAAATACAGCACCTTGAGGACGAGGTCGCAGACAAAGCTGAAAGGGAGCCCTGTCTCCTCGGCGGTCCTCGGGGCGGGAGGCAGCGCGATCGGACTGGATGCGGGCGCGGAAACAGGCGCTGTCACTGCCATCGGCGTCCGATTGTGTCATGGGCCGGTTTGACGTTCCGGCACCCGTGACGGATTGTCATACGACCGTTCCAGGGACCCTGCTGATACGGTTGGGGCAATGGCGGTACCGCTGGACGAAGGCCCCCCAGGCCGGCGCCGGGTGGGTCCCTTCTGGATCGAGGAAGGCCCGGGTGCGCTCATCGCCGGGGCTGCCATCGTCGTGCTCTTCGCCGTCCTGTTCATACTCGCCGTGGCGATGCGCCCGGCGTAACCCGGCTGGCAGCATGGCGTTTCACCCAGGAACTCGACAGCACTGCCGGCGCGCCACAGCGCTGCGGAGTCAGGAGACCATCTCGCCAATGCATTCGACGGTTCCGGCGTGACCCTCGACCAGACCCCCGAAGCCCGGCGTCGCCGGGCAGGTCTGCCGAACGGTTCGCACACACCACTCCGCGCCAACGGCTCGAACAATCCGGGCATCGGCGCCGCCGAGGCCGCGGCGCGAGCGGAGCTGCGCCGCCGGCGCGCCAGCGCCTACCGTCACCTGCACGCGCCAAAGAAACGGGGACGCACGCTTCGGATCGTGCTCATCGGGGTCACCGTCGTTGCCGCGATCGGCGCCGGAACGGTCGGCGCCGTGTTCGCCGGGTACAACGCCTACAAGGGCCAGCTTCCGGACGCGGCCACCATCAGCAACATGGAGCCACAGATCGACACCGATGTTTTCGACTCGGCCGGCGGTCTCATCTACGTCTTCCACAACGAGGGCTACCGCCACATTCATGCCGACCTGACTGCGATCTCGCCCTACTTCAAGCAGGCGATCGTGGCCATCGAGGACCACAACTACTACACGGAAGGCTCGTGGGATCTCGCTCGCCTGGTCGAGTCGGGCGTCGCCGACATCACCCACCGCGGCGCGTCACTCCAGGGTGGTTCGACNNATCACCGAGCAGCTGGCCAAGATCAGCCTGTACGGCGGTGCCGATCCACCCCAGAGCATCGATTACAAGATCAAGGAGATCGTGCTCGGCAACGAGATCGCGCTGAACTTCACCAAGAACGAGGTCCTCGACATGTACGTCAATCGGATCTTCTACGGCAACTTCGCCGTCGGTGTCGGCAGTGCGGCCGAGCTCTATTTCCTTAAACCCGCGAGCCAGCTGGACCTGGCGCAGGCCTCGATGCTCGCCGGCCTGCCGCAGTCCCCATCCGCGTACAACCCGCTCGTCCACGACCCCAACGAGACTGTCAATCCCCTCGCGAAGAACCGCCAGAAATCGGTCCTGCAGGCGATGCAGGCGAGCGGCTACATCACCCAGGCGCAGGGCATCGCGGCGTTCAATGAGAAGCTGACCTTCCACTCGTGGAACGAGCTGCAGTCGCCGCCCAGCGACCTCGACTTCATCGATTACCTGCAGACCTATCTGAACGCGAACTTTCCGCAGTACGCCAGCCCTGGTGGTTACGAGATCCACACCACCCTCGACCAGGCAAAGCAGAACCTCGCCTACACCACCGTCCACAACCTGGTGGCGGCGGAGCGCGTCAAAGAGAACATGGGCGACGGAGCGCTGGTGAGCCTGAACCCGCAGAACGGTGAGGTCCTCGCCATGGTCGGCACGTGGAATTACGCGGACCCGTATTTCGGCCAGGTCAACGAGGCGGCGGCGGTCCAGCTGAACATGGGGTCGACCACCAAGCTGTTCACCTACACGTCGGCCATCGCGTCAACCAAGTTCACGATGACCACGCCGATCCTGGACGCCAGGTACGCGTTTCCGATCCCGGGGGCGGCCGCCTACAACCCGTATGACGACGACCGTCGTACCCACGGTGTCTGCGAGCTCAAGCTCTGCCTCGGTAACTCGTTCAACATTCCCGCGGTCAAGACCGAGTACGCGACCGGTACGCAGTACATCGCGAATACCGAGCTGGCCATGGGTGTGACCTCGCTCAATCAGAACTGCAACTTCAACGGCCGGTCGTATGTGAACTGGCCGACAACGACCCAGTGGGCGGCGACCCTCGGATCGCTCACGTGTGGCATCACGCTGCTCGATCTCGCCGATGGGGCCGCAACGCTCGGCGATCTCGGAGTCCAGCACAACCCCATGCCGGTGACCAGCATCATGGCCCAGGCAACGGGGCAGGCGGTCTGGACGTACAACGCCGCGGTCGCCGGACATCAGGTGATCCCCGCCAACGTCGCGTACATCATGGATGAGATCACCAGCAACGACAACAACCGGATCAGGGAATTCGGACGCAATGGGTATCTGACCCTGAATCCGCGCCGGGTGAGCGCCAAGACCGGAACCGCCGACTTCTTCATGGACAACCTGACCGTCGGCTGGACACCGAACCTTCTCACCGCCGTCTGGGTCGGAAACGCCCAGCGCAGCTGTCTCCAGCCGAAGGACTACACCTACATGAAGAACCAGATTGCGAGGGGTAACACCATCGAAGCCGGCGAGGTGGACAACTCCTATCCGTTCAGCCCGCGTGACCTGGCGCACTATGGGTTGAAGCCGCTCCACCCGGGCATCCCGGACTGCGGCCATCTCGACGGCATCGTCTCCGGATACAGCGGCGCCGCTCCCATCTGGCACGCATACATGTCCGCAGCGCTCAAGGGCGTTCCGGATACCTGGTACAAGCAGCCCGCGGACGTCGTCGTCGGATCCGGGGGCGGCCCCGGCGATGACGCCAACTTCTATCTCCCGGGCACCCAGCCCGGCGCATCCACCAACTGCCAGTACTACGGCCCGGTCCCGGTCCCGACCCAGACCTGCACCTACGCCGGACCGTACCAGGCGGCGCCCCCGAACCCCAACCCGACGCCGAGCCCGTCGCCCGGTCCCAGCCCGACGCCGGTGCCCACCCCGCCTGGGCCGTAGCCGGCTAGGCTCCGGCCCTCCGCTGCCGTGCGCGCTCCCAGACGGCATCGAGGTCGTCGAGCATCGGCAGCTCAGGATTCGCTGCGATCGGAGCGACTCTGGCGTCAGCATCGGTGGGGGGCGCAAACGAGGCGTGCACATGACAGACGACCACGTTGTGGCGCGCCGGCCGGCCGTCGACCTCGTCCAGGCCCAGAAGCGACCACCAGTAGTCGAGGGTCACGTCGGACGAGGCGGAGAGCACTGCCGAGTGTGAGAGCAGCGGCAGCTCCGGGTTCTCCGAGTCCCCGCCCCCGAAAGCTCGGAGCAGCCGCGCGAACGACTTGCTCTCGATCTCGGCATCCACCACGATCCGGCCGGATCCGTCGGGCGTCTCCTGATCGATGACTGCGTCAATCACCGGCACGCCGTCGAGCCTGACCCCAAATGCGTCGAGATCGAAAAGATCCGGGCGGACGCCCAGCACGCCGAATCCCTCGCCGGCGATGGAGTAGCGGCTCGCTCCGTCGAATTCCGCGATGCGGACCACGAGCGTCTCCGCGCCGACGGCACCGGCCGTCAGCGTTGCCCCCACCACCTGCCCATCGCGGACGGTGAGGTCTGCGTCGAAGGTCCGTTGCTCGATCCGCGTCGGCTCGTTCCCCGAAGCGGCGTCCTCGACGACGATCGAGGTCCGCTCCTCGAAGTGGATTCCCACGCGCAGCCCGAGCGGCGCGTCCAGACGGTCGAGGAGGCAACGGTAGAGCGCGCCGAGGGTCATCTTCGGCTGGATCGTCGCGGCGCTCCTGCCCGGTGGCACCGCGAGACCATAGCCGAAACATGCCTCGGGTCTGAGGGCGTCGCGGGTGCGATCGGTAGACTGAACCGAGTGACGGACGCGGCACCACCCACCTACGCCGCGCCGCCGCCCGGGCCGAATCCTGTCGCCCTGGCGATTGCCTACGACCTGGTGACCCGATACCGGCTCAGGCTTGCCGACCAACGCGACGGCCGGCTCGGAGAGCTGCTCGGGCACTATGTGCTTGCCGCCGCCATGTGGAACGGTCCACGGGCCGCGCTGGTCGGGTTCTACGAGCCGCCCGCGGACCCGGCAGCGGCCGGCCCTGACCTGGCCGCGCGCTGTGACGCGGCGCGTCGATGGGGCCAGAGCCGCATCCACGAGCAGGGTGCGCAGGTGTGCGACATCCTCCTGGTCGCGCTCGGTCCACTTGCCGGGACGCTGTCGGCCGCCACCACCCCGGGCGACCCGGTGCGGCTTGGCGTCGCCTGGGTCGACACGGTCAATGCCAACGCGGGCGCCGTGCTGCCGATCCCGCCTGGGATGCCACCGGTGGGCGAGTTGCGCGCCCGCGCGCGAGCGGTGCACGACGGGGCACCGACACCGACTCTCGCCGCCGTCGACCTCGCCGAGCGCCAGGCGGTCGCGGGCGGCTACGTTGCGCCGGTACGCCGCGCGATGGTCACCCAGCCGTACCTCACGTACGCGCTGATCGCGATCTTCGTGGTGATCTGGGTGCTCGAGTACACCACCCTCACACTCCACCCGACGTCGAGCAGTCCCGACATCTGCTCATGGGGGGCGCTCCCCAACGCCGTGTTCTATCCGGCCTTCGGCCAGAGCCCGGCGTGCGGTGTGACTTGGTGGCGCTTCGTCAGCAGTGCCTTCTTGCATGACCCCAGCAACGTGTACCACGTGCTCTTCAACAGCATCGCCATGCTCTTCATCGGCAGGCTCGTGGAGCAACTCTACGGACGGCTTGTCCTGCTCGGGGCGTTCCTGATCACCGCAATCGGTGGCGGCCTCCTCTGGGTGGCGGTGAGCACCTTCGCCCCCAGCCTCCCGGGCATCACGCCCACGAGCATTTCCCTTGGCGCATCAGGTGGGATCGCGGGTCTGATCGGTCTGCTCCTCATGGTCGGAAGGGTGCAGGGAAAGAACGTTCCGGTTGGGATCACGCACACGGTGCGCAACTACGCGGTGACGGTCATCGTGCTCAATGTCGTCCTGACGTTCGTGTTCGGCCCGTCGCTCGACATCAACAACTACGCACACATCGGCGGCCTTGCCTGCGGCGCACTGCTGGGCTGCATCCTCCCACCGATCATGTCGATCGGTGGACGCGATCACCGGATCGTCGAGAAGATCGTGCTCTGGGGCGCGATTGCTTTCAGCGCAGTCGCACTGCTCTTCGCGTTGCTCAACCTCGCTACGGCGATCATGCACCCGCTGCCGCCGATCACCGGATAGGCGCGCCTGCTCAGCGGAACGGGGTCAGACCGCGCGCTCGCCTGCGGGATCGCCCCACAAACCCTCGAGGTCGTAGAACGTCCGCTCGCCCGGAAGGAAGACGTGCGCGATCACCGAGTCGAAATCGGCGCATGCCCACGACGCGTCCTTGAGTCCCGCGACGGCCAGTGCCCGCAGCCCATGCTCTTTGCAGACGTCGGTGATATTGTCAGTGATGGCGCGAACCTGGCGGTCGGTGTCACCCTCGCAGATAACGAAATAGTCGGCGATGGTCGTCTTCCCGCGGATATCGATCATGACCACGTCACGCGCCTTCTTGTCGGTGGCGGCGGCCGCGATGATGCCGGCCAGATCGGTGGAGGTCATCCGATTCGCATTATGCATCGTCCCGATCCTGCAGGTACATGCCTTTCGCCGCGATGAGCGAGGCGACCACCGGAGGCACGAGGCCGTCGAGCGGCTCGCCCCTGGCGCAGCGCTCACGGACGTCGGATGCGCTGATGTCGGGCGAATCGATGCTGAGCAGTGTGGTTCGCGAGGCGGCGTAGCCGAGCCGGCTCAGCTCGGCCGGCGTCAGCGGCGGCGGGCCGCTGCGGTTGGCGATCACGAATCGCTCCTTGCCGAGCAGGTCGCCGGCACGATGCCACCTGTCGATGGTGCGCGCCGCGTCGGCGCCGACCAGCACCGAGAGATCCTGCTCCGGAAACTCGGATCGCAGCGCGTCCATGACATCGGCGGTGTACGAGACCCCACCCCGACGGATCGCGAGGTCGAGCACTGCCATACCGGGCTCATCCGATACATGGCAGGCTGCTTCGAGCAGTTCGAGTCGTTCCTCGGGCGTCGCCCGAGGCGGATCGCGCAACGGCGCGACCGCGGCGGGCACGAACCACACGGCGCCGGACCCGGTCGCGAGACGCGCCTGGCGGGCTATCGCCAGGTGGCCGTTGTGGACCGGGTCGAACGTACCCCCGAACACCAGGACCGGCATCAGGAGAGCCCGTCGTCGCTGTAGGTGAATTCGGCGTCCCCGATCCGCACCGTGTCGCCCTCGCGGCACCCGGCGGCCGCAAGGGCGGCGTCGACACCGGCGGCGGCCAGCTTGCGCTGGAGACGGGCCACCGCCTCCTCGTTGTCGAGGTCGATGCGCCCGACCATCCGCTCCACGAGCGCGCCCACAACCCGGAATCCGTCGTCCTCGCGGACGATGTCGTTGGTGACGACGCGCCGCGGCCGCGGCCGGTAGATGCGGTGCAGCCCGGCCGGCGCGGGACCGGGGGCGTCGCGAATCACGCGCCCCGCCAGCTCTGCCGTCGCGAGCAGGAGTTCGTCGCATCCGTCACCGCGCTGCGCCGAGATCCGGAACGACCCGGGGAACTCCACCGCCAGCTCCTCTGCGGCCGTGGATCCCTCCGGGACGTCGATCTTGTTGAAGGCCACCACCGACGGCCGGCCGGCCAGTTCGGGGCTGTAGGCCTCGAGCTCCGCGCGCACCGTCGCCAGCGCGTCACGGGCCGCATCAACACCGGCGGACGCATCCACGACATGGATGAGCGTGCGAGTGCGTTCGAGGTGGCGTAGGAACTCGAGGCCGAGCCCGGCCCCGTGGCTGGCGCCTTCGATGAGACCGGGCACGTCGGCGAGCACGAGGGTGTGCCCACCCTCCAGCTCGGCGACACCGAGGTTCGGGTGGAGCGTCGTGAACGGGTAGGCGGCGATCTTCGGGTGGGCTCCCGTCAGTGCCGCCAGCAGCGTCGACTTGCCACCGTTCGGCAACCCGACCAGCCCGATGTCTGCGATGAGCCGGAGCTCGAGATGCAGGTGGCGCTTCTCGCCGGGATCGCCCAGCTCGCCGGCGCGGGGCGCCTGGCGCGTGGCTGTGGCGAAGCGAGTGTTGCCCCGGCCGCCGCGACCCCCACGCGCCGCGAGTGCCACCGCTCCGGGCCGGTCGAGGTCGGCGAGCACGTTGTCCCCCTCGCGCACGATCGTCCCCACCGGAACATGCAGGGTTTGGTCAGCTCCGTGATGACCGGAGCGCTTGCCGCCACCACCGGCCCGACCGTCCTCCGCGATGAAGGAACGACGTTCGCGGAAGCCCGAAAGCGTCGTGTCAGTCGAGTCCGCCACCACGAGGACGTCACCCCCGCGGCCACCGTCGCCACCGTCCGGGCCGCCGTCGGGGACGTACTTCTCGCGCCGAAAGCTGACAGCTCCTCGCCCGCCTGACCCCGCCGCGACATCGATATCGACCTCGTCGATGAAGGGCGAGCCGCGAGTGGCCGTGGCTCAGCCGGTCGCTGCGACCGGCTCCTCGTCGGGCTCCTCGATCATCTCGCCGACAGAGAAGATCGGCATGGCGCGAACGTTGGCGCGAGTCCTGTCGTGGCCGGTGTGATCGTAGGCAACCGTTCCCGTGCGCAGTGCGAAGAGGGTGTGATCGCGTCCCACGCCGACGTGCTCACCCGCGAGGATCTTGGTGCCGCGTTGACGGACCAGGATGGTGCCGGCGAGAACGACCTCCCCGGTGTGACGCTTCACCCCAAGGCGCTTCGCCTTCGAATCGCGTCCGTTGCGGGAGCTTCCGCCGCCTTTCTTATGCGCCATCGCCTGGGTCCTTCTTGGGTTTTGGTGTCCTTGCGCGCTTCGGAGCAGCCGGTTTCGCGGCGGGCGCCTGGGTTTCCGTTTCGTCGGCCCCCGCTGCCACCGCGTCTTCCACGGCGAGCTCGGCAACGGCGACCTCGGCCTCGACGGCCTCGACCTCCGCCTCAACGGCCTCGGCCGCTGCCTCGATCGCTGCGGCTTTGGCGGTCGCTTTCGGTGCCGCGGCACGCTTCGGAGCGGCTGCCTTCGGCTTTG
>PLDZ01000259.1 GCA_003136295.1 Candidatus Dormiibacterota bacterium
GCGAGGAACGCGAGCACCAGCCACAGCCCCCGGCGGCGCAGGTCCGCTCCATCGGAGAACGCGTGCGCGTGCTCAGAGCGTGCCGACCCCGGTGAGCGCCGGCGCGGGTTCATCGACCCGTGCCGCTCCCATCGAAAGCGCCGTCGAGGGCGCCGACCAGCTGCTGCAGCGTGCTGCTGGTGTCGCTGCCCGTCAGCTGTTCCGCCGGCGGCGACGTGATGACGTCATGGGGCGCGGCGACGACGAATGTCCATTTCGGGGCAGGACGCATGCCCATGCCCTGGGCCGAGGTGATGATCCGCTCGGAGGACTCGAGACGCGAGAGCTCGGCGCTGAGCTGCGAATCCAGGGCGACCAGCTGTTGCTGCTGGGACGCGAGGTGCGTCGCCTGATACGTCGCCGTGGTCACGTGGGCCGTCTGATTGACGTACGCGATGCCGATGCCCGCGGCAACGGCGATCACCGGCAGCAAGGGCAGCGGCGTGCGAGGACCACCGCGACGGATGCGCAACCTTCGAACCAGCGGTTCGAAGGGAACGTCGTCGACGCCGGCAGCCGTCGGAGTCGACGCGCGGTCGACACCAGGTGCGAAACGCAAGTTGGGCACTGCCCTGATCTCCAGTGGTGAAACGTTGAGGTGGACGATGGAGGGGCACCGACGGTGCCGGGCCGGCGAACGAAGTGGTGGCGGGGAGAGCCGCGGCACGCGCGGCTCCCCCCTGGAGCGCGAAGTGAGGAAACGAGAGGTGCGGCGCTCGTCACCCGTCGGTGGCGAGCTTCTCCGCAACCCGAAGGCGCGCCGAGCGTGATCTCGGATTCGTGGCCAATTCGGCCGGGTCCGGCCGGATCACCTTGCGGGTGAGGAGAAAGAGTGTGGCCCGGTGGACGCAGGTGCAGTGGGGCTGTTGGGGCGGACAGACACAATTCTGAGCTGCGACGTGGAGTGCGTTCTTTACAAGGGTGTCCTCGAGAGAGTGGAAGGAGATGACCCCAAGACGCCCACCGGGCCGGAGGATGCTGATTGCTGCCTGCAGGCCTCGTTCGAGGCTTTCCAGCTCATGGTTCACCGCGATGCGAAGCGCCTGGAAGGTGCGCGTCGCCGGGTGGATCCGCTTTGGCCAGAACCGCCGGGGAACCACTTGCTCCACCAGCTCGCGAAGCTGTGTGGTGGTGGTGATCGGCGAGCGCTCGCGTGCTCTGACCATGCGATTCGCGATTGACCGTGCGAACCGTTCATCGCCGTAGTCACGGATCATCGACGTCAGCTCGTCCGCGGTCAGGGAGTCGATGAGCTGTGCGGCGGTGACGCCGGAGCTCGGGTTCATGCGCATGTCCAGCGGCCCGTCGAGGCGGAAGCTGAACCCACGAGCCGGGTCGTCGAGCTGAAGTGACGAGATCCCGAGGTCGAAGACGACGACATCGACGGCCGCCACGCCGAGTGCGTGAACGACGGCCTCGAGGTCGGCGAAATCACCCTGGGCGATCTCAACGACACCGCTAGCGCCGAAACGGGCGCGCCCGGCGTCGACAGCGCTCTGATCGCGATCGATCGCAATCACCCGGCCGCCCGGGGTGACGCGCTCGAGGAGCGCGGCNNGGTCATGAATCGAGGCGGCTCCGTCTGGGGCGCTCACGCCGGCGACGGAGATGCGGACGTACCGCGCTGGTGGACCAGGTCCCAGACCTGAGTGAATTCGGCGGGGCTGAGCTCCGCCTGCTCTGACTGCCAGAGCGCGTCGGCAACGACCTCGACCCCGCTGTCGAGTCCGACGAAGACCACCTGGTCGACGATCTGTGCAAACGCGCGTTGCTGCGCCGAAAGCAGGAGGCGACCCTGTGTGTCGACTTCGAGCAGCGAGCTGTTTCCGGTGAGCCAGCGCATGAAACGGCGCTCCTGGGCCGGGGTCTCGGCGGTTCGCCGGAAGAGGTCCTTCTGCACCGCCCACTGGTCGGGGGGCCAGATCATCAGACGGCTCTCGGGTCCTGGGGCGACGACGCTGCCCTCGGGCAGGAAGCGGCGCAGCTGGGCGGGAATCGCAACCCGTCCCTTGTCGTCGATGTGATGGCGGTACGTTCCACAGAACGTCACCGGGGCGCTCACATCGGCGCGCGCCTGCTCAAGCCTCACCGTCGTCACGTCGGTATCCCCACTACTCACCACTTTTCTCCACCGGCGGGCCGAACCCTAACAGTTATGTGGTGAGGCGTCAACGCAAACAAATGTACGCTGCACCTCTCGCCGGCGCAGCTCTCAGACGTCGTAGTGCGGCGTCTCGAGGAGCAGCCAGGAGAGATCGGTTCCGCCGGTCAGCTGACGCGGTTCGGCGCCCCGCCGGAACAGCACCGCGCCACCCGTGCCCCGCACCTGCATCGACGGGCCGTCGACCGCCAGCCAGCCCTGCTCGCGAAGCGCAACCACGGTGACATCGTTCTCCTCGAGGAACTCCTTGAGGCGCTCCTCGCGGGTCTCCCCAATGCGCGCTTCTGGCGGCGGCGGATCGATGTAATGCGGGTTGATCTGGAACGGCACCAGGTCGAAGGCCACGAAGCTGGGTGGCTGCACGATCGGCATGTCGTTGCTGGTCCGGATGGTCGGACACGCGACGTTGGCACCGGCGCTCGCGCCGAAGTACGGGACGCCGCGGTCAATCGCCGAGCGCACGGGGCCGAGCAACGACAGCCGGTGCAGTGCCGCGACCAGCCGGAAGCTGTTGCCGCCGGTCACGAAGATCGCCTCGGCGTTGGCGATGGCCGCCGCGGGATCACCAGCGGTGTGGACGCCCGTGATCTCGACGCCATGCGGAGAGAGCCAGTCGCTGAACCGGGCGGTGGCACGATCGTGGTCGCTCTGGGCGTACGGGATCATCACGGCGCTCCGCGCCCCGCGAAGATGTTCGAGCACCGCCGACCGGGCCGAGGTGACGTCACCACCGGCGTGCAGCATCAGGCGTCTTGGCATGATCGGCGACACCTCCTTGGCGCGATGCCATCTATCAGGAGCGAAGAGGATAGACTCGACGCGCAAGCCGGCCAGACGGTCGCGGGCGCATGCCGTCCGAGGAAAGTCCGGGCTCCGCAGAGCAGGGCGCTGGGTAACGCCCAGTCGGGGTGACCCGAAGGAGAGTGCCACAGAAATGACACAGCCCCGGACCCGTCCGGGGCAACGGTGAAATGGTGGGGTAAGAGCCCACCGGCGGCCGGGTGACCGGCCGGCCAGGTAAACCCCGCCCGGAGCAAGGCCGAACAGAGACCCGAGTGCTTCGGCGCTCAGGAGTTGCTCGCTTCGCGTGTCTCAGGTGGGCCGCTCGAGGCGCCGGGTAACCGGCGTCCCAGATGGATGACCGTCCCTCGTCCGCCGTGCGGCCGAGGACAGAACCCGGCTTATCGGCCGGCTTGCACTCCCCTCACGGCCCCAGCAGGATCGCGACCATCGCGAAGAACGATGGAGCACGTCATCCAGCACCGCCGGCCGACCCGGCCATGATCCGCTGCGTCTCCTCCACCGCGAGGGTGTCGACGCGTTCGTTGCCGGGAATGCCGCTGTGCCCGCGCACGTGCTCGAAGCGCACTCGCGAGTCGACGAGTGGATCGATCGTCGGGTAGAGGTCGAGATTCTTTTTGCGCTTCCACGACCCCGTGAGCCAGTTGATGACGCCGAGGCTGTCGGTGCGAAGAATGATTCGCCATCCGGGATCCTCACCGATGCGCGCACGGATGCGTAGCAGTGCTTCACGGACGGCCTTCAACTCCTCGCGATTGTTGGTGGTCCCGAGGTGACCCCCGACGGCTTCATCGACGGTGCCGTCCGGCCACTCGATGCGGTATGCCCAGGCACCCGCGCCCGGGTTCCCCGAGCAGGCGCCGTCGGTGTAGGCGATCACCGTGGCTGTCACGGAGCGAGGATCCGATCGCAGTTCGCGCATTGCGTGAGCCCGGTCCCGGTGCGCACCGCACGGCGCTCCTCGTTCGACACAGGCATATGACAACCGGCGCAGAAATCGCCCGCAAGCCCGGTCACAGCAGGACGGCGGTGCGCTGCGATTCGTGCGTACAGGGAGAGATCGCTCGGATCGGTTTCCGCACGCAGCGCTTCACGTTCGGCGTTCAGGACTTCGCGCTCGGCGGTCAACGATGCAAGACGCGCGCGCAACGGTTCCATTGCTTCGCGCCGTTGCGATTCGCGTGCGGCAACGCCCGCCGAGACCTCCTGCAGGCGCGCGAGGGACTGATCCACCTGCTCCATCTGCTCGAGCGCGTCGTCCTCCGCGGTGGACAAGCGGGCGCGCAATGTCTCCAGCTCGCGCTGCATCTCCATCAGCTCGGCCGGGTTACGCACCGTGCCGCCGTAGAGCCGGCGGTCCAGCTCGCGAATCCGCGTCTGCAGTGATGCTGCGTCGAGCTCCGCGAGTCTCGCGCTCGCGCCACGCGTTCGATGCTCCTCCTGCGCCGCAGCCTCGGAGGCACGCATGCGATCGAGCTCAGGATCACCCCGGATGGACGCGTCCGCCGTGGCGATATCGGACGTGAGTGTGGCGATGCGATCGTCGATCTGCTGGAGGCTGAGCAGCGCCGACGCACGGCTCACGCGGCCACCTCGTGGGACACGCGAGCCAGGTCTTCAAGTGCCCGTCGCGCGGCCCCGGAGTCGATCGAATGGGCGGCAACGGCGACGCCGTCGAGCAGGGTCGTGACGTGATCGGCTGCGACCAGTACCGCTGCCGCGTTGAGCACGACGACGTCACGCTGCGCCCCACGTTCACCGGCGAGAATGGATCGGATAATCGCTACGTTGGTGGCCGCATCCCCGCCACGCACGGCGTCGAGCGGTGCCGCCTCGATCCCCACGTCGCGAGGGTCGAGGACGAAATCGCGAACGCCTTCGGCCGTCACCTCATAGCAACGCGCGGCGCCGGCAACGCCGAGCTCGTCGACGCCGTCGGGTCCGGTGAACACGAGCGCATGGACGTGCCCCAATCGATGCAGCACCTCGGCCATCATTGGCGCGAGGGTCGCCTTCGAAACACCGAGCGATTGGTGACGAACCCGAGCGGGGTTCGCGAGCGGACCGATCACGTTGAACACGGTTCGAATCCCGAGCTCGCGACGCACGGGACCGACGTGGCGGAGCGCTGGGTGAAAATCGGGCGCAAACAGGAAGCCGATGCCGGCCTCAACGACACACCGGCGAACGCCGTCGGGCGAAAGCGAGATCACGACTCCCAGTTCCTCGAGGACGTCGGCGCTGCCGCACCGCGAGGACGCCGCGCGATTGCCGTGCTTCGCGACCGGGCACCCGGCACCCGCCGCTACCAGTGCTGCAGCTGTTGAGATGTTGAAGGTCCCAGCGCCGTCGCCGCCGGTGCCGCACGTGTCCACTGCTTCGACCGGCAGCACAACCTGGGTCGCGTGCGCTCGCATCGACTCGACCATGCCCGAGAGCTCATCGACGGTCTCGCCCTTGGTACGCAGCGCGGCAACCAGCGCGCCCACCTGGGCGGCCGACGCCTCGCCCTCCATCATGGTGTCCATCACCGCACGGGCCGTGGCGACGTCAAGAGAACGGCCGGTGACAACCGTCTCGAGTGCCTGCCGCATCACCTCCTCGCCCATGGCGGCCGACGGTAGCACCGAGCATCGCGAGGGCGATCCATATACTCGGAGGCGTGACCGCCCGCAGCCTCGCACCTTTCGATCCGGACGCCGTGCGTCCGTGGCACCTCGGCGACGGCCCGCGTGGCGTGCTCTTGATCCACGGGTTCGCCAGCACCCCGCCTGAGCTGCGCCGCCTGGGAGAAGTGCTCGCGGCCAACGGGTTTCGCTGCCACGCACCGGTGCTTCCCGGCCACGGCACGACCCCGAAAGACCTCGAGCGCACCCGATGGCAGGACTGGGCGGCGTGCGTTGCGGAGGCCTTCGACGCGCTCGCATCGGAGTGCGATGACGTCATGGTCGCGGGACAGTCGATGGGTGGCACGCTGGCGCTCCACCTCGCAGCCCACGACCTGCGCGTCCGCGCCGTCGCCGCGCTCGCGGCACCCATCTGGCTGAGTGGCCCGCTCCCTCCGTTGCTACCGGTGATCAGGCACCTGGTGCGCTGGCATCGCGCGGGAGACGACGTCGACCTCTGGCACCCCGACGCCGTCGAGGAGCTGTACAGCTACGGCATCCGACCTACTCGCAGCATCGACGAGCTTCGCCGCCTGTGCGCCGTGGTTCGCAATGAGCTCGCGGAGATCCGCGCCCCGGTGCTGGTTGTCCACGGCGAGCGAGACCGGTCCATCGACCCTCGTTGCGCTCGCGAGATCGGGCGAAGACTGATCGGCAGCCAGGCGGTGCAGGTGGAGCTGCTCCCCCGCAGCGGCCACGCGATCTCTGTCGATGTCGACCGCGACAGCGTCAACGCCCAGATACTGCAATGGTTCGAGCGCTTCGCCCCGGTTGCGCATGCGGCCGCAACCGCAGGACTCTGAAATCAGCCGGAATCGTGAGTGGATTCCAGCAGCCGTGCGGCCAGCTCCGGGTCGATGACGGGGTTCGCTGGAGGGCCCGCATCGAGGTCGCGATGATGTTTCGAGGTGTGGCGTTGCGGCCTGTTGACGGCTTCACGCGCCGCGTCATGGATGACGTCACCGCACGCGGCGCAGCGAAGGACCGCGGCCGCGGTTCCCCTGCCCGCGTACTCGCGATGCGAAAAGCGCAACTCGCCGCCACATTTCGCGCAGCGTCGCCGTGGCCCGGTCTCGTGCGGAGCTTCGCTTGTCATCGGATCAAGCGTACGACCTCGAACGTGCGCCCAGCGCGGGTGCGCGCTGCATGAGCGCAGCAGCGGCCATCGTCGATCGGCTCCGGCAGGCCGTGACTCAACCGGGCGACACCGTGACCGCAGCGCCGTCCGGCCTCCGCCCTGCTTCAGTGCTGCTCCTCTGCGACCCGACGACACCCGGCGTGCCCCTGCTGTTCGTGCTCCGCTCGGAGGAGCTTCGTCACCATCCGGGGCAGATCGCCTTTCCCGGTGGAGGCGCCGAGCCGTTGGACGCCGACGTGGTGGAGACCGCGCTGCGCGAGGCGGCTGAAGAACTCGGGATTCAGCGCGACAGCGTCGAGGTTCTCGGTCTGCTTTCCCCGTTCTCGACTGTCGTCTCCGGTCGCTGGCTCACCCCGGTCGTCGGCATGCAGCGTGGACCGATCGAGTTCAGGACCGACGGCTTCGAGATCGCCGAGTGGTTTCGCATCGACATCGCGGACCTCATGGTTGCGCCACACAGCGTTCGCGAGATCGAACGCAACGGCATGCGTGGCCGCGTGCACTATTACGAAGCGTCAGGCCGGGTCATCTGGGGTGTCACCGGCGCCATCCTGCACGAATTTCTCGAGCGCCTCGGCCGGACCGATTGAGCGTCAGTTCGAGGCGGCGACGATCCTCTGATCCTGCGCGAGCGCGACGGCGCCGGCGAATGTGGAATCGACCGGAGCAGCGGCGTCCACGAGCAGGACCACCGCGATGACGTCGCCGTCCTGAAACGCGATGCCGACCTGGCTGTAGCCGGTCGAATTCGTCCCCACGAACTCATCGGCCTGGCAGCCGAGACTGGCCGGCGATGATGTGGTCGTGACCGTCGCAAACTGGGTCTTCGCGGCTTCGCGCAGCTGCGGGTAGTCGGCGGTTGCCGTCTGCGTCGAGGCCTCGAGCACGACGTCGTCCTCGATGCGATACGTATTGCCGGTATTGGCGAATCCGCGCTGATCCGTGTTCGCGGTGTTGTTCATCTTGCCGTCACTGATCTGCACCAGCGTCGGTCCGCCTGAGGGCAGATCAGTGACGTTCAGGGCGAGCTGCGTGACCGGGGAATGGGCAGAGCTGACCTGAGGATTCGCGCAGGCTGCTGCGGTCGCCGCTGCCGTCGGCACAACCCCAGTCGAAGTTGGTGACGCGGGCGCGAGTCCCGCAGCGCCGCCGCACCCGGCGGTTGCGGCCGCGAGCCCGCAGCCCGCGATTCTCAGCGCGGCACGACCGACGTGACTCATGCTTGTCATCCCCTCCCGCCCACCGTAGCACACGGCCGCTGCATCAGCGGTAGCGGGGATGCACCACAAATGGGTTCTGGCGCATCTCCGCATCCACTGTGGTTCGCTGCCCGTGACCTGGGTACACGACTGTCTCTGGCGGCAGCGTGTAGATACGGTGCTCGATCGAAAAGACGAGCGCGGGCCATGATCCACCGGGGAGATCACAGCGACCCACGCCCCGATTGAACAGGGTGTCGCCGGAGAGCAGATCCGGGCCGATGCGAAAGCACACCGACCCGCGAGTATGGCCCGGTGTATGCACGACCTCGATATCGAGGTCGTGCCAGCGAAGCANNGCCTTGAGTGCCGGGACACCGCTGACGTGATCGGGATGACCGTGAGTCAGCAGGATGCGGTCGCAGCGCAAGCCACGCTTGTCCAACAATGCGAGCGTCTCTGGATACTGCAGTCCAGGGTCAACGACCAGCACGTCGGTGGTGTCGCGGCGGCGGAGCACGTAGCAATTCTGATCGAAGGTCGGGTCGACGACGATCGCCAGTTCGACCAGGTCTCGCAGCGTGTCGGTCACGAGCGAAAGGTTACGCGGGGCCGGCGTTGATCGGACCGATGACGTCGGCCCCCGTGATGGGGAGCACGAAACCCGCACCACGGCGTTCGCGCCGACGCGGAGCGTCCGATTCAATCAACGCACGGTCGAGCACCTCGCCCACGTTGTCGACCGGCACGACTTCGATGGCGTCGAGGATCTCCTTGTCGACCTCGTACAGGTCGCGCAGGTTCTTTGCAGGCAGGATGAACGTCTTCAACCCGGAGCGATGCGCGGCGAGCAGCTTGTCCTTGACGCCCCCGATGGGAAGCACCTTGCCGCGCAAGGTGACCTCACCGGTCATCGCAAGGTCGCGTCGCACTCTGCGCGCCGATGCGACCGAAACCATCGCCGTCGCCATGGTCACGCCCGCCGATGGACCGTCTTTGGGGATCGCGCCCGCAGGAACGTGCACGTGGATTGCATGGGTATCGAAGAAATCTCGAGGCGCACCGTATTCAACCGCGTGAACCTTCGCCCACGACAGCGCCGCGCGGGCGGACTCCTCCATAACGCTGCCGAGTTGCCCCGTCAGCACGAGGTCCGGTTTTGTCTCGATGGCGAGCGCCTCGACGGTGATGATATCGCCGCCGACCTCGCTCACCAC
>PLDZ01000003.1 GCA_003136295.1 Candidatus Dormiibacterota bacterium
GATTTCCATGACGCGTCAGGTCACACAGCGCAATTCACCATCGTGGCGGGTCGCTCGCCCCTTCGCATCTGCTCTTGACGACACCTGAGGGTCCGAGGCCAACCACCCCAGACCACCCCAGCGTGCAATTAACACACCAGAGCCGAAGGTGTTCCGAGCGTCTCGGCGGAGGGTCTGGCGTGGCCGCTGATCCGCCGGCGCACCGTCGAGGACTCACGCCGCCCGTTCGTGACCTCGGCGTGATTCTCCAGCGCCCTGTTGGTGGGCCCGCGCCGTTACCCGGGAGAAGGAGTCGGACCCGGTGTAGCGGCGTTCGATTGGGTAGTGCCGACTTCATCCGGCGTCGCGATGACGACGCTGCGGAGCGCCTGCTCGACGCGGATGGCCTCTTGGTTCATTTCAATCATGTTTGGCAGTTGGGTGGCGACCCATGCGGCGTCGAAGGGGACGGTCCCGCCTGCTCGGCGATCCATCCTGGGAATTGCTCCGGCGAGCCACTCAAAGTCTGTGTAGGTGTCGGCGCCCCATTCGGCTCGGGAGCTCATGACAAACGGCTCAAGGACAGTCCACCAGATCTTGGCAGGGTGGCTCATGGCGCTCGAGAGCACCCTGACGTCCAAGTGCCCGTTCCTGCCGAGCGTGGCCAACGCTTCAAAGAAGTTCCCCACGGCCTCTCCAGCCGACTCGGGGATCTGAATTCCATCGCGGACAGCGACGAGGATAGCGAGTCTCTGACGACGCATCCGCTCGCCGTCGAACTGAGTCCGGTACTCCGCGATCTGCCCGACCGCGCTCGCGCTCCGGGCAATCCGCAGCTGGCGGTAGATCGCGATGAACGTGATCAGCAGGGCGGTGAACTGGAGCGCGGCCCAGAACCACTCCGAGCCTGGCCCGATGAATGCCATCCCCTTGGTGTTGATGAGCGTCACTCGCGTACCTCCATTCCGCTAACAGGATGGGCGGGACGATACAAAGCGCGGGATCGGCGAGCAACGAGCGATGGGGACCGAGCGTCTGCTGCCAGCAGACATCGTTCGGGACTTCGAAGGATGCGGTGGCCTCGTACAGCTGGCGAAGAAGCGTGCCGAGGGCGACCAGTGCTACAGCAGCGAACTCCGGGAGGCCACGTCTGACGTCTTTAGTGCGCTGAGGTAGAGTTTGGCCACCGGTCGTGAGGGGCCAACACGACGAGGGGGATCCAGACCGACGGCTCACTGTGATCCGGGCGTCAAGGGCTTCCTAGTGACCGGAAGCGAGACCTCGCGGCCCACTCTGCTACGGGGCGGGCGGCAGGTCGCGCGCCATCTGTAAATCTTACGGGCTGCCACGGTCTCGTAGGATGAACGCGAGCCTCTCGGTCTTTGGCATCCTCGACGCGGGCGACCAGCTCCGGGCGCCTCACAATCCACTCCGCCGTCGGCGATCTACGGTCAGGCAAGCGGTCCCAGCAGCTTCGTTCGTATGCCGCCGTCACTCGCAACACGGCGCCACTAATCCAGGGGCGGCGAGAGCCACCGCCTTCGGAATCGCGGTGGTATGGATTTACCTTTCCATTACTGTCGGCACCGACCAGGTGGTCCCGGGCTCCCTCGTGGAGGTTAAGTCGGTCTGCCGAATTCGCTGTCTTGAGCCGCCGTGCGAGCTCAGCGTAGGACACGTCAGCATGCCATAAACACGCCTGAGCGGAAGACGCGAACTACCCTAGAACTGGCCGGGACCGGAGCAATGACATCGCAACTCTGGGTGGCCCGAATGTCGCGAAAGACCGCAAGCCCTGACTCGGGAAGCTACTGGTACGACGGTATGAGCCTGATCGTCCTTTGGCCGGCTGCAAAGCCGAGCCGGTTCTCGATCAATTCGGGATGTGGGTCAGCGTGCCCCTGACCTTCGGCGAACGTCCCCTGGTGGGCGTATCGCACTCGCTCCATGCCCGACGCGAAGTCGCCCCTCTCACCTGCAAGCTCTGGATGATGCTCAGATATCTCTTGCCCCACGGCAAAGGTTCCCTCGTGCTTATGCACGTCAGTCTCCCAGGACCCTGGATGACCGTACCAGCGCCGGGTCCTACAAGCCGACCGGCCGGTAGTTGTGGAACCGTCTGAGCGTACGAAGGCGCGGTCGAGACTTCCGTGCGGTAGCGAACATAAGCGAGCAGCGTCGATCGCGGTCGGAGAAAATCACAGGTACGGAGTCAAGGGATGAGGGGCTCGGTAGTGGGTCAGTATGAATCTGGAGGCCGGGCACAACTCGCGGACGAGTTTGAGAGGTCGTCAATCCGCGTGAGTCCTATCAGGGGCTTGTGCCATGCCCGGCCCGTGGGCTGAGGATAGCTACTCGCCGGGACGTCCGTATGAAAGAGGGCCGGGCCAAAGCCCTGTGGACGTCCAGACGGAAGGTCGTCACGTTCAGGGATGAGAAGGGTGTACTCGCCTTCGGCCCGGCCCCTCCGACCAGCATAGGCCGATCCGGATGGCTGGAGTCGCCGGGTGGCAAGACCGCCGGATCACGAAGATCCCTTGTCTTGGCCGAGACGGGTTATCGTCGCGCCTGCATGACCGCTGCCGAGATAGCCGCCTCCAGGAAGGCATAGAAGCGACTCCGCTGCGCAATGTCGACGGCTGTGTCGACATCCCAACCATCGCGGCGGTGGGCGATCCAGGGCGAAACGCCCTCAGCGACGATGATGTCGTCCACTCGGACGCGAACCAGCGAGTCGTCGTCGTCGCTCACGTNNCTTGCGCGTGTAGTCACGGGCGAGATGGACATAGTCGTCAGCGATCACGCGCTGTCCCGGACGCGCGACCCGTGTCAGCACCGCGCGAACGGCGTTGTCGAGGTCAGACGCTATCCAGCTGACGAGAGACGGCGCCCGATCGTCAAGATCCGGGGCGCCGGTGAAATGGCCGGCCGGTACACGCAGGGCCTGGACCGTGCCAGCGTGACGGCGGCAGTACGTGAGTGTTCCCAAGGCAACACGATGGTGGGCGCAGCACGCTCTCGGGCAGCTCCGACCACGGCGGTCACGATAGGCGCACAACGTCGCATGCTCATCTTCACAGCCGCGTACCGAGCAGCGGACGCCGGTGGGAGCCGCCGCGACGGGCGCCACATCACGGTGCCGACCGCGACGGAACACAGCGATCACTGGGGGGACTCTGCGCTCACCGGAGTGAATGCGATGTGTTCAGTCGTCCAGCTAACCGGCACGAGATCGAGGCCCAGAGCGGTGGTCATGCGTCTTCCGGTGAGGACGTTCGGTCTCTCGAGATCTGGTCGCCCTTCGGACGGAAGCGCGACGATATCGACGCCAAGGTCGAAGACCAACTGACTGGCGACGAATGACCCGTTGGGACGACAGTTGGTCTGGCAGTTCTTATCTTGCCCGACGCAGTAGTTGAGACAAGCGTCCTCATAGACGTCGGCCACGGCCACGATGCGGGCGGCCAGGGAGATCTCCTGGCGGACGCCCGCAGTATGCAACGGCCACGGCCGACTGAAGAGAGCGGCTTGAAGCGGTTGCGCGGGGTGCAGTCCGCGAGCAATGGGGAGGGCAGCGGCCCTCCCCATTGCGCTTAGGCAGCTTCTGCAACCGGAGCCGTGCGTGGCTTCGGCGTAAGGAACTGGATCTCGTCGGCGATGATCTC
>PLDZ01000215.1:0-482 GCA_003136295.1 Candidatus Dormiibacterota bacterium
AGGAGGCATCCGACGTTCATGCCCGCCTCACCGGCGTCCAGCAACTTGTGGAACATCTCGACGCCGGTCACCGTCGACTTCGCGGTGTCCTTGATGCCGACGATCTCCACGGCCTCGTTGACCTTGACAAGCCCACGCTCGATGCGGCCGGTGACAACAGTCCCGCGACCTTCGATCGAGAACACGTCTTCGATCGGCATCATGAACGGCTTGTCCACCGGGCGAGTGGGTACCGGAATGTAGGTGTCGACGGCATCCATGAGCTTGAGCACGCCATCGACCGCGTCCTTGTCGCCTTCGAGTGCCTTGAGCGCCGACACGCGCACCACGGGGATGTCGTCGCCGGGGAAGTCGTAGCGGCTGAGCAGCTCGCGAACTTCGAGCTCGACGAGCTCCAGCAGCTCCTCGTCGTCGACCGCGTCGCACTTGTTGAGCGCGACAACGATGTACGGGACACCAACCTGGCGCGCGAGCACGATGTG
>PLDZ01000215.1:634-8477 GCA_003136295.1 Candidatus Dormiibacterota bacterium
ACGTGCGGCTTGGTGCTCTGGTATTTCTTCTTGCCCATTTTATGCCTCTACTGAACTCCTGCTCTCTCCGGTGGTCTCAATTACACCCTGGCTTTGGCGACGAGCTCTTCGGCGAGGCTCGCTGGAAGCTGCTGATAGTGATCGAATTCCATGCTGTAGTTGGCCCTGCCCTGGGTCATGCTGCGCAGGTCCGTCGAGTAACCGAACATCGCCGACAACGGCACCTCGGCGTGCACGATGTGCGATGTGGCGCGGCCTTCCATGCCGAGGATCTGGCCGCGACGTCCAGAGAGGTCGCCCATAACGTCCCCCATGAACTCCTCGGGCATGAAGACGTCGACGCGCATGATCGGTTCAAGCAGCACGGGTTTCGCCTTGCGGACGCCGTCTTTGAAACCCATCGAGCCGGCGATGGAGAAGGCCTGCTCGGACGAGTCGACGTCGTGGTACGAACCGTCGACGAGGGTTACCTTGACATCGACGACCGGATAGCCAGCGAGCACGCCGTTGGAGAGCGAGTCGGCGATGCCGCGGCCCGTCGGCGCGATGTACTCCCGAGGAATCGAGCCGCCGGTGATCTTGCTGACGAACTCGAATCCCTTGCCCGGATTGGGCTCGATCTCGAGCTCGACGTGGCCGTACTGCCCATGGCCACCGGACTGGCGGACGAAACGCCCGGTGCCGTGCGCCTTCGCGGTGACCGTCTCCCGGTACGACACCTGGGGCTTGCCGACGGTGGCGTCGACCTTGAATTCGCGAAGCATGCGGTCGACGATGATCTCGAGGTGCAGCTCACCCATTCCGGAGATGACCGTCTGTCCGGTCTCCTCATCGGTGCGAACGCGGAAGGTGGGGTCTTCCTCAGCGAGCTTCTGGAGCGCGATGCCCATCTTGTCCTGCTCGGCCTTGGTCTTCGGTTCCACCGCCACCGAGATCACCGGCTCCGGGAAGGTGATCTGCTCGAGGACGATCGGATACTTCTCGTCGCAGAGCGTGTCACCCGTGGTGGTCTTGCGCAGTCCGATCGCCGCCGCGATGTCGCCGGCGCGCACTTCCTCGATCTCCTCGCGATGGTTCGCGTGCATCTGGAGCAGGCGCCCGACGCGCTCGCGCTCGCCCTTGGTGGCGTTGTAGACGTACGAGCCGCTGCGCAGCACACCGCTGTAGACGCGGAAGAAGGTCAGCTTGCCGACGAAGGGGTCGGTTGCGATCTTGAACGCGAGCGCCGCGAACGGCTCGCTGTCGCTGGCGTTGCGAATCGCGGCGGCCTCACCTTCCACAGCGGCACCCTCGACTGACGGCCGGTCAAGCGGTGACGGAAGGAAGTCGACGACCGCGTCGAGCATCGGCTGGACGCCCTTGTTCTTGAGCGCCGAGCCGCAGAGGACCGGGACGAGCTTGGTATCGACGGTGCCGGCACGAAGGCCGCGAATGATCTCGGCAGCCGTCAAGGTCTCGCCGTCGAGGTACTTGATCATCAGCTCGTCGTCGGACTCGGCGACGGCCTCGAGCAAATCGTGCCGGTATTGCGCGACCAGTTCGCGCATCGATTCCGGGATCTCCGAGCGCCTCAGGCTGGTGCCGAGATCGTCGGTGTAGACGATCGCCTCCTCGGTGACGAGGTCGACCATTCCCCTGAATTCCGCCTCGGCGCCGATGGGGAGCTGGATGGGCACCGCGTGCGCGCCGAGACGGTCCTTGATGGAGGTCACCGCCGCATAGAAGTTCGCTCCGATCCGGTCCATCTTGTTGATGAAGCAGATGCGCGGAACCTCGTAGCGATCAGCCTGCCGCCACACGGTCTCGGACTGGGGCTCGACCCCCGCCACAGCATCGAAGACCGCCACCGCGCCGTCGAGGACGCGCAGGCTCCGCTCCACCTCGACGGTGAAGTCCACGTGCCCGGGCGTATCGATTATGTTGATACGGTGGCCGCGCCACTCGGCAGCCGTCGCCGCCGAGGTGATCGTGATCCCACGCTCCTGCTCCTGGACCATCCAGTCCATGGTCGCGGCGCCCTCGTGGACCTCGCCCATCTTGTGGATGCGGCCGGTATAGAACAGGACGCGCTCGGTCGTCGTGGTCTTGCCCGCGTCGATGTGGGCCATGATCCCGATGTTCCGGGTCTTCTCGAGGGGGAACGCGCGCGCCGCCACTGCAACCGCCATGTCAGTACCGGAAGTGCGTGAAGGCTTTGTTCGACTCGGCCATCTTGTGGGTGTCTTCCTTCCGCTTGATCGAGGCGCCAACACCGTTGGCCGCGTCCATCAGCTCGCCGGCGAGCTTCTCCGACATGCTCTTGCCGCCCCGGCCCCGCGCGTAGCGGATGATCCAGCGCCGGGCGAGCGCCTGGCGCCGATCGTGGCGGATCTCGACGGGCACCTGGTATGTGGCGCCCCCAACCCGCTTCGGCTTGACCTCGAGGATCGGCGTGACGTTGCGGATCGCCTGGTCGAAGACATCGAGGGGCTCCTTGCGCGAGGAGCGCCGGATCTTCTCAAACGAGTCGTAGACGATCTTCTCGGCGATGCTCTTCTTACCGGCGAGCATGATGCAGTTCACGAATTTCGCCAGTCCGACGCTCCCGTAGATCGGGTCGGGCAGGATGACGCGTTTCTGAATGCGCGCACGGCGTGGCATGGGTGGTCAGCTCGCCTTTTTCTCGCGCTTGGCGCCGTACTTGCTGCGGCCCTGTTTGCGATTCTTGGTGCCGGCGGCGTCGAGCGTTCCACGAATGACGTGGTAGCGAACGCCGGGGAGGTCGCGGACGCGACCGCCGCGAATGAGCACGACCGAGTGCTCCTGGAGGTTGTGGCCGATGCCAGGGATGTAGGCAGTGACCTCGACCTTGGTGGTCAGCCGGACACGGGCCACCTTGCGAAGCGCCGAGTTGGGCTTCTTGGGCGTGGTCGTGTACACGCGGACGCAGACTCCGCGGCGCTGGGGACATCCCCGAAGCGCCCGGGCCTTCGTCTTGTGCGTCGGCTTGGTGCGGCCCTTGCGGACCAGCTGCTGAAAGGTAGGCACGACCGTCCGTTTAAGAGAATTGCGCTCTGCCACGAAACAGCGCGCGCGAATACGAGGAAAGCTCGTGGAGCGAAGCGAAAGCCTACCAGAGGTTGAGTTCACACGTCAAACCGCGATCCCGGCCGTGACCACGGCGCTTCAGGACTTCGCGAGCTGCAGCCGGATGGTGGTGCCGTTGCCGGGAGCCGAGATGATCGCAACGGTTGCGCCCGCCTCGGCAACGCGCTCCTGGAGCAGCGAGAGTCCGACGTGCCCGTTCAGCTGCCGCCGTCTGAGGTCCTCGCTGCTGAACCCGCTGCCGTCATCGATGACGTCGAGGGTCAGACTCCCGCGGTTCCGGGTCAGACGGATGGTCACGCTGGTGGCCCGGGCGTGCTTGATGACGTTGCGAACGCTTTCCTGCGCGGCGCGGTATACCAGCGCGAGGTCGTCGAGGGGGTGGCTCTCGATCGAGACATGGGTCTCGAGCCTCGCGACCAGTCCGTGCTCCCGGGCGACGGTGACCAGTCTTCCGAGTGCCCCGTCGAGGCCGCCGCGGTCGAGGTCTGGCGGCGCGATCTCCATGATCATCGTCCGGAGTTCGCGGATGGCGGTTCGCGATTCGGCCGATGCCGTTTGCATCACACTCACCAGCTCGTCGTGGGTCGGCGCCTGGCGCTTCGGGCCCGACAGCCGCATCGCGGCCGAGCCGAGCGTGAGGCTCACGGCGGTGAGGTTCTGGACCGGCCCGTCATGAAGATCCCCGGCGATCCGCCAGCGCTCGGTTTCCGAGCTGTCGATGGCTCGCTGGAGCAGCGCGGCGCGGTCGCGGCTGCTTCTCTGCAGGCGGCGGGCCAGGCGCCAGCTCAACGGCACCTGGACGATGAACAGGAGTGCGAGACCGGCGACCAGCGCCGGGAAGACGCCGCCCCAGATGCGCTGCTGGTCGGCCTGGATCGCGCTGTCTCGCTGATAGGTCTCGAAGAGGAGCTTGGTGCCATCGGCCGCGCGAACCGGCAGGTAGACCTCCACAAGGGTCCCGAAGGTGCGCTCGTAGCGATTCTCGGGGCGCGAGAGATCACTCACGTCGGCATCCGTCTTGCCGCTGACGAGCGCCGCCTGCTCGCCTTCCCCGAGCGCGAAGGTCTCGCCGACCAGGCCCTTCGCGTCCGAATACACGATCTTTCCGGTGGCGGTCCAGAGCTTGACCCGGACGACGCGAGCGCTGAGGACGCGCTCGGCCACTACCGTGTCGAGATTGGCGATCGCGGCCGGGTTGCCCGCGATCAGCGCCGGGGTCAGCAGTGGCGCGACGATCCCGTCGGCGTCGATCTGGGTGATGACCTCGGCGTCGTTGATCGCCAGCGCCGTCGCAGACCGGTTGACCACCCAGAAGCTCGCACCCCCGATCAGAGCGGCGGCGAGCGCGCACCCGACCACGAACAGGAGCACCTCACGGCTGACCGAGATCGGGCGGGCGGTCGGCGAATGGATCGCGTCGCCTGCGCGCGAGGGCGGCAGGATTCGCGGTAGCCGGTCCGTGAGTGAACCGAGCACAGCGTCAGTGTGGGCCGGTCCGAGCGTTCCTCTGGTCGCGCGCCCGCGACAA
This sequence comes from Candidatus Dormiibacterota bacterium, assembly GCA_003136295.1. Classification (GTDB taxonomy): domain Bacteria; phylum Chloroflexota; class Dormibacteria; order Aeolococcales; family Aeolococcaceae; genus Palsa-851. The sequence goes on from PLDZ01000215.1 coordinate 5,250, forward strand.
CCGGGCTACGCCTGCTACGCTGTCGGCCTTCCAGAAGACGACACGCCGTCGTCCGTTCGCCGAAGACCGCAGGCGCGGGCCGCGTCCCGCTCAATCTCCTGCGCAGGTGGGCAAGGCTGCCGGATCGCGCCAAGCGGTGCGCACCGGGGCCGTGATCCCGCTTTCGGCGGAGGCACGGCACCGACGGAGGCAGCAATGGCAGCAACCAGTGCCGGCAAGGCCGAGGTGACGAGGGCAGGTTCGCGCAAGGTCGCGGCCGTGACCCAATTGACCGAGATGCTCTCGCGAGCCACCTCGGCGGTCGTCACCGACTACCGCGGGCTGACCGTCCGGCAGCTCGAGGACCTGCGCGGGCGCCTCCGGGCCGAGGGGATCGACTACATCGTCGTCAAGAACACGCTGGCCAGGCGTGCGGCCGTGGATGCCGGCTCCGCCGGCTTCGCGGACGTCCTGACCGGCCCGGTTGGCCTGGCCATCGGGTACGGCGACCTCTCCGCCCCAGCTCGCATCCTGTTCGATCACTTCCGCACGACGCGGACGCTGCCGCTCGTCGCCGGGCTCGCCGAGGGCCAGGTCCTGGACGGGAACGACGTGCGAACACTGGCCGAGCTTCCGTCCCGCGATGTGCTCCTCAGCCGTCTTGCGGCTGCCTTGCTCGGACCACTTTCCACCCTCGCGGCAGCGCTCGATGCGCCCCTTTCCACGCTCGCGGCGACCCTCGAGGCCTACCGCGACAAGCTCGCCGCGTAGCCGGCGCCACCCGATCAGATTCGAGAGTCATTAAGGAGAACCCGATGGCCACCAAGTCCCTCACCCCCGAGGAGTTCGTCGACGCGCTGGAGACCTGGACCGTCCTTGACGTCGTCAANNGGCGACGCCAAGATCAACGTCATCAAGGCGGTTCGCGAGATCACCGGACTCGGCCTCAAGGAGGCGAAGGATCTCGTCGATGCCGCCCCCAAGGCGGTGCGCGAGGGAGTCGCGAGGGCCGAGGCCGATAGCGCCAAGGCGAAGCTCGAGGAGGCAGGCGCCACCGTCGAGATCAAGTAGGCCAGTTCAAGCCGAGACCGGCGAGGCGATCCGGCACAGGCGCCGGACGCCTCAAATCCGTCGCGTCCGATACAATCGCGTAGCTCGTCTCGAGGCCCCTGCGAAAGCGCGTCAAGTGGCTCGAACGCACAGGCAAGGCCGTTCTGCGCGGGTTTTTGCTACGATACGGGATTGTGCCCGTCGCCGCGCGTGCCCGCGCGCATTCCTTCTCGGGGGAACTNNATCCAGACCCAGCTTGATTCATTTGAGTGGTTCAAGAGAGAAGGTCTCCGGGAGCTGTTCAACGAGATCAACCCGATCACGGACTACACCGGAAAGAACTACGAGCTGCGCTTTCTCGACTACGAATTTGGGGAGCCCAAATACGACGAAGAGGACTGCCGTCAGCGGGACATGACCTTCTCCGCCCCACTCCGGATCCAAACCCGGCTGCATATCAAGACCGGCGAGAACGCCGGCGAGATCAAGGAAGCCGAGGTCTTCATGGGCGACTTCGCGATGATGACCGGCGAGGGGACGTTCATCGTGAACGGCACCGAGCGGGTCGTCGTCTCGCAGCTCGTCCGCTCGCCTGGCGTCTACTTCACCGCCGCCGAGGACCGCACCACCGGGCGGCTGCTCTACGCGGCCAAGCTGATCCCGAACCGTGGTGCGTGGCTCGAGGTCGAGACGTCGAGCAAGGACGTTCTGACGGTCAAGATCGACCGCAAGCGCAAGGTCCCGGTCACCACGCTCGTGCGCGCCATCGGCTACGCGAGCAATGACGACATCCGCGCGTTCTTCGCGGACGTCGACGAGGATCCGGAACACCAGTACATCGCGGCGACGCTCGAGAAGGACGGCAGCACGACGGTCGAGGAGGCGCTCGTCGAGCTCTATCGCAAGATCCGCCCGGGCGATCCGCCAACGGTGGAGAACGCGCGCAACCTGCTCAACTCGCTCTTCTTCAACGCACGCCGCTTCGACCTCTCCAAGGTCGGCCGGTTCAAGCTCGACAAGAACCTCGGCATCAGCGAGGAAGAGGCGCGCGAGCGCGCGTGGGACAAGGATCGCCGAGTGCTCGACAACCAGGACTTCGTGTCGATCATCCGCAAGGTCATCCAGCTCAACAACGGCCACGGAGAGGCGGACGACATCGACCACCTCGGCAACCGTCGCGTGCGCGCCGTGGGCGAACTGCTGCAGAACCAGTTCCGCATGGGCCTGATCCGCATGGAGCGGATCATCAAGGAGCGCATGACCATCAGCGACTCGGGCACGATTACGGCCGCGAGCCTGATCAACGCACGACCGGTGGTCGCGGCCATCAAGGAGTTCTTCGGGTCCAGCCAGCTGTCGCAGTTCATGGACCAGACCAACCCGCTTGCGGAGCTGACTCACAAGCGCCGCTTGTCGGCTCTCGGACCAGGCGGACTCTCGCGCGAACGCGCAGGGTTCGACGTGCGCGACGTGCACCAGAGCCACTACGGCCGCATCTGCCCGATCGAGACGCCGGAAGGCCCGAACATCGGCCTGATCGGCTCGCTCGCAACCTTCGCACGCGTCAATGAGTTCGGCTTCATCGAAACGCCGTTCCGCCGCGTGTACAAGGACGAGAAGGGCACGCCGTGGGTGAGCGACGAGATCGTCTTTCTGTCCGCCGATGAGGAGGACAAGTACACGGTCGCACAAGCCAATGCACCTGTCGACGAGCAGGGCCACTTCGCGGTGGCGCACGTCGCCTGCCGCACACGCCATACCTTCAAGGACCTGCCCATCGGTGTCGTCGACTACATGGATGTTTCACCGAAGCAGATCGTCAGCGTCGCCACGGCGTTGATCCCGTTCCTCGAGCACGACGACGCAAACCGCGCGCTGATGGGATCCAACATGCAGAAGCAGGCGGTCCCGCTGCTGGTCACCGAGTCGCCGATCGTCGGCACCGGCATGGAGAGCCACGCCGCTCGCAACTCCGGCGAGATGGTGCTTGTACGCAAGCCGGGAACCGTGGTNNCCCGACGATGGTGGCCCGGACCAGTGGTACGGCGTCCACAGGTTCGTGCGCAGCAATCAGGGAACCTGCCTGTCGCAGCGCATCACCGTCTTCAGCGGCACCCACGTCGCCGCGGGCGATGTGCTCGCCGACGGTCCATCGACTGATGGCGGCGAGCTCGCGCTCGGCCGGAACATGCTGGTCGC
>PLDZ01000215.1:8482-9006 GCA_003136295.1 Candidatus Dormiibacterota bacterium
CGCGACACCAAGCTCGGTGCCGAGGAGATCACGCGCGATCTTCCCAACATCAACGAGGAGTCGCTGAAGAACCTCAACGAGCGCGGCATCATCTACGTCGGCGCGGAGGTGCATCCCGGTGACATCCTCGTTGGCAAGATCACGCCCAAGGGTGAATCCGAGCTGTCCGCGGAGGAGCGCCTNNTGCGCGCCATCTTCGGTGAGAAGGCACGTGAGGTTCGCGACTCATCGCTGCGCGTCCCGCACGGTGAGCGCGGCATCGTCGTGGACGTCAAGGTGTTCAGCCGGGAGAGCAACCACGAGCTCCCGCCCGGCGTCAACGAACTGGTGCGCGTCTACGTCGCCCAGAAGCGGAAGATCGCCCAGGGCGACAAGATGGCAGGCCGCCACGGCAACAAGGGCGTCGTCGCCCGAATCATGCCCATCGAGGACATGCCATACCTGCCGGACGGCACCCCTGTCGAGATCGTGCTCAATCCACTCGGCGTGCCGAGCCGCATGAATCTCGGCCAGGTGCTGGAGAC
>PLDZ01000136.1:0-16486 GCA_003136295.1 Candidatus Dormiibacterota bacterium
CGAGCCCACGGAAAGGGAGCGATCATGCGTCTCGGCGACGTGCACGCTCAGCACATCGACATCATCCCGACCGGTGCGTTGACCCTGGATATCGCGCTCGGCGTCGGCGGCATTCCGCGTGGCCGCATCGTCGAGGTGTACGGCCCTGAATCCTCCGGAAAGACGACACTCACCCTGCACATCATCGCCGAGGCGCAGCGCCGCGGTGGCGTCGCCGCCTTCATCGACGCTGAGCACGCGCTCGATCCACAGTACGCGTCGCGCATCGGGGTGAACACCGAGGAGTTGCTGATCTCGCAGCCGGATACCGGTGAGCAGGCTCTCGAGATCGTCGAGGTCCTGGTGCGCAGCGGTGCCGTCGATGTCGTGGTGATCGACTCGGTCGCCGCACTGGTTCCCAAGGCCGAGATCGACGGTGAGATGGGGGACAGCCATGTCGGCCTGCAGGCCCGGCTCATGTCGCAGGCAATGCGCAAGCTGACGGCCGCGATCAGCCGCTCCCACACGTCGGTCATCTTCATCAACCAGCTCCGCGAGAAGATCGGTGTGATGTTCGGCAATCCCGAGGTCACGACCGGTGGCCGGGCACTGAAGTTCTACGCCTCGGTGCGCATGGACATTCGCAAGATCGACTCCATCAAGCAGGGGCTCGATGTGGTCGGCAGCCGCGTCAAAGTCAAGGTTGTCAAGAACAAGGTCGCGCCGCCGTTCCGCTCCGCGGAGTTCGACATCCTCTACAACGAGGGCATCTCATACGCGGGAAGCGTGCTTGACATGGCAATCGACGCACACATCATCGACAAGAGCGGTGCCTGGTTCTCCTACGGGGACATGCGTCTCGGACAGGGCCGCGAAAACGTGCGCGACTTTTTGCGCCAGAACCCCGACCTGCTCGAGGAGGTGGCGGCGAAGGTTCGTATCGCCGCGCTGCCGGAACCGGTGCTGCACGATGCCGTGGTCGAGTTGAACGGCGAAGCCCCACCGCTCCCCGCACCCATCCCCTGACGCGCGGGACGCGGCGATCGTGAGGGACCTCGCTCCGCCGGCACTGCCCGACAGTGCTGACGCCGCGGAGGATGCAGCCCTGCGCATCCTTCGTGGCGCCGGCCAGTCAGCGGCAGGACTGCAGCGCAAACTCGAGCGCCGCGGGTACTCCGCCGAGGCGGCCGCCGACGCGGTTCGCCGCTGCGCGGACGCCGGCTACATCAATGACGCGGCGATGGCCGCGTCAGTCGCAGCGCGGCATCGCCGCGCCGGACACGGGCGAGCGCGGGTCGCCGCTGATCTCAAGGCGAAGGGAGTCGCCGCCGAGCTCATCACCGAGGCGCTCGACGGCCAGAACGACACCGAGGAAGCGGCTGCCATGATGGTTGCTCAACAGCTGTGGGCGCGCACGCGGACGCTCGGATCTGGCGATCAGCGGGCGCGCATGGGGGTCGCAGGTGCGCTGCAGCGCCGAGGCTTCTCCTCATCACTCGTCGCCCGGGTGCTGCGCGGATTGACCTGACTGTCAGACTGAATCCATGGAGTACACGCACCTCGGCCGTTCCGGACTCTCCGTCAGCCGNNGATCATGGATGCCGCGCTTGATGCGGGTCTCAACTTCTTCGATACCGCCAACGTCTACGGCTGGAAGAAGGGTGAGGGCATCACCGAGCAGATCATCGGCCGGTGGTTCGCGCAGGGGGGCGGACGGCGCGAGAAGGTGGTCATCGCCACCAAGCTGTACGGATCGATGAGCGACTGGCCCAACGACACGTACCTGTCTGCCCGCAACATTCGAAATGCATGCGAAGGCTCGCTGCGGCGCTTGCAGACGGATCACATCGACCTCTATCAGATGCACCACGTCGACCGGAGCACACCGTTCGACGAGATCTGGGAGGCGATGGAAGTGCTGGTCCAACAGGGGAAGGTGCTCTACGTCGGCTCATCGAACTTTGCGGGCTGGACGATCGCCCAGGCCCAGGAGTCAGCGCGAGCCCGTCATTTTCTCGGCCTCGTCAGCGAGCAGTGCCTGTACAACCTCGTCGAGCGCCACGTCGAGGAGGAGGTGGTGCCGGCAGCAGTGCATTACGGTGTCGGCATCATCGCCTGGAGCCCGTTGATGCGCGGCCTGCTCGGCGGCATCCTCGCCAAGCAACGCGACACCGGCCGCTCNNCGTCTTGGGGAGCATCCGTCAGCGGTCGGGCTTGCCTGGCTGCTGCGCCAGCCTGGCGTCACCGGACCGATCGTCGGGCCACGAACCATCGATCAGTTCCAGAGCAACCTCCATGCCCTCGACGTCCGCCTGGACGACGCCGCGCTCGCGGAGCTGGAAGCGATCTTCCCCGGTCCGGGACCCGCCCCTGAAGTCTGGGCCTGGTAGGGCCGGACTCAGGCGCCGGCGAGGGACGTGGTGTTGCGTTCGAAGCGCACCACCGGGCCCAGGGTGAAGAACGTCGCCGTTGAGAGCAGCAGCCCGAGGATCACCAGGCCGTCGATGTAGAGCAGATGGGCCGCAAACCCGCCGATGACTGCTCCGATCGCGCCACCGCCGGCCAGCGCCACGGTGTAGAACGACATGAGCGCTGATCGATCGGCACTCAAGCTCTCCGAGCAATCCGCGAGATAGTTCACCGCGGCGGGGCCGAAGCCCGCAAGCCACATGATGCCGAGCACCAGGAACGGCACCATGAGCAGCATGCCGATGAACTGCAGATGATTGATCGCGAACAGCGCCGCCATCGTCAACCAGGCTCCGGGGACCGCTCGCCGCATGACGATTGCCGGACCCAGCCGGGCAACGAAAGGTGTCCATAGGATGATCCCGATCAGAAAGATGGCGATCCAGCCGACCAGGAACAGGCCGATGACCCGGACATCGAAGTGATGCATCAACGACTGTGACGGCATCGCTCGGTGGTGAAGCAGCGCCGGCAGATTGGCGACGAACGCGCCGATCAGTGCGAACGACATGATCCAGGCCGGGAGGAAGGTGCGCATCGGACCGGGCCCGAAGGCGGCGTGCAGGACCGTGCGCAGCGAGTGCACCGGTAGCGGTGGGATGCGCGGAACGAAGATGAAGCACACCGCTGCCGCGCACGCATACAACCCCGCAAGCAGGATGAACGCCCCGCGGTGGAGTCCGAAGTAGGCGGCCGAGCCGAGTCCGAATCCACCCGCGTACCCGATCAGCGTTGACGCCTCAAATGCGCCGCTGGCGCCGGCGCGGCGGCGACGATCGCCAGAGGTCGCGGCCGCGACCGTGCCCAACGCGACCGGCACGAACGCGGCCGCGCCGAGACCCTCGAGCAGTCGTGCGCCACCCAGCTGCGCCGGCCGCACGCCGAGGTAGAGCAGCAAGACGGCGACAACGCAGATGACCGGACCCAGCACGAGGAAGATCCGGCGTCCGAACTTATCCGCGTAGCGAGCGAGGATCGGCGCGAACACCATCTCCGTTGCGGCCTGAGATGCGCCCACCAGGCCGATGGCAACGCCACTCGGTCTGCCACCCGCGAGGTCGCTGATCCGGAACTGGACGGCCACGCCGACACCCACCGCGCCGACGCGGAGCAGACCGCTGGCAACGAGCAACGCACCAATCGCTCTTGGGGCTGTATGGCGCAGCTCATCCTCGCCAGGTGCTTCGAGCACGTTGACAACCTCCCGGTCGCTCACGCTCCTAGGGTAGCCCGCCACGGCGTATTGATCGAAATATGCGAGTAACCCCTTTGCCTCGTACAATGGGAATGTCTTCCGTCGTGAACGACCGGCCAGAAGCGGGCCGGCCCCGACCGGATCATCGAGACGCTGTGGGTCTCGCCCCGGTCCCCTCCCCGACGTGAGGCAATCCAAGCAGGGCGCATCGCGCCCGACCTCCGAGGTTCCATCCCATCGGTACCGAGATCCTCGCCCTGGTAGGGCTAGTGATTGTTGCGGCCGCGTTCGCGGCTGCAGCACTTGTGTACGCGCGCAGAAGCGTGGCGCAAAGCCGTCTGACGCACGACGCTGATGCTGAACGCCGTCTCGAGCAAGTCCGGGCGACTGAGCAGGAAGCCAAATCGGTGCTCCTCGCGGCGAAGGAAGAGGCGGCTCGACGTCGCGACGAAGCCGAAGCGGAGGTTCGCGAGCGCCGTGCGGAGATCGCACGGCTGGAGCAACGAACCAACCAGCGCGAGGAGGGGCTCGAGCGCCGGCTGCGCGANNCGCCAGACCGTCGAGGACGAGCGGGCGCTCATCACGCGAGAGCTCGAGCGGGTTGCCGCACTCTCCGAGCAGGAGGCCCGCGTTGAGGTCGTGCGCAGCGTCGAGGGCGAGCTTGTTCCCGAGATCGCCGAGCTGATCCGTCAGTCAGAGGCCCAGGTCCGTCAGGAGGCCGGGGATCGCAGCCGCGAGATTCTCATCGCGGCGATGCAGCGCCAGGCGTCGGAGCAGAGCGGGGAGGCGTCGGTCACCGTCGTCCATCTTCCCTCGGACGAGCTCAAGGGCCGGATCATCGGGCGGGAGGGCCGCAACATCCGCGCTCTCGAGGCGGCGACCGGCGTGGACGTCATCGTCGATGACACCCCCGAGGCGATCGTGCTCAGCTCGTTCGACCCAGTGCGCCGCGAGATCGCCCGAGCGACCCTTGAACGCCTCTTCAGCGATGGGCGAATCCATCCGGCGCGCATCGAGGAGATGGTCGTCAAGGCCCGCAACGAGCTGGCCCAACAGATCAAGCACGAGGGCGAGCAGGCCTGTCAGGACATCGGCCTCACCAACGTGCATCCCGAGCTGGCTCGCCTGCTCGGCACCTTGCGATACCGGAACTCGTACGGCCACAACGTGCTCTCGCACAGCCAGGACACCGCTGCAATCGCGGGCATGATCGCCGCGGAGATCGGATTCGACGAACAGACCGCCAAAGAGGCAGCCCTCTTCCATGACATCGGCAAGGCGGTTGAACACGATGTCGACGGTCCGCACGCGATCATCGGCGGCGAGATCCTCGCGCGCCTCGGCCGTCCTGCGGCGGTCGTGCAGGCTGTGCGCTCGCATCACTACGACGAGGAGCCGCGGTCGCCTGCCGCGGCGATTCTCATGATCGCCGACGCCATCAGCGCCGCCCGGCCGGGCGCACGCAGGGAGTCGCTGGCCTCGACCATCAAGCGGCTGGAACGCATCGAGGCGATCTCCAACGAGTTCCGCGGAGTCGAGCGCAGCTTTGCGGTGCTGGCCGGCAAGGAGCTTCGGGTTCTCGTCAAACCGGACGAGATCAGCGATGATGAGGCGCAGATCATGGCTCGCCAGATCGCCAAGCGCCTGCACGGTGAGGGGAGCTACAGCGGCCGCGTCAAAGTGGTCGTCCTGCGCGAAACGCGCAGCGTGGAGTACGCGAAGTAACGATTGCATCGCGCTCGTCTGTGCTCATCGGTGCGGAGGGCGACAATCGCGGCCGATAATGTCGACGTACTACTCACCGCCTTCATCTGACGCCCCCGGCGCGACATCCCCATTGGAAATTCTCAAAGTCTCAGCAACGAGCAAGCCCGTCGCCGTCGCCGGCGCGATCGCCGGTGTGGTGCGTACCCAGAAGAAGGTCGAGGTCCAGGCGATCGGCGCCGGGGCGATCAACCAGGCGATCAAGGCCATCGCCATATCGCGTGGCTACGTCGCGCCAGGCGGGCTTGACCTGGTGTGCATTCCCTCGTTCATCGACATCTCCATCGACGGTGAGGAGCGCACCGGAATCCGTCTGGTCGTCGAAGTCCGCTAACTCCGGCCGGCACGCCCGATGCGCCCCCGGGCACACTGCTAGGCTTCGACGATGCCCACCCCGGTACCCATCCTCAGTGACTCCGCGCGAGGTTTCAGGCCCCTCCCGCTGATCGCGCGGGCGCCGCGCCGCGAGCCTCAGGTGCCCGCGCTCGGAAGGGCACCGCGCGTCCATCTCTGGCATATCGGGTGTCAGATGAACGACGCTGACCGCGAGGAGCTGGCGGCCCACATCGCCGACATCGGATGCATCCCCGAAACCGCGCTCGACGACTCCGACATCGCGGTGCTGATCACCTGCACCGTGCGCGCCAATGCGGAGCAGAAGGTCTTTGGAAAGTTCCGCGAGCTGATTCCCTGGAAACGCGCCCGCCCCGGCCGGGCGATCGCACTCACCGGGTGCATGGCCGTCGAGCATGGCGAGGCGCTGCTCGACCGGCTTCCCGAGCTTGACTACGTCTTCGACGTCCGCGAGCCTGACGGGTTCCTGGCCAAGCTCCAGGCGCTCCATGCCCCGAATCTCGACGGGCCGGTGATCGTGCCGGCATCGGACCGGTTGAGCGCCTACGTTGCGGTCATGGGTGGCTGCAACGAGATGTGCACGTACTGCATCGTTCCCTTCGTTCGAGGTCGCGAGCTCAGCCGCCCGCTCTCCGAGGTGGTGGCACACGTCGAACGCCTCGTCGCCCAGGGCGTGCGTGAGGTCACGCTGCTTGGACAGAACGTGAACTCATATCACGACCAGCAGCGTCACGCCCGTCTGCCCGAGCTCCTTGCCGCCGTCGACGCCGTGCCAGGGCTGTGGCGGGTGCGCTTCTTGACCTCGCATCCACGCAACGCCGTGCCGGAGCTCTTCGCGGCGATGCGCGATCTTTCGACGGTGTGCGAGCAGCTCCACCTTCCAGTACAGGCGGGCGATGACAACCTGCTCCGGCGGATGCGCCGGCTGTACAGCGTCGACGAGTACCGCGACAAGATCCAGGCCGCGGTCGGGACGGTCGGCCCACGCCTCGCCTTGAGCACCGATATCATCGTCGGCTTCTGTGGTGAGACCGAAGCGGAGTTCGCCGCCACCGAATCGCTGATGCGCGAGTTGCGTTTCGACACCGTGCACCTNNATGAGAAGAAAGCCCGGCTCAACCATCTCCTCGCTGTTCAGCGGAAGATCGCGGCGGCTCGCAACGCGCAGTACGTCGGGTCCACGGTGGAGATCCTGGTCGACGGCATCGCCGAGGACGGCAGGCCGTACGGCCGGACCAGGGAGAACAAGGTCGCCTGGCTTCCAGCAGGCGTCGCGATCCCGGGCGAATTGCACACTGCGCAGGTTGTCGCGTCGAGCGCATGGCAGTTGCAGGCGCAGCCGGCCGGCAAGGCGGCGTGAGCACGAGCTCGAAGGCTCGGGCTCCGCACCTCAACGCGGCGGTACCGGAGCCCCGCCGCACGACGCTCGACCTCGAGACTGCCGGCGACACTCCGATCCTCCGCGAATACCGCGCCGTGAAGGCCGACCACCCCGACGCGATCGTCCTGGCCCGCCTGGGCGACTTCTTCGAGATGTTCGGCGCAGACGCGGAGATCGCGGCACTGATTCTCGGCGTGCAATTGACTGGCCGGGGGTTTGGCGCAGCGGGCCGGCTGCCGATGTGTGGCGTGCCCCACCAGGCGGTGGTGCAGCACATTCGCAAGCTGCTCGATGCCGGGCAGCGTGTCGCGATCTGGGACCAGGTCGGAGAGGTGGTCTCCGGCCGTCTGGTCCGCCGTGAGGTGACGCGCGTCTTGAGCCCTGGGATGGTCGTGGAAGCTGAGTTGCTCGACCCGTCGGCCGTATCGCGCTGCGTCGCCCTGCTTGCAGCGCACGGCCGGGTCGGCTTCGCCGCATTCGACCCCAACACCCAGCACCTGGAACTGTTCGAGGTCGACGGCGACCTGGGGAGCGCGGTGGTCGCCGATGAGCTGGCGCGCCTCGACGCCAGTGAGCTGCTCGTCGAGGAGGCGACCTCAATCCCCGCCGCGCTCGCGGCGCTTGCGACCGTGACCCCGCTCGCCGCCGCCGTGTTCGACACCATGCGCGCCCAGGAACGGATCCGGCGTGCGACTGGTGCGGTATCGCTCGACGGCCTCGGCGTGACCGCGGTTCCGACATCGCTGCGAGCCGCGGGCGCTGTCCTCGCCTATTGCGAGCGCGCGCATGTCGTGATCAGTCAGGACCTGCTCCGAATCGCGATCCGACCGATCGAAGGCGCGATGCGCCTGGATGCGCACACCCGCACCAATCTCGAGTTGTTCACACAGCTGGGTCAGCGCGGCGCCTCGCTGCTCCAACTCCTTGACGCCACGAGAACGCCGATGGGCGTGCGCCTGCTTCGCGCTCGCCTCCAGGAGCCGCTCACCGATGTGGACCGGATCACAGAGCGTCTCGACTCGATTGCCGCCCTGCTCGGAGATCGCGACGGGCGACGGCATCTTCGCGACGCGCTCAGCGGCATGCGCGACCTCGAGCGCCTGGTGGCGCGATGTGTGCAGCAGCTGGCGACACCCCGGGATCTCGGTGCGATTCGCGACGCCTGCGCCGCGCTCGAGACCACGCGGATTGCGGCATGCGCGATCGACGCGGCGGCCGAGATCACGAAAGCCGCCAACCACTGCCGCGCGCCGGAAGGGTTGGGGGAGAGCCTCCGCGGGTTGCTCTGCGATGACCTCCCGGCAAACGCGAGTGACGGCGGTGCCATCCGCGCCGGCGCGGACGCGGACCTGGACGAGCTGCGCGCCGCGGGGAGCACCGCGCGCACCTACCTCGCGTCACTGGAGGCAAGCGAGCGCGAGCGCACCGGGATCCGATCCCTACGCGTCGGGTACAACCGAGTCTTCGGGTATTTCATCGAGGTCCCGAATGCGCATCGCGATCGCGTCCCAGACGGGTACTCGCGCAAGCAGACGCTCGCCGGCGCAGAGCGTTTCGTCACCCCCGACCTCAAGGAGCACGAAACCACCGTGCTTCACGCCCGCGAACGCGCGATCGCGCGGGAGCAGGAGTTGCTCGCCGGCGCGGCCGCGCGGGTTGCGATCGACGCGCGTGCGCTCGCCGACGCCGCCGCCGCTGTGGCAATCCTGGACGTGGCCCAGTCGCTCGCCACGGTCGCCGAGGAGGAGCACTGGGTGCGCCCGACCATCGACGCATCGTCGACCCTCCGGATCACCGGCGGGCGACATCCGTTGGTGGAGCGCACGCTCGGCCCGGGCAGGTTCGTTCCCAACGATGTAACCCTCGACGGCGACGCGCGCATCGTTGTTCTGACTGGCCCGAACATGGCGGGCAAGTCCACCTATCTCCGCCAGACGGCGAGCATCGTGCTGCTGGCACAGATTGGCTCCTACGTCCCCGCCGACGAGGCGACGATCGGGGTGTGCGATCGCATCTTCACGCGTATCGGCGCGCACGACGACCTGAGCGGCGGCCTCTCCACGTTTATGGTGGAGATGGCAGAAACTGCGGCGATCCTCCGGCAGGCGACCGGACGCAGCCTGGTGATCCTCGACGAGATCGGTCGGGGTACCTCGACCTACGATGGCGTGAGCATCGCTCAGGCCGTCGTGGAATACCTGCACGACGACCCACGGCTGAACTGCCGCACACTGTTCGCGACCCACTTTCACGAGCTCACGGTGCTCGCGACGCATCTCCCGAGGGTGCGCAACGCGCGCGTCGAAGTGGTCGAGGACGGCGCCGACATCACGTTCCTGCATCGCATCGTCCCCGGTGGGGCCGACCGGTCGTATGGCGTTCACGTCGCCAAGCTCGCCGGCATCCCGGGCGGCGTGCTGGTTCGCGCCCGTCAGCTGCTCGCTGCCCAGGAGCGTGACCGCCCGCTTGGCGGGAGCAGTGACCATGGCTCCGACCAATTGACCCTTTCGATCAGCGACCCCGAACCGCACCCCGTGATGAGCGAGCTCGCCTCCCTCGACCTCGACGGGATGACGCCCATCGCCGCGCTCAACAAGCTGGCCGAGCTGCGCGAGAGGGCCACGACGTGATTGCCGCCGCCCCGATACGCAGGCTTCCGCAGGTCGTCGCCGACGCCATTGCCGCGGGCGAGGTCATCGAACGACCGGCCTCGGTGCTCAAGGAACTCGTGGAGAACGCGATCGACGCGGACGCGACGCGCATCGACATCACCATCGAGGGTGGCGGTCTTGTGCGCATCGCAGTGGCGGACGACGGCAACGGCATCGCGGCGGACGACCTGGAACTCGCCGTCGAGCGTCACGCCACCTCGAAAATCGCCGTCGCGGATGACCTCACGCGGGTGCGCACGCTCGGATTTCGCGGCGAGGCGCTGGCGAGCATCGCCGCGGTGTCAGAGCTGCGTCTCACCACCCGAACTCGCGACGCGACCGGCGGCGCCACCCTGCATGTCCGCAGCGGCGAGGTGCTCTCCCGCACCGCCGCGGCCAGCGGTCCGGGGACACGCGTCGAAGTCTGTGAGCTGTTCGCAGCGTCACCCGCTCGGCTTCGATTCCTGCGCTCAGTCGCGACGGAGGGCAGCGCTGCGGTTCGCGTCGCCGCCGACCTGGCGATGACGCACCCCGAGGTCTCCTTCACCTGTACCAACGACGGGCGCACGGTGCTGAGGACCGCGGGAGGGACGCTCCGCGAGGCGATTCGAGCGGTCATCGGGGTTCGGGCCGAGCGCGACCTGCTTGATGTGGATGCGCCCGGCACGATTGCGATCGGCGGGGCGATCGCTTCACCGCACGCGCACCGGGCGACGCGCGGCGGGCTCGTGCTTATCGTGAACCACCGCCTGGTGCACAACCGAGCGCTGCTTGCCGCGGTCGACGAGTCATACCGAGGGCTGATCCCCGGAGGTCGCCACGGGTACGGCGTCGTGGTCGTGGAGGTGTCCGGGGCAGCCGTCGACGTCAACGTCCACCCCGCCAAACGGGAGGTGCGCTTCAGCGACGAGCGCGCCGTCTTCAGCGCGGTGCAGCGCGCGTGCTGGGCAGCCTTGCGCGCCGCGCCCGCGCTCGGCGCCGACGGCCACATTCCGGCAGGCTTGGCGATCGGCACGCTTGAAATTCGCGATGGCGACGTGAACATCGTCGGACGGCCCGCATCACGTGTGCTCGGACAACCAGCCGGCGAGCACGCATCGTACGGGCCATCCCAGCCGGGCGTCATGGCCGTCCCAGCGCCGGGGCAGGCGCTCCCCGCCATGGAGGCGCTCGGCCAGGCGGGAAGTGGATTCGTCGTCGCCACCGCCGGCGACATGGTGGTCCTCGTGGATCCGCACGCCGCGCACGAGAAGGTGCTCTACACGGAGCTGCTGGCGCGATGGCGTCAGGACATGCCCGAAACCGCAGGTTCCCAATTGCTGCTGATGCCGGTGGTGGTGGAGTGCGGACCCGACCGAGCCTCTCGAGTTGCAGACGAACATGACTTTTTCTCGCGATGCGGGTTGTCGATCGAGCAGTTCGGCCCGGGGATGGTTCGCTGCACGGCGGTGCCGATGACCGCCGGGAATGCCGACCCGGAGGTGCTGGTCGCCGAGATCATCGACCGCCTCGATGAGCGCGACGCCGGGATGGATGAGCGCCGGCATCGGCTTGCCGCCCTGGTCGCGTGCCACGCAGCCGTCCGCTTCGGTGACCGGCTCGAGGTCGTCGCCCAGCAACGGCTGCTCGATCAACTCGTGGCCACCCCGGGGGGAACGACCTGCCCCCACGGCCGCCCCTCGGTGCTCATCCTCGACGACGCCATGCTTCGGCGTGCATTTCGGCGGCCGTCCAGATGACCCGACGCATGCTCGTCATCGTCGGGCCGACATGCTCGGGCAAGACGGCGCTCGCCGTCGCGACCGCGCAGGCCCTCGCGCCGGCGGAGATACTCAACGCGGACTCGCGGCAGGTACGCCGCGGGCTTCGCGTCGGCACCTGCGCGCCTCGGCCGTCCGAACTGCACGGAGTGCGATGCCACCTGCTGGATCTCTGCGACCCGGGCGAGACGTTCACCGTCGCGGACTGGCTGATGGCGGCGCGCCGCAGCCTGGAGCGGCNNCCTCCCGACCCGGTCCGGCGCGCAGATCGCGCCGAAATGGCGGCAACTCCCGAAGGCCTCGCCACGCTTGCCGCCGAGCTCCGTGCCCGGGACCCGCGCGGTGCGACCGAGATCGACCAGCGCAATCCGCGACGGGTGATCCGCGCCCTCGAGATCCTCGACGCCAAGGGCGGCTCCGTGGTCACAGCCCGGCGGCGCACCGCGCGCCGGCCGGCGGTGATGGTCGGTCTCGACGTCGCCCGTTCGGTGCACGTCCGCTGGATCGAGCACCGCATCGCCGGCATGTTCGACAGCGGTGGCATCCAGGACGAGGTGCGCTGGTTGCTCGCCCGCGGGCTCGATCGCGCCGTCATCGGCTCCTGCGGCATCGGGTACAGCGAAGCGCTCGACCTCATCGAGGGGCACATCGATCTCGAGGCGGCGATGCAGGCGACGATTCGACGAACCCTGCGCTACGCACGAGCGCAACGGACGTGGTTCCGCCGCGACACCAGGCTCACATGGATCCGACCTGATCTCGTCTCAGTTGATGAGATGCTCACCGAGGTCCTCGGACTGGTGGCAGCCGTCCAAGCCGGCGATCATGGCTCCGAGGAAGCGCCGTAGCGCCCCAGAACATCCGTTTGCATTTTTTGGGCTCCCGTGCTACATTCCGGGTCGCCCAAGCTGGCTGGAGGATGTTTCAAAGCAATGCCTGACTCCCTGAACCCGCGGCAACGTCAAATCCTCGACTTCCTACGAGATCACAGCCGCGATCACGCATACCCCCCGACCGTACGGGAGATCGGTCGAGCCGTCGGCCTCAGCTCATCCTCAACGGTCCAGAACCATCTCAACACCCTCGAGACCCGCGGGTTCATCACACGCGACCCGGCAAAGTCGCGGACGGTCGAGGTCGTCGACCCCCAGGCCTCCCGCGGCCACAACAACATCGTCAACCTCCCGCTGGTGGGTCGCGTCGCGGCAGGGACACCCGTCCTGGCCGTGGAGAACGTCGAGGAGCATCTCAACGTCGGTACGGAGATCGCCGGCGGCGATGACTCGTACGCGCTTACCGTCCACGGCGAGAGCATGATCGACGCCGGCATCCGCGACGGCGACATCGTCGTCGTCCGCCCCCAGCGTGATGCCCCCGCGAACGGCACCATCGTCGTCGCCCGGCTCGAGAACGAGGAGACAGGCGAGAGCGAGGTCACCGTCAAGCGCTTCTTCCGCGAGTCAGGCCGGATCCGCCTGCAGCCCGAGAACAGCACGATGGCGCCCATCTACGCGCGCGAGCTGCACCTCGAGGGTGTGGTGGTTGCCGTCATCCGTCTGCTGAAGTAGGCGCCAGAACCGAAACGGGACCCGGCTACCCCTGCGGCCCACTCCCGATGTTCTCGAGCGACAGCCGGGGGAGTGAGCCAAGGTACGCGTCCAGCGCGGCTGCGAGCTCCGAGCTCGCCTGCCCATGCACGGTGACGCGCGTACCGCCGAGGTCGTCGGCGACTGCGCTGATCGCGAGATCCGGACGGTTGTCAATCAGCAAGGGCACACCCGGGAGCAGCGCGAGCGGCAGCAGCAGGATCAGCACCGGGGTCACCGCCGTGAGGATGAGCACGGCGAGAATGATCGCCAGGCCGAGGAGTACTGCGACGTCGCCGCCGTAGCGACGGCGCTGCTGCGGCCGGAGCACCAGGTAGTTGGGCCCGCGCTCGGCAACCGCGATCCCCGGCATCGGGCGCTGCGCGAACTCGCCGAGCACATCATCGGGACGTTTCCCGGTTCGGAGTGAGAACTGGTAGGCGCGTGTTCGCAGTCGGGTGATGGTGGGGCGCATTACGTTCGCCCCATTTGTACCGCGTCGCGACAGCACTGCGTGATGTGCGCTAGCGTTGAGTGCCATGGCTCGCCCGCCAGCAACCGCCGTGAACCTGGATCCGCTGCTGCTCGGGCTCATCGTCCTCGTCGTCGCAGCATGGCTGTGGGTGGCGCGCCGATCCGCCGAGACACCGAGCCGGGGAAGGCGCGTTGCACTGGCCGGCGCGATCGGCCTGCTCGCTCTGACCTGGATCACCCCGCTGGCGACGCTCGCTCAGCATTACCTCCTCGCAGCCCACCTGGTACAGGTCCTGATCCTGATGGGCCCGGTGCCCGCACTCCTCCTGCTCTCGCTCCCGCGCAACGCGGGGATCGCTCCCCGGTCAGTGCCGTTCCCGCTCCGCATTGCCGTGCACCCCATCGTCGCGATCATCGCGGTGAACGCCGGCTTCATCGCGTGGCACGTGGCGCCTGCGTACGACGCGGCGCTCGCCCATTGGTGGCTGTACGACCTGATGCAGGCGACGCTGCTGCTCGTCTCACTCCTCTTCTGGTGGCCCATCGTGACGCCATGCTCACCGCCCGCTCGGGCGCTCACCGGGTTCGGCAAGCTCGGCTACATCGTGCTCGCCACCATCCCGCAGACGCTCGGAGGGTTGATCGTGGCTCTGGCAGGCCATGTCCTCTACCCGGGATACGGCCCCGGCCCCCAGCTTGTGGGCATGGACGCCATGACCGATCAGCAGGTCGCCGGAGCGAGCATCGCGCTGGTCAGCAAGATCGCGCTCTTTGCCGCGTTCTGGGTCGTGTTCATGAACCTGCTCAACAGCGGGTCCGACGGCCGCGAGGACGACGGCGGCGGGGGTGGCGGTGGGGGCGGATCGAGTCCGAGGCTGGATGCGCCCCGCCCGCGTCCATCGGGGCTGCCGCGATGGCTCGACGACATCGACGACGGCCGGACGACCGAAGAGCCGGTGCTGCCGAGACCCGTCAGGGTGCCGGTAGGGTCAGGGTCTCGCCAGGCCTGATAGACGCGCCGCTGAGGTGATTCGCCGACTCGATCTGGGAGATCGACTGTTCGATATTCGAGCCGGGATAGTGCGAAGCGGCGATCCCCCAGAGCGTGTCGCCCGCGTGCACGACCACTCGAGCGTTCGTGGTGGAGGATCCCGCATAGGCAACGCCACCGACGACGACGAGCCCGGCGGCCGCGGAGGCCACCACGAGGGCCAGCCGCTTCGGCCGGCTGAGGCGATCCGGCTTACGCGAGAAGCGATTGGGGCCGAGGCTGTCCTGGATCACGTTCCTGCACCGAACGGATGTTCCATGGCGACGACAGTATCAGGGAACGGATGTTCGAGTCAAGCATGAGAAGTGAGTTCGCGCTGGACAGCCCGGGCCGGATAATCCTCCGATGAGCGAGCGCGCCATCAGGATTCGCGCGGGTGTGCTGATCTGGCGCGACGGGAAGGTGCTCCTTGTCCGGCACGAGAAGGGCGGCCGCTCGTACTGGCTCGTCCCCGGTGGGGGCGTCGACGCCGGCGAGACCATGGTTTCGGCGGGAGCGCGAGAGCTTCTCGAGGAGACCGGATACGACGTCGAGATCGGCCGTCTCCTTCTCGTCTGCGAGGCGATCGATCCCAAGCCCGGCGGCCGCCACATCATCAACGCCGTCTACGCGGGGACACTTCGAGGCGGCACCCTTGCCGTCGGCCAGGACGACAAGTCGCTCCGCGATGCGAGGTGGCAGCCATTCGAGGCTCTCGAGGAGCTCGAGATGTATCCCCCGATCGGGGCCGAGCTGCTGGCCATTTGCCGGGAGAGCGGCTCCGGGGTGGTGCGCGTGCTCGGAAATACCTGGCGACCCTACGAAGGGTAGGGCGCGTCACGCCCGGGCGGCCACCTCGTCGAGGTAGTCGCCGAGGCGGCGGTATGCCTCGCGCTTGCGCCGGTCGGTGATCTCCGTATAGACCTTGAGCGTCTCCAGCGTGGCGTGCCCGAGCACCTCCTGGACAAGGCGCACGTCGCCGTCGGTCGCCTCGAGGAGCGTCGTTGCCGCGGTGTGCCGGGCGGCGTGCGGGGTCCGGAGCTCGCTGAAGAGTTCGAACATCTCCGGATCGACGCCCATGCGACGGCGCAGCGCGCTGAGCGCCCGACGTGCACCGTCGGTAGTCAGGCGATTGTGCGGGAGCGCCCGTCCGTGTGGCACGTCGGCGCGCGCGACGCTGATGAACAGGGCAGGGGAGGGGTCGGGCCCGCGCATCTTGAGATAGTCGGCAACTGCCGCGAATGCATCGTCGGTGCAGTACACAGTTCTGTATTTGCCACCTTTCCCTAAAACCCGGAACCCTTCGCGGCGGACATCGCCGCGATCCAGGCCACATGCCTCAGCGATCCGGCACCCGGTACTGAGGAGCAGGTGGATCAGGGCCCGGTCGCGCCGGTCGCGGAGCGTCTCTCTGGGCAGTGCGGCAAGCAGCCGCGGGACGTGGTCGGTCGGGACGGGATGCGGGTCGCCGACGACGTAGCGAGGTACGGAGACCTGACGGCTCAGCTCCGCTGCGATCCATCCCTCGTCGTAGGCATAGGCGAGAAACCGTCGAAGCGCGACCAGCGCCCGCGCACGCGATCGCGGGTTGGGCAGCACGTCGGCGAGCTCGATCTGATAGCGGCGCAGGAGCGGGCGGTCGACACCGGACAGGAGGTCGTCGGCGAGTGGGCGGGTCCGGAGGAAGGCCACGAACTTGGCCAGGTCCTGACGGTAGGCACGCACCGTGGTAGGGGGTCGGTTGCGCTGCACGCGCAACCAGTCGAGGAACTGTGCGACCTGGTCGGGCATCGAGTCGGTCGGGCCGGGGACGTTGCCGGCCCATGCCGGTCCACGTCGTTCG
>PLDZ01000136.1:16501-23569 GCA_003136295.1 Candidatus Dormiibacterota bacterium
GCCAGTCTTCGAGGTACGGACCCAGCAATGCCCAGGTGGCGGCCTCCGGCTTGGTCACGACCTCGCCGGTGGCGAGCAGGCAGAGCGCCCGGCACATGGTCAGCACCGCGTAGGCCTGGTAGGCGCGCTTGAGCAGCTGTCCGGGGAACTCGAGTTGGGGCAGCCACCATTCGCGGAGGGTTGCGGCCTGCGCCTCGCGGAGCTCCCCGGTGGTCACCGGGGCCACGATCTTCTTTATCTTGGGGCCGTACAGCGAGATGCCGTGCTCGCGAAGGATCCGCTTCTGGATCGTGAAGTCGGAGCCGAGCGCCTGCACCTTGAACCCCTCCTCGGGGTGCAGTTCGAGGACGGCGATGCGAGGGATGCCGGACATCGCCAGCGCCTTGGCGGGAACGAAGGCCGCCTCGAGGCGGTCCGCCCAGCGATCATCGCCCCACCCGTGCATCGCACGATGCACCTCGTGGATGCGCTCGTTCGCCGGCCCGTCGGTGAGGGTGCGCGTGGTGGCGAGGACGTCGATGTCACTGGTGCGTGGGTTGAATGCCCCCGTCGAGAGGGATCCGTGGACGTACACGCCTGCCAGGTTCCGCCCGAGCGCGCTCCGCCAGGACTTGACCGCCAGGGACAGGAACGAGCCGAGCGCGGGACCGCCGGCCCTGATGATCCGAGGGTCCATATCCATCGCCGACAACCCTATCCCTGATCGTGGCGGCGCCAGATCACCGCAACCCGAATGCGCTCAGCTCGTGTCCTGACCGCCGTGGGTCGCAACGCGCTCGAAGCGTCCCCGCCGGCCGGACTCGTGAAAACCAAGCCCGCGCCACGTCGCCAGCGCCTCGGGGTGTTGGGTTCTCACGTGCAGACGGACAACGTCGGTCCCGAGCACTCCTGGGAGCGCATCGAGCATTCTCGAGGCTCCGAGGTCGAATGACAAAGCGCTCAACTCCTGGCGAACTTCCGAACCGTCGACGAGCGCGACGGTGTAGCCCGGTCGCGATCGCTTCCAAGCGAGACCGATCAAGGGGAGGGGCGACCCGCCACGAGCGGCGCAACCATACCTCTAGATCGTGAGAATATGCATTATCAGGAGCTTTAACGGTGGCGGAGCGAGACCGTCCTGAGACCTCTCCTCGTTTGAGCCATCGCCACCGCCGCTGAAACGGCGCGGGCTATCCCGCCGGAGTGAAGACGGGGATCGCCGGCGCCGCGCAGCCGGGGCACGCCTGAGCGACCCACAGCGTGCTGGAGCTGGATCGCCAGACGACGTCGATGGCGCCACCGCGGGCCAAGACCACGGACGACGGATCCGAGTACGCCGTCGCCCCGAGGCCTTCGGGACCCACCAGGCCGCTTGCGGACGTGTACAGCGACGAGGCCATCAGACCGGATGGCTCGCGCGAGTCGACGATCACCAACCCGGGTGCGAGGTCGACCACCGACGGGTTACCCGCGACTGATTCAGTGCCGAGGGCGACAGCTCCGCTCCAGGTCCCGCCGCTCAGGGCGCCGTGCCACAGCTCACCCGCGCTGTTCCAGAAGACGTCGATGCTGGTGCTCGCGGCGCTCACCGAGGGGTCCGCCGATACCGCGGTGGACGTCAGGCGCTCCGCACCCGACCACCCCCACGAAGCGCCGGTGTCGGCCCAGAGGTCGCCCGACGCGTCGCGCCAGAAGACGGTGTCGGACCCCAGCCCCGCGCTGGCCGCCACCGGGTTGCCGCCAACGGCTCCGGTGCCCAGGGGCGTCGCGCCGCTCCAGCCGCCGCTGTGGCGATCGACCCACGTGCCGTTGTCTGAGCCCTTCCAGAAGACGTCGATCAACCCGGGAGCGGGCGATACCGCGCGAGGAGCCGACCCCAGCGGTCCCAGCCCGAGCGGGATCGGCGAGGACCACGACCCACCACCGAACCATCCCGCTGCGAAATCCGAGTACCAGAGGTTGTGATCCTCCCCTTCCCAAAACGCGTCAATCCGGCCAGGTCCGGAGGAGACGACGCTGGGATCGGACATCAGGGCCGCGGCGGAAGGGCCGGCAGCGCTGATGTCAGCAGAGGTTGCCCCCCACCCCCCATTCCGGAAGCCGAGGCTCCAGAGATGGGTGTTCGTTCCGCGCCAGAGGATGTTGATGTCACCCGCCTGGTCGGAGACGGCCTGGGGAGCCCCTGCGACGCCCATCGCCTGCGGGAGCGCGAGTGGATTTGGGAACCCGTAATACGGCAGCGATCGGGCGCCGCCCTGGTCCAGGTCGACGTGTCCGGGAATCCCGGGAACCACTCCCGCGTCGCTGTACTGCCACACCTGCCAGCCGGTCCCACCCCAGTTGTTCTCGGGCACCGACGGCTGACTCACGAACCAGTTCGCGACCCACAGCGGGTCCAGCGTGAACGCCGCCGAGCCGATGTTCCCGCCCCACCACGACGGTGAGCAGTAGATCGCCGGCAGCGAACCGATCGCGGCGCTGACCATGTTGACAACCGTCCGGAGGTTGGCGACGACAACCGCCTGGGGCTCGCGATCCATGGTCTCGACGTCGATCGTGGGTATCAGGTCGCCGTGGGTGAACCCCACCGACCGAAGCTGGGAGATGAGCAGATCAGCCTGGGCGACCGGGCTCTGATTCGGTTCGAAGAACAGGTACGCGCCCGGGGTCACCCCCGCAGCGACGGCGCCTCGCCAGTTGGTCTGGAACTGACCGTCAGGTGACCCCGCACCGTCTGCGGCTCGGATGTAGGCGAACGAGATCCCCGAGGCAGCCACCGAGTGCCAGGCGATCGACGAACCCTGGTATGCGCTGACATCGATCCCGCGGCGCACTGCCGCCGCCCGGCCGTCCGCGGCCTGCAGCAGTCCCGACGGCACGACCGCCAGGAGCACCAGAGCCGTCGCGGTGGCGGTGATCCGAGACCTCACGCCACCTCCGTCGGGAGACCCACCATGGCGTTGAGGATAGACACGGATGTCGAGACTCTCCGGGATCGTCACCGTATCTTCATGTGCGATCCTTGTAGCCTCGATCGGAACGTCGGGGGTCTGGACACCCTGCCGAAAGGTTCGTCCGGTACCCTGTTGCGGTGGCTCAGATGACCCCGCGCAAGCCGGCGGGCAAACGGCCCGCGCCGGCAGGTAAGTATCCCGCCAGGCCGGTCACCAAGAAGCAGCGTCGCAATATGGCGGCCGCGAGGGCGGTCTCACTCGAGCACCGTCCACCCTGGCAGTCGCCGACCGTGGTGACCATCTCGAGCGTCGCTGTTGTGGCGATCGTGCTCATCGTCATCGTGGTGATCAACGCCGCAGGCGGCAGCAACGCGACCGTGGCAACTCCGGTGCCGCAGGCCGTCCTGAGCGCGGTGGTGAACCCCAGCACCTCAGTGGTCGATAGCGTCGGTTCAGGTGGACAGTCTGGTGAGATGGTCCGTCTCCCCGCTTCCGCGAAACTGGTCGACGCCGGCGGAAAGCCAATGGTCGTCTATGTGGGGGCCGAATACTGTCCGTACTGCGCAGCCGAACGATGGGCGATGGTGATGTGGCTGTCACGTTTCGGCACCTTCACGAATCTCCACGAGATCCAGTCGTCCTCCACGGATATCGACCCGAACACCGACACATTCACGTTCTACAAGTCGTCGTACACCAGCCAGTACATCGACTTGAGCACGAATGAGATCGAGGATCGGGCGCAGCAGCCGCTTCAGAAGATGAGCACGCAGGTCACCAACATCTGGACGAAGTGGAATACGCCCCCATACACCCAGCAGCAGGGCCAGTTCCCGTTCCTCGACATCGGCGGTGTCTTCAGCCTCTACACCACCAGCTATGACCCCGCCACGCTCAAGAATCTCTCCTGGGGCCAGATAGCGGCGAAGCTCAGCAATCCGAACGATCAAGTGACCAAGGATATCGTCGGAAACGCGAACATCCTCACGGCCGCGACCTGCATCGCCACCGGCGATCAGCCTTCGTCGGTGTGCTCCTCCTCCACCATCCAGAACATCGAACAAGTACTGAAGACAATCAAGACTCCGTCGGCCTGACCGGGTCCGTTTCCACGCATGGCTGTTGTCACGTCCTCCGGGATCATCAACACCGGGTACGCTGTGCTCGCGCTCGTTGCAGACGCACTTGTCCTGGTCATCGTCATCGGCTTCATCATTTCGCGTTCGTCGCCTGCGGCTCGGGAGCGCTGGGGGCGGTTACGCGACAGCATCACGCCCTTCGCGTTGCAGGTTGCGTGGATCGTGGCGGTGCTCGCGACCTTCGGGAGCCTGTACCTCCAATTTGGTGAGCAGCTCAATCCCTGCGAGTTCTGCTGGTTTCAGCGCATCTGCATGTACCCGCTCTCGCTGCTGCTCGGCATCGCCGCGTTTCGCGGGGATATCCAGGTGGCGAAGCGGTACTTCATCGGTCTCGCGGTGGTCGGCGCCGGGCTCGCCGTCTATCACTACCAGCTGGAGCGCGTCCCCGGCGAGCCGACTGTATGCGGAACCGCTGTGCCGTGCAATGTCGCGGTCATCAACGTCTTCGGATTCATCTCGGTTCCCTTCCTCTCGATGGCCGCGTTCCTCCTCATCACGACGCTGCTGCTGATGGCTCGAAGCCACAGCGAGGAGTACGACGATGAGGAGTTCGAAGTCGTCGAACGCGTTGTTGATATCGAGCCCGGCGACGACGCGGAACCTGCGCCCGCCTAGCTCGGTCAGGCTCAGACGAGCTCGTCGAGATACCTCGGGAGCATCTGCCGCCACGTTGACCAGTCGTGGTCATACTCGGTGCCCCACGGGTCGACGCGGTTCGGGATCCCTTTGGTGCCGAGCACATGCGCGAGCTGCCATGACTCACCGATGTTCTCCCAGCGGCCTTCGCCCGACGCGAGGATCGCTTTGCGAGTCTGGAGCAACCCGAGGTGCTCGCCGTTGAGGTCCGGGAGGAAGTACGAGGGCGTCGCGAAGTACAGGTCGTCGCCGGCATTCTCGCCGACGAAGCGTGAGATGTCGTAGGTGCCGCTCATCCCGACCGCCGCGGTCACGACGTCGGGGTAGTGGCAGAGGAGCGACACGGCGTTGAACGCACCGATCGAGGCCCCGGAGGTGATCACGGTGATGTCGGGGCTCTCGGAGTCCATGCGGATCATCGGGATCATCTCGTGGCGCACGAACTCGATGAAGCCGCGTGTGATCGCGGCGCGATAGCGCGCGTCGCCTTCCTCGCGGAGCATCGCCCTCCCCGACACGCTGTCGCAGGAGTAGATCTTCGCCCGTCCCGCCTCGAGGTACGCACCGACTGAGTCGACGAGCCACATGCGCTCGATCTCCTCGGCGTCACCGCCGGCGGTCGGGAAGACGATGACCGGCCGGCCGAAATGGCCCCACCGGACAACCGTGACATCGCTCTCGACTCGGTTGGAATACCAGCGCTCTCGCCTCTTCATGGCCGGAAAGTCTCGCGCATCGGTGCCGGCCGACGCATCAACCGGGATAGATGAGACGCGCGTCGCCAGGGAAGAGCCAGCCGAGACCACCCAGAAGCCGGTCGCGCCAGTTGATCCAGTTGTGACCGTCGAAGGCTTCGACGAGACGCAGTTCGTCACACATCCTCTCGAGCACCGCAGCCATCGCTCGATCGGGCACCGCGAGGGGCTCGAAGGCGCCGAACGTGAGGAAGATGCGCTCGGTGACCTTCTTCGGGCTGGCCCGAACCGAGTTGACGAAACGCACCACCGGCTCGAACACGTCGCCGAACGTCGCCGGCGTTGCGGCTTCCGTGAAGCGCAGCGATGGGGATTCGAGCAGGAGCGCGCCATAGAAACCCGGCGCGCGGACGGCTGCGGCGAGCGCCGCCACCCCGCCGAAGCTCGCCCCCATGAGGACCCTGCCCCGTGGATCGCCACGCAGCTGCAATGAGCCCTCGATCTGCGGCACCAGCTCCTTGGTCAGGAACCGGCTGTGCGCCGCGCTTGCCCCGTACTCGCGCAGACGGTCGCCCGGGTGCGTGAACGCGACAACGCAGTCGTCCACCAGTCGCCGGTGCATGAGGTTGTCGAGCACCGTCGCCATCGACGAGAAGCGGAGAAAGTCGCCCCCGTCATGTACGACCAGCAGCGGCATCCGGCGGTCGCGTCGCCTGCGCGCCGGGAGGTACAGGGTGACGTGAGCCTCGCGTCGGAGCGCTTTGCTCGGAAGCCGCAGATCGACGAGTTCGCCCGATACCGCCGCGGGATCCGGCAACGTCCAGTCGGGGGTGATGTATCCGTCCGCCTCGAGCACGGACTGCGACCCGACGGGGTCGCCGACCACTCGCGGGTTGAGGGGGTCATTCATGCTCTCCGTGTGCTCGCCGTGGCGCACCAGAAGGCGGTACTGCACCCGGGCGCCCCGGGGGAGCTCGACGCTGGCATGCCAGAGATCGGTGCCCTTGAGGCGGCGGAGCGGCAGTGGAATCGGCACCCCCAGCATCCGATGCTCAACGCCGACCCAGTCGGCCTCCCCTCGCCAGAGGAATGTGCACGTCGGCCCGTCGACGAGCGGTACCTGGTGCTCACGGAGCAGCTGGTCGATCGCCTCGGGGGAGTGGCCTTCGGTGAGCAGGCGGGTGAGTGCCCGCTGGCTGCGGGCGGGGCCGTGGGTCACGATCAGGCTGCTTCCACCCCGCGGAGCACTCGACCCTCGCCCGTGACGACTCCGACCGAGCCGAGATCGGCTGGACGTCCCGCATGCAGCTCGAGGCGATCACCGGCGTCGAGGAGCACGCACGCGCTCGGCGCGCAGCGCTGGGCGAGGATGGCAAGGCGGTCGGAATCATGGGCGCGCAGCCGGGCCGCGGCGGCTGGCAGCGCCACCATTCCCCGAGCAACGCTGATGCCGATGTCGTATATCTCATCCGGCCGGCCCGCGGGGTCGTCATCGTCGGTGACGACGATCCGCTCGGAGACGGCCATCGTGCCCGATGACCATGCGATCAACGGGCGCTCTTCGATCAGCGCGGCCAGGTTGAAGAGATGCAGGCAGCCGTTGAGCACACCGACGTGCCCTCCGGCGATGGCGATAGCGGCGCAGCCGGCCACGATCTCCGCCAC
>PLDZ01000252.1 GCA_003136295.1 Candidatus Dormiibacterota bacterium
TAGCTAGTCGCCCGTGGTGGCTTCTCGCAGGCGCATTCGTGCTCTTGCTTCTCGGTGTGGTGTTCGGTTGGGTTCAATCCATCTGGGTCCTCGGCGTCCCGTCGGTGGTGCTGCTGTTTTTTCTCTTCTTTGCGCTTCTCATGGCGCTGGTAGCCCGCCGCGAGACTCCTCGGCCTCCCAGCCCACACTGACCCAACTCCCCGCAGTCAGTGGGTCCTTGCCTGAGCGAACATACGTTTGGTATGCTCCGCTCCTCATGAGCGTCGATCCGATCGCGCGCTGTCGTGGCTGCAGGCGAGTGTTGGTCACCGCCGCCACTTGGGTACGCTAGACGGTCAATGCCCAACGATCAGATCNNGCGTTCGACACCATCTATGCGGAAGGCCAGCGTCGCTACGTCGAGTCGTTGAGCGCGTACGCACGCCAGTTCCTCGGACAGATGGAGAAGCCCGACGTCGATCACATCGAGGGGCTGAGCCCGGCAATCTCCATCGATCAGAAGGGAACCAGCAAGAACCCGCGCTCAACTGTTGGCACGGTCACCGAGATCTACGACTACTTGCGTCTGATGTACGCGCGCATCGGGCATCCGCATTGTCCGAACTGCGGACGGGAGATCAGCAAGCAGTCCATCGAACAGATCGCGGACCAGGTCCTGCTCCTTCCCGAGGGAACCCGGCTGCTCATCTCCGCGCCGATGGTGCAGGGCCGTAAGGGCGAGCATCGCGACGTCCTCGATGAGGCGAAGCGCCTCGGCTACGTCCGGGCGCGGGTCGACGGCGAGCTCCACGACCTNNTCCGATCCGATCACACTCGACAAGAAGTTCCAGCACGACATCGAGGTGGTGGTCGACCGCATCATCATCGGTCCGGAGCTGCGCTCGCGACTCCACGAATCGCTCGAACAGGCGTCAAAGCTCAGTGACGGGCTCATACTGCTGATCCCTGCCGATGCGGAAAGTGGCATGCAGGAGATGCTCTTCTCCGAGGAATTCGCGTGCGTCTATTGCGGTATCTCGATGGAGGAACCGGCGCCGCGGAACTTCTCATTCAACAATCCGCACGGCGCATGTCCCGTGTGCACGGGTCTCGGCGTGCGGCTCGAGGTCGACCCCGACGCGGTGGTCCCCGATCCATCACTGAGCATCGACGAAGGTGCACTCTCGGGCTGGACGCGAGGCCCGTCGCAGCACTGGATGATGGAGGTGCTCGAGGCCGTCTGCAGGCGTTTCAAGATTCCGCTGAACGTCGCCTGGAGCGACCTCGATCCCAAGGAGCGGCGGCTCATCCTCTACGGACTCCCCAAAGACGAGACGGTGCGCATGCGCTACGTGTCGCACAGCGGCCACTCGAGAAGCTTCGAGGCCGGCTACGAGGGCGTGATCAACAACCTGCAACGGCGCTACCGCGAGACCGAGTCCGAATGGGTCAAGCAGGAGATCGAGCGGCTGATGATGCAGAAGCCGTGCCCGGCGTGCCACGGCGCGCGCCTCAAGCCGGAATACCTCGCGGTGACCATCGATGGGATGAACATCGCCGAGTTCTGCAAGCACAGCATCAGTTCGGCGTTGCGGCGCCTCGACTCGCTGCGACTCAGCGAGCGCGAGCAGACCATCGCGCGCCAGGTGATCAAGGAGATCAAGGAGCGTCTCGGTTTCCTGCACGACGTCGGGCTCGACTACATCACCATCGACCGGGGCGCGGCGACGCTGTCCGGCGGCGAGGCGCAGCGCATCCGGCTCGCGACCCAGATCGGCAGCAAGCTGATGGGCGTGCTCTACATCCTCGACGAACCGTCGATCGGACTGCACCAGCGCGACAATCACAAGCTGATCCGAACCCTTCTCGCGCTGCGCGATATCGGAAATACGCTCATCGTGGTCGAACACGATGAGGAAACGATTCGGGCGGCAGACTGGGTGGTCGACATCGGCCCCGGTGCCGGGGAACACGGCGGACTGGTGATGGCCTCAGGAACCGTCGATGATGTCCTCGCCGCCCCGGCGAGCATCACCGGACAGTACATGCGCGGCGAGCGCAGCATTCCACTGCCGTTGATACGCCGACCCGCGTCCACGAAGAACCTGGTGGTGCGCGGCGCGCGCGCCAACAACCTGCGCAACATCGACGCCACCTTCCCGCTCGGTACGTTCATCTGCGTNNGCCGGGGTCAGCGGCAGCGGCAAGAGCACGCTCGTCAACGACATCCTGTATCGAAAGCTCGCCCAGTCGCTGTATCGCGCCAAGCACCGTCCGGGCGCGCACGACCGGGTCGAGGGCATCGCCCTCATCGACAAGGTGATCGACGTCGACCAGTCGCCGATCGGTCGCACGCCACGCAGCAACCCGGCGACGTACGTCGGCGTGTTCACCGACATCCGCGACCTGTACGCCAAGCTCCCGGAGGCGAAGATCCGCGGGTACAAGCCAGGTCGCTTCTCCTTCAACGTCTCGGGCGGCCGCTGTGAGGCCTGCGCCGGCGACGGCATGATCAAGATCGAGATGCACTTTCTGCCCGACATCTACGTGCCGTGCGAGGTGTGCAAGGGGCGTCGCTACAATCGCGAGGCGCTCGAGGTGAAGTTCCGCGGCAAGAGCATCGCCGACGTGCTCGAGATGACCGTCGACGAGGCGGCGTTGCTCTTCGAGCACCAGCCCCGGATTCTGCGCAGGATGCGCACGTTGCAGGACGTCGGGCTCGGGTACATCCGCCTCGGCCAGCCGGCGACGCAGCTGAGCGGCGGCGAGGCGCAGCGCGTGAAGCTGAGCACCGAGCTCTCGCGGCGCGATACCGGGAGCACCCTCTACATCCTCGACGAGCCCACCACGGGACTCCACTTCGCCGACGTGGAAAAGCTGCTCGCGGTGCTCCACCGACTCGTTGACGCGGGCAACACGGTGATCGTCATCGAGCACAACCTCGACGTGCTCAAAACGGCCGACCACATCATTGATCTCGGCCCGGGTGGTGGTGACGCGGGCGGCGAGATCGTGGCGGCCGGCACTCCCGAGGAGGTCGCGGCCAACCCGCGGAGCGCCACCGGTGAGTACCTCACCCGCATGCTGCCGGCGCCGCGGGTGGGCGTCACGCGAGTCACCGGCACCCGCGTCGCGACACCGCGGCAACGCAGACGCGTTCCAGTTTCGACGTAAGCGAACAGCACGTTCACATCGGGTGCGCTAACGTGAGGGCCTGATGACCTCCATAGATGGCGAGGATCGCCGCCTTCGGCTCAGGCGTCTCGATGACTGTCTCGACGTGCTCGAGCAGGCACACGAGCTCAACCTGACCCAGGTGAGCGATCGGATGGCGGAGGCACTCAGCGAGCGGGTGCCGACGGTCCACCCGGGCATGCTCATCGCCGAGGCGATCGAGGAGGTTCTGCGTCAGCAGGAGCCCTACATGGTGCAGATCCGTCCTGAGGTTTCACGCAGAGTTCGGCGCCGCCGCGACCCGTTCGATGTGAGGCTGCTGCTCCAGCGCCGCTGAGGTTCGCGCGTCCGGGAGAGGTCCCGCAGGTACACTCGTTCAGCCCATGAGTGCCTTCGGCTTCGATCCCGAGCAGATTTTCGCTCGGCGGCGCTCCCGCCCCAGGATCGTCCGGCCCCCAGGGCAGCTCCGGCGCCGGATCATCATCTTCGGCGTCATCGCGGCGATCGTCGTGCTGCTGATCGTGCTGCGATGGCTCCTCGGGCTGCGCGCCGACTACCTCTACTTCAAGAGCGTCGGCCACACCAACGTCTTCTGGACACCGCTGATCGCCCACATCGTCCTGTTCTTCATCGGGTTCGGGATCGTGGCGATGGTCTTCGGCGCGGCCGTGTTCGGGTGCGCCATGGCCGCGGCAAACCTCGACCGGCGCGGTCGCAGGATCGCACTCTGGACTGGCGCTGTCATCGCGGTCATCGCCGGGATCGCCGGTGGGTCAACGCTCTCCGGCGAGTGGCAGGACATCCTGGTCTGGACGCATTCGGTGCCCTTTGGGGCCACCGACCCGGTCTTTCATCTCGACTATTCCTTCTTCGTGTTCACCCTGCCGGCGGTGGACGACTTCATGGGACTGCTCTGGGGGGCGGTGATCCTCGGGCTNNTTGCCACTCGAACCGCCACCGGGCCGCTCCCCGGAGGACGCGCTCCGAGCCGCCCTGCTCACGGGCGGGATCGGACTCGCCGCCGTGTTCGTGCTGGCCGCTTTCGGGGCTCACTTCGGGGTCTACCACCTGGCAACCAGCGCGCACACCCAGGGCGGGAACTACGTCGGCCTCGATGCCACCCAGCGCGCGGTGATCCAGCCGGTGCTCGGTTTCCTGCAGGTTCTGGCAGCGGCGCTCGCCGTGGTTGCGCTGGTGCTCGTGGCCCTTCGCTGGCGCAACGCCTCCACCGGCACCGCGATCGCGTTCGGCTCCCTGCTCGGCGGCTGGCTGCTGGTCGCCGGTCTCGCCCAGGCCATCCCCGCTGCGGTCTACCAGGCCACGAGCGTGGGGCCGAACGAGCAGACGGCGCAGACGCCCACGATCGCCGACTTCCTCACCACCAGCCGCTACGCCTGGGCGATCCAGGACGACACCGCCAATCCGCAGGTCGAGAACCGCTCCTTCGGCACACCCCATGCCCCGACGCTCCCCGACCTCGAGTCGGACCTGGGGACCCTCCAGAACGTGCGCATCCAGGACCCCACCCAGCTGCCCGACACGCTGGCCCAGGTCGACCGGAGCCGCAGCTATCAGACGTACTCGACGATCACCGTCGATCGTTATCCGGCCGCAACCGGCGGCGACACTGAGGTCATGCTCGGCCCGCGGGAGATCGCCGAGGGGGATGTTCCCAACCCCTCGTTCGTGAACACGTCGTTGAACTTCACCCATGGATACGGCGTCACCGCGGTGTCGGTGAACGTGGTGGGCGGCGAGGGAAAGCCGCAGGTCCTGGTCGGGCAGCAGCCGATGACCCAGGTCAGCCCGACCGCGCCCCCGGATCTCTCGTTTGGCAACTCGACCACCGCCGATCCGAGCATCTACTGCGGGCTGGACACGACTCAGAACGTCGTCTCCGGCACGACGCAGCCGGAGTTCAACTACCCCTCCGGCAGCGGCGACAGCACGGTCCATGCCGACGCGACGGAGGTTGGAATCCCGATCACCAATCCGATTGACAAGCTGGCGCTCTCGCTCCAGGACTTCGGTGGCTTCAACCTCTTCCTCAACAACTCCCTGACGGCGAACAGCCGCGCGCTCGTGAACCGCCAGATCAAATCGCGCATCACCTCGCTTGCGCCATTTCTCACCGTCGACTCGGACCCGTACATCGTGGTCGACCCCACCAGCGGGCATCTGGTGTGGATCGCCGACGCGTACGTCAAGTCGTCGCTCTTCCCCGAGGCGTACCAGCAGAGCGACGGCACGTCGTACATGCGCAACGCCGTCAAGGCGGTGATCGACGCCAAGACCTGCGGGATCACGCTCTATGCGGTGAACATGAACGAGCCGATCACGGCGGC
>PLDZ01000110.1:0-12215 GCA_003136295.1 Candidatus Dormiibacterota bacterium
ATATGTCGTGAAACACGACACCTCTCGCTCCGCGCCTACTAAATTCGATCACTAATGTCCAGCGCTAACGTTCGGCAAGGAACGTGGCGATCGCGGCGACGAGCTCGGGCGCGGTAAACGCGCTGTAATGATCGCCCGGCACGCGGACGAATCGACCATTGGGCAGGAGCGCGGCCAACTCGTCGGCATCAGCGCGCTCATCCTGATCGCCGATCGCGACAAGTGTCGGAATCGTGATCCTGCGCAGCGCATCCTCGGGCGTCGGGACGAGCGACTCCGACACGTACAACAGAGCTCGTGGGTCGGCGCCGAACTTTGAGATCCAGTACGCCATCCGCGCATCGGCCGAATCAGGCTCGATCTCGACACCGTCGACGAGTGCAGTAAGCACACGATGAGTCGTCCCGCCGCCCTGGGGGCCGCTCACCTTGGCTAGTCCCTGCCCGGCCACGATCGCCCGCCTCGGCTTCGCACCCCGCGCGAGCATACGCACCACGATCCGCGCGCCGAGCGAGTAACCACCAAGGTCGTAGTCCCCATCGCCGAGCCCAAGATGCTCGACGAGCGCAAGCCCATCGTCAGCCAGCACGTCAGGTGGATAAGCGGCAGGATCGTGGGGCTTTGCGCTCTCTCCGTGGCCGCGCAAGTCCGGAAGCACGACGCGATCCCCCTGCTCGGCGAGCGCATCGACCTTGCCCTGCTCGAGCCAGTGCGAACCTGCTCCCATGAAGCCGTGCAGCAGGATCAGCGGTCGGCCGGACCCTGTCTCAGTGCACGCAAGATCTACGCCGTCGCGGCCAACGAAACGATAAGCGCCCATATCGTGTCGGATCGTAGGCCATCAAAATCGATGGCCGGACCGTCTCTGTCCACGCAACTCCTGGCGGGGCCAGCCACCAACGTGCCTTTCGTGGTTGACGGAAACTGAAACGAGGTTGAGCAGACCGAACGGAATTGAGCTCAGCAGGTGACGTGAAGAATGGCGTTGGTGTCCCTGGCGTCGGTGGCGAGAAGGTCGGGTGTCAACGGTACGGCGAACCTCGCGGCATACGTCGCGGGAAAGGCCGGAATCATTGGCATGACCAAGGTCGCAGCCCTCGATTACGCCGACCAAGGTGTCCGGGTCAACGTGGTGGCGCCCGGCCCGATCCTGACCCACCACCTTGAGGCAGCCGGAGCGGAAGCTCAGCGTCAGGCTGGACTCTCCACGCCGATGCGCCGGACCGGCACACCCGCGGAGGTGGCGCAGGTGGTGCTGTGGCTGTGTTCGGAGCAGGCATCATTCGTCACCGGGGCGGTCATTCCCGTCGATGGCGGGCAGTCGGCGGGAAACAAGCCCGCTCAGATGTACCGCCAGGGCCAGCCCATGCCCGCTGCGGGCGAAGTCCGAGCCAGCGCGTGAGAGCTGAACGGCAGCAGAAGCGTCCATTGCACCGACGTCTCCAAGCCCGCGCCATGCCTGTCGTCAACTTACCGATGCGAGGGGTTCTGGGCCTTCCATGTGCGACTCCGCTGAGTGGGCGGCTGATGCTCGGCGGCTTGGTCGGACCGATCGGGTTCGTGCTGACGTTCACAGTGGCCGGACTTCTGCGTCCCGGGTACTCGCCGATTCACCAGGCGATCAGTGACGGCCCTGGAATACCCACACGCTGGCTGAAGGGGCTACGCTCGCGCTCGATGGCGGCCAAATCGAGCAATGCGGACTCGGCGATCGACAACTTGGTTGATAGCCCTGATGGAGGGTTCCATACATCGGGGGTGCGACCTGAGGCGCTTGCCTGGGGAGTGCCTTCCGCGGATCGCTCGTATTGGCCGGCGCGGGCGGCGATCGTGGTGGCGGCGCTTCTCTATCTGTTCCTACCCAATCAACTCATTCCCGGTCCTCGCTGGGTGGTGCCGGCCCTGGAGGCCGTGATTCTTTTGGTCTTGACAACGTTCACCCCGCATCGAACCAAGCAGGCCTCCCCACCACGCCGGGTGCTGGTCGTCGCGCTGATAGCGCTCGTTACGGTGGCCAACCTTTTCAACCTTGGGCTTCTCGTACACGCGCTGCTGCAGGGTGGCGTCCAAAACGGTCGTGCGTTGATCCTTGCCTCCGTTGGTATTTGGTTGACCAATGTGATTGTGTTCGGACTCTGGTATTTCGAGCTGGATCGCGGTGGGCCGAATCGACGCCACGACCCAGGGCATCGGGAACCCGATTTCCTTTTTCCGCAAATGGCCACTCCAGGGGCGGGAACGCCAACTTGGTCGCCGTCGTTTCTTGACTATTTGTACGTGAGCTTCACGAACGCCACAGCCTTCAGCCCCACCGATACGATGCCGATGACAATTGTGGCCAAAGCATTGATGGGACTGCAATCAGCCGCGTCGCTGCTCACTGTGGCGCTGGTCGCCGCTCGCGCCGTGAATATCCTCACCTGATGTTACTGCGCGCCAGCGTGCAGTTAACACACTTGAGGATGGGGCGTCAGAGGAACGTGTATCAGCGATTTAGGGGTAGGGGAGACGCAAGTTAGCGGCCCCGAGAGTCTGGTCCGAAACACCATGTGAGGCGTCGACCAACCTGCTAGTCTTCGCGCCGATCAGCGTCGGGAATCGAGCCAGGCCGCGATGGCCGCAACCGTCTCGGGGTCCAGTGAGGCCTCGGGCGCGTTGTACCTGTTCATCGCCTCGCCGTGCCCGAGCTCCTCACGCGGTCGTGGCTCATGCTTCAGCACGTGATTGGCACTCTCGGGGAAAAGGAAGCTGACGTCGGTGCGCCCCGCCGCGGCGCGCTGAAGGGGTTCCCCGTCGGCTTGCCAGTCGACCTGTAGGTCCTTCTTGCCGATGACGATGAGCACCGGGACGCGCACCTCCCTGAGAGGTGCTGCCGCGTCCGCGGTCCACAGCTCACGCGCGAAGGGAAGGTTGAATGGGCTCTCCAGGGCCGCAATCAGGCTGCGCACGCCCTCCGGCAGGGAGGGATCGGGGGCGGCGGGCTCACCCGCAAGGAATCGGGCGACGGCGGAGTCATAGAGACCGAGCAGGTGCTCGCCGTTGGGGACGCTCTTGGCTTGGGCGGCAAGCTGGGATCGGGTGACGGCACCCACGGCGCGCCCGGGAGGCCCCGTCAGCACGAGGCCCGCCAAGGGGATGCCGGGATGGTCGACCTGGTAGTTGAGAGCGTGGAGAGTCCCCTCGCTGTTGCCGAGGGCGAAGATCCGCTCACGGCGGATGCCCTGCTGCTCGGCAAGGGTGCGCACCGCCCCGGCGAGCTCATCGACGTGGCTCTGCATGGTGATCGCGCCGATGAGGAGAGGGATCGTCTCGCGGACATGGGGGCCGGAGGCGCGCTTGTCATACCGGAGCGAGGCGAACCCAGCTCGCCCCAACGCCTCCGCGAGCAGGCGACCGCTGCCATTGGACCCAGGAAGAAGTGGGGAGTTCCAGTCGCGGTCCGTCGGGCCACTGCCGGCCACCAGAACGACTCCCGGTAAGGGACCGGCTCCGTCCGGCTTCACCACCGTGCCATAGACCGTGGTGGGTCCAAGCGACCAGCTGACCTCCAGGCTCTGCCTGTACACGTCGCTCTCCGTCATCGTGCGTTTCCTCCAGATATGGGCAAGCCGCTGGCGGCTGTCCTCGTAGCTCGCCGATCCATTCGAGCGCGGGCGTCGCGTTTGAGCTGCACGTTCACCGATCCAAGCGCCGCGCACTGGTGAGGCGCGTGGCCAACACCACGACATATCGCCTATCGGCGGTCGCCGGATGTTCGTTCCTTTCGTCGGACCGGCAAGGCATGATGACCCCTTCCCTTCTGGGCCATCGGACGTGCGGCACTTGCCGAGAGGGGTGGACCGTCATAGAATCCGCCGCCACGCGCGAGCGGCCGAGGCTATGGGTGCGGCGAGACGGTGACGCGAGCAGCATCTCCACCAGCCCCAGCCAATACGAGGTGGGGTACCGGGACCGTGGCATGCAGGGTGGTACCGCCACCCAGGGTCGATTCGATCTGGAGATTACCCCCAAGTGCGTCGAGCCGATCTTCCATGTTGGTCAGCCCAGCACCGCGCTCAACGGTGCCAACGTCGAAGCCGCGGCCGTCGTCGATGACCTCGACACGGACCTCACCGCCCTCCTCACGCACGCGCACCTGGACCGCTGAGGCCGCCGCGTATTTCTGGACGTTCTGCAGTGCTTCCAAGGTGCAGAAGTACAGGGCTGCCTCAGTCTCCTGCGGATAGCGACCCACCCCGTCGGCGTCGACGAGTACCGGAAGCGTCGCTTTACCCGCTTGTGACCGGAGCGCCGCGGCAAGGCCCTTGTCGGCGAGCAAGGGTGGATAGATGCCGCGCGCAAGGTCGCGCAGAGTTTCGAGAGCCTCATCAGCGTCGTGTTTGAGGTCGACGATGGTTGCCCTGGCTTTCTCCGGATCCCGTGTCCTGAGCATTTCCACAAGCCCCAACTTCACCTTGATCGCAACCAGGTGCTGTTGTGCGCCGTCGTGCAAGTTGCGTTCCAACCTCCGCCGTTCAAGGTCCTGGGCAGCCACCAGCCGCTGACGTGATGCGCGCAGGTCTTCCAGGCGTGCCTGCAGATCAGCAGTGAGATGCACGTTCCTCAGTACCAGGCCGGCTTGATGAGCAAGGTCGGACAGCAGCTTTTCCTCGATGGGCGTGAGCGCCTCACGAGCCCGTTTGGTCACGCTGAGCGCGCCGAGCAGCTCGCTCTGCTGGCGCACCTCGACCACGCGATCGGCGTGTGGTAGTGACGGAATGGTGTCACCCAGAAGCGCGGCAGGCTCGATGAATCCGGCGTCGGAAGGCCACGATGCCGCGACACGCAGCACGGCGCCGCTGCGCAGCCACACGTCGGCGCGTTGTGCGCCGCTGCCCTCCGCGAGCACCTGCGCCATGCGCGGCAGCACGTCGTCGACCGCGTAGCTCTCGGCGACGCGGTCGGAGAACTGCGACAGCACCTCGTAGGGTGTCGCCCGTGCGCCATAAACGAGCCGGTTCGCCACTTTCTGGAGCCGCGCTCGGACCGGCTGGAAGCCGACAGCGACGATCGCAGTTGCCACCACCGACAGGGCGAGATTCGGCTTGCCCCCACCG
Organism: Candidatus Dormiibacterota bacterium; assembly: GCA_003136295.1. Lineage (GTDB taxonomy): Bacteria > Chloroflexota > Dormibacteria > Aeolococcales > Aeolococcaceae > Palsa-851. Next base: position 5,097 of record PLDZ01000110.1, read on the forward strand.
CCGACGAGCGCACCAAACCCGACTGCAATCCCTACATATACCGCAGTGATGAACAGCGCCAGTGCACCGTACACGAGCGTCCGGCTAATGACGATGTCGATGTCGTACAAGCGGTGCTTGAAGATGGCGATCCCAGCAGCGACCGGGACCGCAACGCCAAACCCGAGGGTGACGGCGAGATCACCGGGCCAAGCAGGAAACGCGGGGACGAAGGTTGCGATTTTCAACGCTGCGGTGGCAACGCCGCTGAGGATCACCGCATAGGCGATCCACTTCAGTTGCTGCCGCTCGTCGCCACGCGCTCTCCGCAGACGCACGAGCGGTGCGGCCGCCGCCATCACCAAGATGCCCGACGCGAGCAATAAGAGCACGAGGACCACAATCCAGATGTCGCCCACCAGTTGAAGCCCAATCGGATTGTCCGGGCCGGTGACGTTGCTCTCCGTCCTCATCGCGCCCGGGATGAATACGCCCGAGATGGTCAACGCCACAGTTAGGATCACTGCCGTTCGAGCGAACGGCCGCCACCTTGCGGAGGGGAGGCGCCCGTCCGGGAACACCACGAGGAGCAACGCCAGGGCACCGGCAGGAAACACGAGGTACCCCAACCAGCTGTTCAGCCACAAAGCCCAGATCCCGCCAGCGGAACCCGAGTTGGTTGCCAACGTGAGGCGCGCGTATTCCTCCGCCACCCCCTGGAACCCACCGACCAAGGCGATGAAGAGGAACAGCCAGCCGGTCGCATTGCCGCGCTGGCGAGTTGCGACGAGCACGCCGACGAGCGCGAAACTGATCGGGATGACTACCGAAACAAGATTGGCGGTCGCCAGGCTGTGATCGGTGGCCCAATCGGCGATCCCGAGTGCTGCTGCTGCGAGCCCCAAGATCACCGCAAGTCCAGCCGCGGCCACCGCTAGCGCACCGGTGCCCGCCGGACGATCCCTGGCTTCGCTCATTACCGCCCAGCCTACCGTCGCACAGGAGGATCGTCGCGGGTGCCACCATCCAGCACGACTGGGATGCTGCCCACATAGCAGGATCGCTGCTCCGACGCGAGGCGCCTGACCCCCGAACACTGCTGGCGAAATCACGGCTCGTCAACCGCCCCAGGGAAACCCCTGGCCAACTGAATCGACGGCTGCGTCATATGACACGAGCATGGACTTCGTCCGTGGCACCCCGGGCCGGGGATGAACCTCAGAGACGCGTCATCGCTGCAAGCCATGCTTCCGCCTGCTGCGCATCCTCGATCAGCGTGACCAAGTGGGCTGCATCGATTCTATCCACGTGCCAGCCGTCGGCGAATGTCTCGCGCAACTCCCGCTTAGTCACACGCCGCGGGCCCCAGTCTCCGGGCTGGCGCTCGCTGAAGCACAAGACGATGAGATGCCCTCCCGGGCGGAGCACTCCGCGAACGCTACGTTCATAGCGCGGACGGTCCTCGTCGTCAAACACGTGAAACACCCCCGAGTCGGTGGCGGTGTCGAAGTTCTTGCGGTGCTCGCCGAGGTCGAGGACGTCCGCGACATCGAAACGTATCGAGACGCCGCGCTTCCGTGCCTTGTCGCGCGCTTGACGGATCGCCTCCGGAGATCCATCGACGCCGACAACCTCGAGCCCTGCCATCGCAAAGGAGATAGCGTTCTCGCCACTACCGCAGCCGAGGTCGATGACTCGCCCAGTGATCCCGCTTGCCTCGAGCAAGCTCACTAGCTCGGGTTGAGCGCGGCCGATGTCCCAGGGCGGCGATCCTTCGAGATAAGCATTCTCGAAGCGGTCAGCCATGTCGATACTTGCCCAAGAGGCGTGTGGCGCAAAAGGGCACTGATCGCGAGGACTCGTCGCTAGCGTCCGGGCATGATGGAGCCGCCTGTCTACGTCGTTGACGGGCGTTCCACGGCCAGCCGTGGCCCGACGTCATTCCGGACCGTCCGATGGATCGAAAAAGAGCTCGAGCTGGATGTTGTCGGGATCCCGAAGAACGAGGACGGCGGCGCCCGGAATGGAATTGGCTTCAGCGATCGGCGAGTGGACCACTGCGAAGGCCGCTAACCGCACTGCCCAGGCGTCGAGTGCTGCGCGGTCGGCGACTGCGAACGACAAGTGATCCAGCCCGACGTGAGTCTCGTCAAACGCCTCCGGGCTGCCGCCTCGATGCTGCACTAACCCCAACCGAGCTCCTAAACCCTTATGGCGGAGGAACACCTTTCGGCGTCCTCCGTCGGCAGACTCGAACTTGCCAATCCGCCGAAATCCGAGAACTTCCGCATACCAGCCCGCGCTCGCCTCTACGTCCCGGACCGTCAGGCCGAAGTGATGAATGCCTTCGATCGTGGGTTCACGCGGCTCAGTCATTGGGAGACTCTCGCAGAGCGACGGCTGTTGAACGGTCGTTCGCAAGGATTCGAGTTGATGGCAGGTTGTTACGGCCTTTCTTACGGGCGCACGCCTAGGGTGAGGATCTCGGCTTCAGGCTGAGGCTTGCAAAAAGGCCAAACCTCAGTTGCAACTCCATGGATCGTGGCGGAGCGATCCGACCACAAAAGGGGCTCATGATCGTTCTCGGCGTTGTTCTGCTGATCATCGGGTTGATCGCCGCCATTCCGATTCTCTTGACGTTGGGGATCATCCTGGTGGTCATTGGCGTCTTTCTGGAAGTCCTCGGGATGGCCGGGCGCGCCGTCGGCGGCCGGCGTCACTACTACTAGCATGGCCGCTGTCGTCGGGCGCCGAGCCAGCCAGGCGTCGGTTGCGCGAGGTTCGTCGTGAGCCGCCGATACCAGCGGGCCGTGCTCGCTATCAAGGCAGTCCCCACACCGTTGATGCAGGCGAAAGCCACATGTCCAACCTGCGGTCGGTCGAATTCCAGCGTGCTCGGGCGAGTCGGCTTACGTCTGGTCTTCCGGTGCTCCGATTGTCACATCGAGTTCTTCCGGCACCGTGGACAGACTTCTACCGCCTTCTGACTGGATGGCAGCCGCACGCGTCACTTCCGGTGCCAGGAATCGTGCACCCGACGCATGAGAGTCAACGCTACCCATGCGATGCCTCCCATGACCACGACCACGACCAGTAACTCGGGGAGATGGCCGCCAACGAAACCCATTGAGTGTCTACAGTACCCCCGCGGCTCGCCCGCCGTTGGGACTCTCGGGGATCTGAGAGAGGGCAAGCGTTCCCCTGATGACAGCCGACATCAGAACTGGCATCAACTCAGCCGAAGTCGGACCGCGGTGATGAGCTGTGAGCCTAGGTAGCTTGGTCAGATCGAAAGCGCGGGAGTCTCGTGCTTATCAGCCATCAGGAGAGCGCCCGCTCGAGGGCTCAAGACGGTACGCGCGGCTCGGGTCGACACGAGTGGGCCGTCGGTTGCGGAAACCGGGCGCGCGCAAGGCGTTCCGACAGATCGCGCAGATGCGCGTCCGATATATCGATCACGAACGGCGACGGGATCGAAGACGACGACACATGACTTCTCCTCGAGCGAACGGCGGATTCAGGGGTGTCCCTTGGTCAGCTCGCCGTGCGGGGCTCGCCAGATGGCTTCGAGGGAGCGCCGCACCATGGAGCGAACGCCAACCCGCATCGAATTGCTTGCCACGGGCGAGACTCCGCGCCGGCGCGGGATCCCAGCCTTGGATACGCTCACCCGGCAGGAGTTTCACATCGCGCAGGTGCTTGTCGCCGGCAAGACGACGCGCGAGGCGGCTGCCGCGCTATTCCTCAGCCCAAAAACCGTGGAGTATCACCTCCGCAACGTCTATAGCAAGCTCGGCGTCAACTCACGGAGCGACCTGGCGATCAAGCTCAAGGATCATTAGCCGAGCGCGTGCGGACAACATCGTCGCCCCGCACCCGTTAGGGACGGTCAGGCGGATTAGACCATCCCGTGCTGGTATGCGTAGCGCACCGCCTGAGCGCGGTCGCGTGCGCCGGTCTTAGAAAAAATGCGGTTGACGTGCGTTTTGACCGTAGCGTTGCTGAGGAAGAGCGTCGTGGCGATCTCATTGTTCGAGAAGCCCGCTGCTATCAATTTGAGGACCTCGACCTCGCGCGGGCTCAGGTCGTCGGGAGGTGATAGCGGTGGGTGTGCCACCGAGGTTTGCGCCGCAAGAACGGCAGCCACAAGCCGCTGCTGGATCGCCGGGTCGAGGTGAGTGCGTCCGGCGGCGAGCGCCCGGATCGCCTGCTCGATCTCCTCTGCGCTGGCGTCCTTGGTCAAGTACCCGCGCGCGCCAGCCTGGAGCGCGGGGAACAGCGACTGATCATCGGCGTAGGTGGTCAGCACTAGCACCTGCGTTTCCGGAAGCGACTCGCGGATGTGATGGGTGGCCTCGGCACCTTCCATGCCCGGCATTCGGAGATCCATGAGCACCACGTCCGGATGCTCGCGCTCGGCAGCCGCCACCGCCTCCATCCCGTCGCTGGCCGTCCCGACGACTTCGACTCCATCGATGAGTCCGACCAGCATCGTCAGTCCGTCGCGCACGACACGCTGATCGTCGGCGATGAGCACACGGATCGACGGTTCGCTCATGCGGGCACGACGACCTCGACACGCCAGCCCGCCTCGATCGGGCCTGCCTGCACACTGCCGCCAACACGATCGAGGCGCTCGCGCAACCCGGCGAGCCCACGGCCGCCGCCGACGCCCTGCAAGCCGTCGGCGGCGGCCGAGTCGGAGCCGAGTGCGACCCGGTTCTCGATGGTCAGGGTGGTGTGGTCCGTGTCGTAGCGAAGGACAACATCGACTGTCGCTCCGGGCGCGTAGCGAGCCACGTTGGTGAGCGCCTCCTGGGCACCGCGATACAGCGCAAGGCCGACGTCCGGGGGGATCGTCCGGGAGTCCCCCTCGACGCTGAGTGTGACGTTGGCGTTCATATCGTCCCTGAAGCTCGTGATCAGCGACTCAATTTGCGCGATCCCGGGTAGTTCCTCGCCGCGCAGGGCGCCGACTGCCTGACGGGCATTCGCGAGACCGTCCTTCACCAACTCGCCGGCGCGGTCGATGGCGGCGCGCATCGATGGCGCCGCGTGATCACGCTCGGCGAGTTTCCGTGCCGCTTGCAGCTGGATGGCTGCCCCGGAGAGCGAGTGNNGCAGCCCGCGTCTGCTCCTCGCGCGCGTCCTCGAGTTGAGCGAGCAGCAACTCCGTCCGGTCCTGACTGGCGCGCGACTGTTTCATGAAGTAGCCGACAAGTCCGAGTATCGCAAGCAGGAGCGTGGCGGCAAGGAGTGCGACGGGTGCGGTTCCCGCCAGAGCTGCGGCGGTGACCGACGCGATTCCGATGGCGGCGCCGATCGACACCCCAAGTCTCAGCGGAAGACGGACGACCGCCACCCAAACGGCCGCGCCACCTGCGAGTTCGGTCGCGCCCTGAGGCTGCAGAGCCACGAGGGCCGCTCCGGCCGCCCCCATCACGGAGATCATCGCTACCTGGAACCATTGGCCGCGCGCGGTGAACCCCGCTGTGATCGCTTGGGCGAGGGCTCCAGCGAAAGCAAGGAGCGAGAGCGTTACACCCAGGCCGGTGCCTTGGAACGCGGGATGGGGCTGCTCGCCGATCGCGCTCGCCACCACCACGAGGATCACCGCCAGGCCCAACGGGCGTAGGGTGTCTCGCTGATGCAGCACTCGTTGCGCGGCATGCTGTCGGGCCGCTGCAACCCGCGGACTCTCGCGGTCTGAAGTCGTGGATAGGTCAGTCATGTTGGTGGGCTGTCCGGTGGGCAGTCGATGCAGACGATAGAACGCCTCCGGCCCATTTGTTGTGGCCCGGAGGCGTTCCAGCCCGGCGCGATCGATCAGGCTGCCGCACCGGCGGAGATGGTGGTCGCGCCACAAGCTGCCTGAAGGCGACGGCCACGGAGGTAGACGCTCACGACTCGAACGGTGACTTCGCAGATCGCCATGGAGACCAGGGCCACCGGCCAGGCCGCTGCGCTGATCTGATGGGCGATGCTGAAGTCGCGGATCGCCGGCTCGCCACCGTGGGTGACGACGAACGCGAACACGATTCTCGAGGAGATTCCGGCGATCAGGAGGCCGCCCGCCACCCAACCGACGCGGGCGATTGCGAACCCGTCGTTGCCGGGGCGCACATGCGTCGCGAAGCCGCTCAGCAAACCAAGGGCGACGCCAGCGCTCGCGAGAAGCCCAACAAGCACGAGGTCGTTGCCAGACACCGGAATCGTGTGCAGGTACTGCTGGGCGACGAAGAACAGGATCACCAGTGGGATCACCAGCGCCCTGCGATCCAGCCGTCGGTCGCGTGCCTGCAGGCACACGATGAAGATGAACCCTGCGTTGATGAGGTAATCCGTCGTGGTCATCGGGGCTCCTCCGTGGTCTGTGGTTGTCGTCCGAAGTGGACGTTCCACATGATTCCGCTGCCACACGCTGAAGTCGTCGACCCGTGGGTGGGACTTTTCGGCGGCTCTCAACCCGCTCGCTCAACCTGTGGGTTGACCAGCTGAGATGTCGGCCGGCGGTCGAGCCGGACTACGGAGGAGGCGCTGCGTACCCGTAGAACAGCGTGTCGTGGTCCTGGAACAGGGCTCTCAAGACACGGGCGCAGGCGGTTGGCGGAAGCACGGCGTCTCGGTTTCTTGGGCGAAGATGGGTAACCGCATGCGCCAATCTGGGTAGCCCTCCCGATTCGCGTACCGCAGTGGCGCTCCTAGTCTCGCTGCAGGTTCTCGCGCCAGCGAGAACAGCACAAGGAGGAGCGCACATGCCGAGATACGTGGTGGAACGGACGTTTCCGGATGGACTCAGCATCCCTGTCGACGCACAGGGGGCAGCGACATGCCTAGCGGTGGTCGACCGCAACGGCGATGACGGCGTCACCTGGGTCCACTCCTATGTCAGCGACGACAAGACGAAGACCTTCTGCATCTATGACGCGCCGAGTCCAGAGGCCATACGCAAGACCGCGGACCGCAACTCCCTGCCGGTCGACCAGATAACGCAGGTGAGTGTCCTCGATCCGTACTTCTACCACTGACGGGAGCACTCCCGATTCGAAATCGTCGAGGTGACGTCAGCCGCGAACGCCGCCACGAGAACAGAAATGAATCGCAGCACTACGGCTCGGGTCACCCGAGCATCGGAAGAGT
>PLDZ01000110.1:12223-12420 GCA_003136295.1 Candidatus Dormiibacterota bacterium
CTGATCGTCGGTTCGGGCGCCAACGCCGGTTGCTCTCTGTACCTACTGACGTCCGACCGGCTCCATTCGCTGACGTTTGGTCTCGCCGCCTTTGCGTGTAGCGACGGCCCCAACGCTATCGGGCAGCCGTGCGACTCCGTCCTCTGGCCAGCGCTCCTGACCAAGGGCGCGCCCATCGCCGGGCCGGGGGTCAACCA
>PLDZ01000266.1 GCA_003136295.1 Candidatus Dormiibacterota bacterium
ACACCGACGTGCCCTCCGGCGATGGCGATAGCGGCACATCCGGCCACGATCTCCGCCACCTCCTCGCGATGCCGGGCGATCCCGGGGCGCTCGTGCGGTGAGTGTTGCGTGTAGAAACGCTCGTACGCAGCCTCGATCGCCGACGCGTGTGACTGGTCGAGGGTCCGGATCGCATCGATTGCCGCATCGAGCTCCTGCACCTCGGCCAAGCGCCGGCGGACCACGTCAAGGCCGATGAGCGCGTGCCGCAGTCGNNTACGCGGCGTCGCTTTCGAGGACATCGAGGTGGCGACCGTAGAGGTTGAGATTGCGCGAGCCGCCTCCAAGCCGGCGGTCGATCTCGGCGTCGTTGCGCTCGCCTTCCTCCCATCCGGCGGTGACCAGCGCGACCGGCCCGTCGACCTCGAAGGCTCCGACCTCTGCCGCCAGGTCGACCCCGTCGAGTGGCCCGAGCAGGGTCACCTGCCTCACGACGCGCGCACGCGCACCGTCTCCCCGATCAGATTGAGCATGTTGTGGAGGGTGTCGTAGTCCGGGTGGGCCATGCGTATCCACGCATTGGCCATATAGCCCGCCTCCACCGGCTGGGTCGGAGTGCCGCTGCCCGGCAGATGCGAGTCGAGGATCCATTCGCCGAACTGACGCTGCACGTCGTCGACGCCCTCGTAATGGCTGATGGTGCCGTCGCGATCAGGACGCAGCGCGACTATCCCGGCGGCCCGGCGTCGCGAGAGCTGACGCTCGACAGTGTGGTGAACGATCGCGTTCGCCCACTCCCGATAGATGTCGATGTCGTTCCCCGCGGCGTAGAGATCCCACGCGCGAACGCCGGGTGGACGGCAGCCGATCTCGCTGAAGCGCAGACCCTTGGGACCGAAGAACCACTCCATATGGGTGGCCGACGTTCCGATGCCGAGCGCCTCGATGGCGCGCAGGCCGAGCTCGCGCACCTCGGCGTAGTCCTGCACCGAGTCGACCCGGTTGGTCGCGATGAACTGCGGGCTGATCCAGCGCTCACGCATCGCCTCGAGAACATTCGGATAGTAGTGCGAGATGAAGTCGTAGGCCGGGTGCCCATCGATGCTGATCGTGTCGTAGAACCCCTCGTGCCCTTCCACGAACTCCTCGACGGCGATTTCCGCCGCGCCGGTGGCGCCCAGTTCCGCGAGTGCCCGGTCGAGCTCCGCATCCGAGTCGACGCGGCTCGTTCCCGATGCTCCCGCGGCGGCGCGCGGTTTCAGGATGATCGGGTAACCAACCGACGCGACGAACTCGCGAACCTCCGCGGCGGTGGACGCACCCGTCGACTGGGCTGTCGGAATCCCGACTGCGCGCAGCGCCTCCTTCATCGCCGGCTTGTCGCGGCAGAGGAAGGCGGTGCGCACCGACGTGCCCGGGATGCCGCATGCCTCGCGCGCATGAGCCGCCGCCATGGTGTGCGACTCGATGGTCGACTCGAGCGCATCGACCCACACCTTGCTCTGCGCGAAACGCACAGCCTCGACGAGAGCACCGACGTCCGTGACGTTCGGGATCTGCTGGTAATGGAGCATCCAGGCGCGCAGGTCGCCGTCGAGCCAGTCTGCCGGACGCTCGCCGATGCCGATCACGTTGGCGCCGGCCTCCGCGAGACCACGGACGAATTCGCGCTGGTTCGCCGGGAATGCGGGTTCGACAAAGATGACGTTCACGCCCAGATCCTACCCGGTGGGTCGCAACCCGTCCCCTGCCGCCTGACTAGACTCGCCGGAACGTCCAATGGCGAACGCGGTCTTCGTCGCTCCGTTCCTGCTCCCGGCCACCGTGCGGTTCATCGCCGCGGCCGCGTTGCTGCCGGACGTCCGGCTCGGCCTGATCAGCCAGGATCCGGAGGACACGCTTCGCGACGACCTCCGCGCCGCACTCGCGGGACACTACCGGGTGCACGACGGCACCGACGCGCAGCAGATCGCTGACGCCACCAGGGTGATGACGCGACACCTCGGCGGCATCGATTGCCTGCTTGGCATGCTCGAGCAATTGCAGGTCCCGCTCGGCGAGGTCCGTGACGCCCTGGGCATCCCGGGGATGGGGGCGGAGGTGGCGCGCAACTTTCGCGACAAGGCGCGCATGAAGACAGTGTTCGAGGCGAACGGGGTCCCCTGCGCCGGACACCGCCTCGTCCATTCACCCGGCGAGGCTCGATCGGCGGCAACCGCGCTCGGCTACCCGCTGGTCGCCAAGCCGCCCGCCGGCGCCGGAGCGCGCTCGACCTTCCGGATCGACGGCGACAGTCAGCTCGAGGCGTGGCTCGCCGCCGATCCGCCCGATGAGCTGAACCCCGTGCTCCTGGAGCAGATGGTGAGTGGCGCCGAGCACAGCTTCGACAGCGTGCTCATCGATGGTGAGCTTGTCTGGCACTCGATCTCTCGCTACCTCCCGACCCCGCTGGAGGTGCTCGAGAACCCGTGGATCCAGTGGGCGGTGCTGCTGCCGCGCGACATCGCCGGTGCGGAGTTCGACCCCATCCGTGCTGACGGTCTGCGTGGTCTCCGCGCACTCGGACTCCGAACCGGGCTCACGCATATGGAGTGGTTCCGGCGCCCCAACGGTGACATCGCCATCAGCGAGGTGGCCGCGCGTCCACCGGGAGCGCAGTTCACCTCGTTGCTGTCCTATGCCCACGACATCGACATGTACGCGGCGTGGGCACGCCTCGAGATCTTCGGCGAGTTCGTGCCACCCGAACGCCGCTACGCAGTCGGCGCCGCCTACCTCCGCGGTCAGGGAAACGGGCCGGTGGTCGCGATCCACGGCCTCGACACGCTGCAGCGCGAGCTCGGCGCCCTGGTCGTCGAGGCGCAGCTCCCTCACGAGGGACAGTCAGCTTCGGGGACCTACGAGGGCGAGGGCCACGTGATCCTCCGACATCCGGAGACCGCCGTCGTCGAAGCCGGCTTGCGGCGTGTTGTCCAGGTCGCCCGCGTTGAAATGCGTGACGGGCCATGACCTCGACGGTGCTGATGATCTCGCCGGGCTATCCCGCTGAGATGCCATTTTTCACGCGGGGTCTCGCTCGAGCCGGGGCGCGGGTCATCGGCGCCGGTGACCAGTCGATATCCGCGCTCCCGGACATGGCCCGCGACCATCTGGCCGCCTACTGGCAGATCCCGTCGTTCGCCAACGAGGACGCGATCGTCCACGAGGTGGCTCAGCGTGCAGCAGGCGTTCACATCGACCACGTGGCATCGCTGTGGGAGCCGACGATGGTGCTCGCCGCGCGCATCCGCGAAGCACTCGGCATCCCGGGGATGACCGTCGAGCAGACCCTCCCCTTCCGCGACAAGGAGCGGATGAAGCAGGTGCTCGACGCGGCGGGAATCCGCACGCCGCATCACTACAAATGCACGACGGCGACCGCCGTCCGCGAGGCCGCGCTGCGCATCGGCTATCCGATCATCGTCAAACCGATCGCCGGTGCGGGATCCGTCGACACGTACCGTGTCGACAGCGCTGTTGAGCTCGAGAGCGTACTGCCCAAGCTCGTATGGCTGGACGAGGTCAGTGTCGAGGAATTCGTCGAGGCGTCCGAGTACACGTACGACACCATCTGCTCGGGCGGAGAGGTGCTCTTCGACAACGTGGCGTGGTACCGGCCGCGTCCGCTGATCGCGCGGCAACTGGAGTGGATCAGCCCGGTGACCATGGTTCTGCGCGACATCGACGCACCCGAGCTCTCGAGCGGTCGCGCGATGGGCCGCGATGTCCTGCGAGCCCTGGGATTCCGTGACGGGTTCACGCACATGGAGTGGTTCCGTCGCGACAACGGCGAAGTCGTGTTCGGCGAGATCGGCGCGCGTCCCGCGGGTGCGCGGACCGTTGACGTGATGAATTTCGCGAACGACATCGACCTGTTCCAGCAGTGGGCCGAGGCGCTCATTCACGGCCGGCTGTCCGAGTCGATCGATCGCCGCTACAACGCCGCGTCCATCTTCAAGCGCGCGCAGGGACAGGGCCGGATCACGCATATCGAAGGGCTTGCACGCCTGCTTTCGGAATGTGGCGAGTGGGTGTGCGCGATCGACCTGCTCCCCATCGGTGCGCCACGCCGCGATTGGCTCATGACGCTTATCTCCGACGCGATGGTGATCGTCAGGCACCCCGACCTCGGCTCGTGCATCGAGATCGCCGATCGCTTTGCGACCGAGCTGCAGATCTACGCGGGCTGAGACACGGTCAGTCGCCCGCGGTCACAGCCTGCTTGCCCACTGCTTCGAGAACCGCGCCACGCGGCGCCGGCATGTCGGCGTGCAGCTCCGCAATCAGGCTGTCGACGACATCCGCGAGCGAGCCCCCCGCCGCGACGATCTCGCGCTGGCGGATGTAGCTCGAACCCCGATCCATGATGTCGATGGCCCCGCGCAATTCGTCGGAGCAGCCGAGGCGTGCCGCCACCGGGGTGAGGTCCTCGACGAGCTCGCGAATCGCCTGGCGCAGCGGGACGGTGGTGCCGCCCTCGTCGACGATGATCGATGCGTCGAGACCGTGCCGGGCCGCCCGCCATTTGTTCTCTCGTACGAGCCATGCGCGCGGTGTGGGGAGCGTGTACCCGCGGTCGATCATGGAGTCGAACTGGTGCACGAGGCACTGACTCAGCGCGGCCATCACGCCCACCTCGCGGAGCGTCGGGATGCCGTCACAGACACGGATCTCGACGGTACCGAAGCCCGGATGCGGGCGGATGTCCCACCACACCTCACGGATCGTCTTGATGGTGAGCGACGAGATCAACGTGTCCATCAGCTGCTCGAACTGCGGCCAGCCGCTCAGGAGCCACGGCGGACCGGCGGTCGGCAGACCCTCGAACACCTTGGACCGCCACGACGCCATGCCGGTGTCGTGGCCCATCCAATACGGGCTCGACGCCGACAGGGCGAGGAAATGCGGGATGTAGGCGGAGAGCGCGTTGACCATCGCGATCGCCTTCTCTCCGCTGCGCACACCCACGTGCACGTGGATGCCGAAGATCTGCATCTGCCTCGCCGGCCACTGCATATCGTTCACGAGCCGCAGATATCGCGGGTCGGGGCTGATCTCCTGGAGCGCCGGATCGCTGAACGGATGCGTGCCCGAGCAGATGAGCTCGAGGTTGCGCGGCGCGGTGTGCTCGCGCAGCTCGGCCATGGTTGCGGCAAGGTCTGCCTGCACATCCGCCGCGGTCTCACAGATACCCGTGATGATCTCGACGGTTGACTGGAGCAACTCCTTCTTCGCCTTCGGGTGCCCGGCTTCGCCGTGCGGCGTGCCCATCTCGCCGAGGATCTCGTGTGCGCCACGCACCAGCTCGCGGGAATCGCGATCGATGAGCTCGAGCTCCATCTCCACACCGACGGTCGGCCGCGGGCTGGAGACGAATTCGATGTGAGTCATGAGGGATCCACTCTACGCCGCCGCCACTCGTTGGTCATGGGCCCACGCAGCGAGGAGGCCACGGAAGTGCGCGATGAACTGTTCGTGCTCGTGGGGCGGGAAGGTGTTTCGAACCGTGTCGACGATGATCCTGTCGAAGTCCGGGCTCTCGACCCACGCCACCGAAAGCTCGTCGATATGCGCCAGGTGCCGCTCGCAGAACTCGCGATACCTGTCGACGTCGAGCTGCTTGTCAGCAAGCTTCCGGTATCCGGCGAGCTTCTCGTCGTAGCTCAGATCGGCGCGATCAGCGATCGCGTAATACTCCTCGGTGTTGAGGTCGACGGTCTGTAGACGGCCGGTGACACAGCAGAACACCACCCACTTCAACAGACTGCGAATCGCCCACGGGAAGTAATAGTGGAGACTGGTCAGCGCGAGGTCGGGCGTCGCGTTCGCGTAGTCGATGGGATAGACATCGTCGCCGCGGATCAGCGTTTCGCAGCTGTTGAGCTCCCATCGGAAAAACGCGTTGACGGTGCGCAGAATCGTCAGGACCTCGTCTCCGGCGCGGGGCGTCAGGAAGCTGTGATCCACGGAATAGCGCTCGTGCATCGGCTTCTCTGGATGGAAATGCAGCACGATCGACTCGGCACCGATGCCGAGGCTGCGGGCGAAGGAATCGTACCCATCCACCGACGCCTGGAGATGCATGAGCCGCTGCTCTGACTCGTCGTAGGCGCGGTACAGCGTCTCGGCATTCTCGATGCGACTCACCCCGACCCAGGCGCCGCCGTCGAACGGCTTCATGTACAAGGGCATGCCNNGGATTGTCCGGGGGCGTCTTGTTGGGCAGCATCCACGTCTCCGGGACCTTCAGCCCGAGACGGATCATGGCGCAGTAGGCGGCGTGCTTCTCCATCGCCTGGAAGGTGAATGGATTGTTGAGCAGATGGACATGGTCCATGAGCACGACCTTCTTCAACCACTCACGCGGCATCGGGTACCACCAGCCCAGGCGGTCGATGACGAGCGAGTGGCGCGGCTTCATGCGCAGGTCGAATGGCTCGATGCTCACCCGCTCCGTGGAGAAATGATGCGTCTCGCCGCCCTCCCGCACGGCGAGATCGGCCCGACCCAGCAACGCCTCGAACGCCGCCGGCCAGTCCTCCTCCACCCCGAGCAACATGCCGATGAGATGGGATTTGGGCATCGTGGATGGGAGTATTGCAGGCCCTGCGGCGGCCGGTCAGGTCCTCGCGGGCCGGCTCGTCCGCTGGCGGGATGGGGTCGCCGAGTCGGGGGAACGTTGCTCGAGCGTCGCCTCGATGCGAAGGGTTCGCTCGAACGCCGCCCAGACCGCATCGCTCACCACGGTTCGCAGACCGCCGCGCTCGAGCTGATAGAGGGCTTCCGCCGACGTCCCGCCGGGTGAGGTCACCATGTCGCGCAGCTCGGCCACATGCTTGCCGCTCTGGAGCGCGAATTCCGCGCTCCCCTGCATCGTGTCAAGCACGAGTTCCCGGGCGACGTGGCGGGGAAACCCGAGATGGACGGCCGCGTCGGTCAGCGCCTCGATGAACAGGAAGATGTAGGTTGGCCCGGTGCCGCTCACTGCGGTTGCCATGGCCACCTGGCGCTCGTCGTGCACCTCGAACTCGCGCCCGAGCGCGGTCAGCATCGCCCGCGTCCGAGCCTTTCCCACCTCGTCGACGCTCCCCGTCGCGTACCACACGGTGACACCGCGCCCGATCTGCGCCGGGGTGTTGGGCATGGAGCGCACCACCGCCGGGTGGTCGAGGCCCTCGCCAAGGGCTGTGGTAGTCGCTCCCGCGATGATGCTGATCACGAGCTGCGCCGGCTGCAGTGCGCCCCGCAGCTCGGCCATGACCCCGCCGAGCATCTGCGGCTTGACGCCGAGCAGGACGACATCGGTGTCCTTGATTGCCTCGAGGTTCTCCGCCGCGACATTGACGTGATACGTGGCCGCAAGCACTTCGCGGCGCGGCGCGCGTGGATGCGTGCAGATGACATTGCGCGCCGCAACCAGATCACGCTCGAGCAGGCCCGCGAGCATTGCCTCGGCCATCACGCCGGTGCCGACGATCCCAAGCCGTATGCCCTGGAGGCTTTCCGCACTCATGTGACGGCACACCATACCGCCAACGATTCACCGGCCGGTTCTGCACGGCATGCCATGATCGATGCCAGATGAGTCAGTTCCCCCCGCCTCCCGGCGACCAGCCACCGGTCTATCAGTGGCTGCCGGACAGCTCGGTCACCACCTCCAGCGACAGCGCGCCATGGTTGCCCCCGCCCGATCCTGCGCGGTCGGTGCCCCCGCAGCAGCACAGTCCGACCGCGCCCCGCGAGCAGCGCCGCCGCCGCGAGGGCATCGCCGGCGGCATCGCCGCGGGGCTGTTCGCCTTCGTGAAGTACGGGCTCTTTCTTGTCAAGTTCGGCACTTTCGGACCAACCCTCATCACCATGATCATCGCGGTCTGGTTCTACACGCTGTTCTTCGGGCCGGCATTCGCGATCGGCATCGTCGTCTTGATCCTGATCCACGAGCTCGGGCATTTCATCGTCGCGAGGGGGATGGGGCTGCCCGCCCGCCTGCCCATCTTCATCGGCCCGCTCGGAGCGGTCACCAGCCTCCGCCGTTCGCCTGGTGACGCCGGCAAATCCGGCGTCATCGCGCTCGCGGGGCCGGCACTTGGCACGGTCGCCGCGCTCCTCTGCTTCCTGCTCGCCGGCGCGGCAACCCCGGGGTACTTTCGCTACCTGCTGCTCGCGCTCGCGTATTTCGGGTGCTTCCTGAACCTCATCAACCTGATCCCTGTCGGGTTTCTCGACGGTGCCAAGGTCGCCGACGCGATCCCGAAGTGGATGAACGTGATCGGGCTGCTGGTGGTCGCCGGAGTTGTGCTGCTGTTCGGCAATCCCATCGGGCTGATCTTTCTCGTCCTCGGCATCTTCCACACCATCGGCAGGTTCCGGAAGCGGGACCAGATGACCGATTCTGCGCAGGCCGCCGCCTCCCGGCGTCTCGGCCTCGGCGCCGCCTACGTCGGCATCCTGCTCGTCGCCGCCGCCGGGATGTCGATCGCCAACACCACGATCGTCAACAGCAATTCGGTTCCCGGCGTGAACCAGAGCACGGGCACCACGGTTCTCTAAGGCGCCGGCGTCGCCTTCGCGGGCGCCTCGCAGAGCGGAAATGGGAATGCCATCGAGTTGTAGAGGGCGGAGTAGACGTCGAGCTGGCTGCTGTCCTGGTAGTTGAAGCCCAACAGCATCGCGTGGGTGGCGTCGATCCTGAACCGTATCTCCGCGTAGAGCGGCTGGCGCGGTACCGGAAGCGGCACCGGCGTTGCTCCTGAAGACGCAGACGCCTTTGCATAGTAGGCGAGAGTCCCGGTGTACCCGCAGACCACGATGGCGGCAGACGTCGAGGGCGTGTAGCCGGGCAAACCGGCCGCACCGAAGGACTTGAGACTCGTCGCCGTCTCGAGCACAGCGCTCTCGGTGGCCGCCGCCTGCGGGACGAACAGCGTCCCGAATGACTCCTGCTGAAAACCCCACGTTTGCGGATAGAGCGCCGACACGCCGTTCGCCTCGGAGTACGTGTTGAAGGCGCCTGCCGCCGTGAGCGTGGGGTCGGCGACGACCCACCCGGCCAGCGTCCGGCCCTGGACCCGGAGCCAGCCTCCGCCGCCACTCTGATACTCGAGCACCGTGAACGACCTTCCCTGCGAGAAGCCGCCGATGACGTTGGTGGAGCCGAGCACCGGCGCCGAGTGGACCCGAAGACCGAGTGGGCTGAGCACGGTGCGAGTGGTGCCGACGATTTGCGGGGTGGGGCTCGGCGTCGTGATCGTCGCGATGGTCGGCGTGGCCGGCGGCGTTCGCGACGGGCTCGACGGAACCCCCGCGCAGGCAGCAAGCATGACTATCGCGCCCGCCGCCAGCACCGAGGCGGCCGTCGCGGCGGAGCCGCCTCGGGTCAGGCGGCGAGCACGTGCAGGCATCCCGCCACCGACGCGGCGATTGCTCGAAGGTCGTACCCGCCCTCGAGGAGCCATAAGGATCGTCCCTCGCAGTGCTGTTCGGCAAGGGTCCGCACGCGCTCTGCGATCGCCGCGTACGTCTCGTCCTCGAGGCGCAGCTCTGCCAGTGGGTCGTCGCGGTGCGCGTCGAAGCCAGCGCTGACGACCACGAACTCTGGATCGAACGCAGTCACCTCCGGAAGCACCACGCTGTCAAACAACTCGAGCCAGCGGGTACCGCTGGTCCCGGGTGGCACGGGCACGTTCACCGTCGTGCCCGAGGCGCCCGGATCGCCGCGGTCTGACGCGTGTCCCGTGCCGGGGTACCACGGATATTGATGAAGCGAGGCGTAGAACACCGACGGGTCGGCGTAGAAGATGTCCTGGCTGCCGTTGCCGTGATGCACGTCGATGTCAACGATCGCCACCCGCGTCGCACCTGCGTTCTGAGCCGAGCGCACCGCGATGGCTGCGTTGTTGAAGAGGCAGAACCCCATTGGGAGATCCGGGGTCGCGTGGTGTCCGGGCGGCCGGACCACGGCGAAGGCAGAGCGCGTGTCGCCCTGCATCACTGCTTCGGCCGCGCGCGCCGCGCACGCCGCCGCGTTGAGCGCAACCACGTACGAATCCTCGGTGCAGTAGGTGTCGGGGTCGAACCAGCCACCGCCCTTCACCGCCAGTCCCTCGACGCGGCGCACCTCTTCCTCGGTATGGACCATCCGGGGCAACGTGCGACGCCCCGTTGGAGCGTCGAGCCAAGGCAGCGCAGCGAGGTCGTCATCTGCGGCGATGCCCTCGAGAATCGCAACAACACGGTCCGGTCGTTCCGGGTGCCCGGGGCTTGCGTGCGCGGACTGGTCGTCGTTGCGGATGAGGGCGAGCGGGACGGTCACACGTGTGCAACTTCGGCGCGGACGTACTCGATACGCTCGCGGAACCCCCGCGCAGCGCTGGCAGCGCCTTGCGGCGCAGCCGCGATGCCCCGGCTCACCGAGATGATCGCGCCACGTCCGCGCCCATCGAGGCCGGCGCCGACCGAATCCTCGAGTGCGCCACCCTGGGCTCCGACCCCGGGGAGCAGCAGGGGCGCGTCGGGCGCCGCCCTCCGGATCTCGGCAACTGCCTCAGGTCTGGTTGCACCAACCACGAAGCCGACCGCCCCACCTGGGTCCCACCCGAGCCCCAACTCCACGATGCGGGCGCTCACCCGCATGCCCGAGGCAAGTCGCTCGTCGAGCAGGTCAACGGCACCAGGGTTGCTGCTCCGAGCGACCAGGAGCGCGCCTCGATCCTCGCGCTCCAGGAAGGGCATGACCGAGTCGCTGCCCAACAGCGGATTGACGGTGACGCAGTCGGCGCCGAGCACATCGAAAAGCGCTCGAGCGTACGCCAGGGCGGTGTTGCCCATGTCACCGCGCTTGGCGTCGAGGATGAGGATGCGATCGCCTGGAATCCGAGCGCGCAGTCGCTCGAGGATCGCGTATCCGGCGGATCCAAGCTGTTCGAAAAACGCCAGGTTTGGCTTGAAGGCGCAGACGTGTTCGATAGTCTCGTCGATGATCTCCAGACACCGGTGCTCCGCTTGCGCGGCGTTCGCGAACCCATCGGGATCGAGGCCGCAGCACAGCAGCGAACCGGATGCGTCGACGCACGCGTCCAGGCGTGCGGCGAAGGTCACGGCGCTACCAGACCTCCCTCGACGTGCTCGGCTGAATCGCTCCCTGGTCGGCACGCGGTGAGTACGGCATCTCGATTCGATCCTTGTACTTCGATGCGCACTTCGGACAGACGCGCGCCATCCTGCCATCGAGGATCACCGCGGCGAGACGGAAGATCGGTGTCTCCTCTCCGTCGCAGTCGCAACGAGCTGTCACCGCCATCAGTACTGCGATATTGCCACGGAAGCGGGCCTAACCGGCAGCCGGAACCGGTACTGGATTCGCCGGCCGCGCGGGCGGCACCCGCCGCGAGAGGCGGGCTCGCTCGCTGATATGACGCACCATCTCGACCGCCTCGTGCTCGTCACGGCAGCGTGCGGATGCCTGCCAGCGGCGGCCCGCGGTGTCGACGTCGACGGTCGCGACATGAAACGTTCGCTGCAGCGGCCCTGATTTGAGGCGCACGCTCTGCACCTTCACGAGCGGAACGATGATGGTCGACATCTGTACGCGTCCCGTCCGCGCGTACACGTAGCGCTGTCCGAACCAGGCGGCGAGGAAGTGAAAGGACAACGGTGCCTTGAGGCGTGCCCGCGAGGGAGGGCCCGCGTCGGGCGGGGGATTCGGATGGGCATCGGGCATGACCCGCGCGAGCAGCCACAGCGCCTGATCGCGCGACGCCACCGGGATGAGCGTTCTCGCCACCTGCTGAGCGTCACGATCCGTTTCGCGCGAGACGCTCTGTCGCGCGACATCGACCTCGAGGCGCGCCCATCCGAGTGCACGCCAGAAGAACGGTTCGACGACGCGGACGGCTTGAATGCGTCCATACGGGATCGTCTCGTGGCGGCGCTGGAGCAGGCCGCGATCGAGCCGGACACCGTCGCCCGCCTCGCTGATCGCGAAATCGAAGTCCTCGTTGAAGGCACGGGCCACACCCAGTCCGCTGACGACGAGAACGGTGACGGCGCTCCCGAGCGCGCCGGCACCGACGACCGGCGCCGCCGCGATCGCCGCCACGGCGGCGACGGCGATGAGGATCGGCCCGAGGACCTGTGAACGCATCAGGAGCGCGGGCAGCAGCCGGCCGTTCTGGACGTGCAGCAGCGGCATCGCAGCCGGCTCGGGGGTGCCCACCTCGAGTCCGTGCGCAAGCGCGAGCAGGCGAGCGCGCACGACCGGTGCCTGGGCGGCAGTCAGATACGCAAGCCTGCCGTGCTCGGCACCACGGCCGGCGGAGACCACGCGCACCTCGGCCAGGCCGAGGAATCGCCCCGAGAGCGGGGAGATTACGTCCACGGCCTGGATCCGCGCGAGCGGGATGCGGAGCGACTGGCGCCGGATGAAACCCGTCTCGATCTGGAGGTTGCCTTCGGCGATCCGCCATCGGGTCACCAGCCAGGAGATGAACCCGCCGACGCCGCCCAGGACCAGCAGGCCGATGTAGATGATGAGTGAGATCGGGAGCCCCCCGTCCCGGTGTAAACCGGGTTGCTCGGCGATCGATGGAACGGCGATGACGAGCACGCCGATCAGCACCCTGCCGAAGCGGACGATCGGTGAGAGCGGGTGCAGCCGGCGCCAGGTCTCGCCGACCTCGAGCGGCGCGGGCGCGGTGATCGAGGGCGGCAGTGCGCTCATAGGCCGGTGGCCTTCGCCTCCCCCACCAGCGCGAGCCGGTCGCGGAGCGCGTCGGCATCGGCGCGAACCAGGCCGGGGATGCGAGCGTCGGTCGCCGCCGCCGCGGTGTGGAGTTGGACCGTCGCAAGGCCGAAGGCTCGGTCGATCGGGCCGGCGGTGACATCGATGAATTGCATCCGCCCGTAGGGCACCACCGACACGTGGCGGAACATCAGGCCCCTGGTGACGATCAGGTCGTCCTCGCGCTCTGCATAGCCCCACGACCGGTACCGACCCCGCTCGACGAGCCACGCAACCACGGCGATGAGCGCGACGACCACCGGAAGCAGGTCGGCCGCGCTCACGTGGACGATCAGCGCGACCACCAGCGCAACGATGAATACCGGGCCCCAGAACAGGGCGAGCTCCGTCTGCCGAGCCAGCCAGAACCGAGGCGACAGCCGCTTCAACTCGCCGGCACCGATGATCTGCCCGGTCACGGCCGTACTCATGTCATTCCACGATAGACTGAAGACAGGAGAACAGAGATGGCCTCAATCAAAGAGCGGCTCGCAGCCCTCTTCAGACGTCTCGAGGGTCGCCTCGGGATCGACCGCGAAGGCCGCAGCGTCTGGGTCTGGCTCCTTCCACCTTCCATCGGCATTGTGAGCGCCGTGCTGGTGGCCTTCATGCCGGGGCTGCCGAACGATGTCGGCTGGATCTACCGCCTTCCGTTCTCGTTCTTTGCCCTGCTGACGATGACCGCGAT
>PLDZ01000018.1 GCA_003136295.1 Candidatus Dormiibacterota bacterium
TCGCCGTTCCCATGCACACCGCCATGCGGATGGCCGTTCCCGTAGCCCGAGCCATTCGCGCCCATCGTGGGGCACGTGTTCGCATCGTGCTCTTCGGCCTCTACGCCCCGCTCTGCGGTCCCGCGCTTGAATCCGGACTTGCCGACGCTCTGATCGGGGGAGAGTACGAACAGGCGCTGGTCGGTATCGCAAACGGCACGCCAGACCCTCGAACCGTCGTGCTCGACCGGCTTCACTTCCCCCTGCCCGCCCGCGATCTTCTGCCACCACTCGATCGCTACACCCGGCTGCAGGTCGATGGCGAAGAGCGGCTGACCGGCTACGTGGAGGCGACACGTGGCTGCGTCCACCGTTGCCGGCATTGCCCCGTCCCGGCTGTGTACGACGGGCGAATCCGGGTTTGGCAGAACGACGTCCTGATCGAGGATGTCGCCCGGCTCTGGGCGGACGGGATGCGCCACCTCACCTTTGGCGACCCCGACTTCCTCAACACTGTGCCGCATGCGACGGCCGTCGTCCGTGCCGTGCACGAGCGCTGCCCCGAGCTCACCTTCGACATCACCACCAAGGTCGAGCACATCCTGGAGCATGCTGACGTGATCGCCGAGCTGCGTGAGCTGGGCCTGCTCTTCATCGTGTCGGCGGTGGAGTCCACGAGCCCCCGCGTGCTCGAGCTCCTCGACAAGGGACACTCGGCGGACGACATCCTGGCCGCACTCCGCATCTGCCGGTCGCTGGGGCTTGAGCTGCGGCCGTCGCTCCTGCCGTTCACTCCGTGGAGCACGCTCAGCGACCAGATCGATCTGCTCGACCTGATCGCTGCCAACGATCTCATCGACAGTGTCGACCCAGTCCAGCTGAGCATTCGCCTGCTGATTCCTCCCGGCTCGCTGCTGCTGACCTTGCCGGAGATGCGCGAGCACCTGCGTGGCTACGACGCTGCGGGTTTCAGCCATCTCTGGCAACATCCTGATCCGATGATGGACGCGCTCCAAGCGGAGATCGCCGAGCTGGTCGCCGCCGACGCCGACGCCGGGGTCGGGCCGCGATCCACGCACGCCGCCATCCGCCGGATCACCGCGCGGGCGGTGACCGATGCAGGACTGGCCTGGAGCAACGACGGCAACGCGCTGCCGCCGGAACGGGAGGCTCCGCCTCGGCTGAGCGAGCCATGGTTCTGCTGCGCCGAGCCCACCACGGCCCAGCTCGCCAGCACGGGCGTCAGATTTGGCACCTGAGGCGGTCCCGCCGCAGGTGTCAGGCATGATGGCGCGGTGATCGACACTCCGTCCGCCCGCAGCGCCTGGCCCGAGCTCGCCGAGAGGCTCACCCGCGCCCTCCACCCGCTGGCGGCACCGGTCGCGATCACCTTCGTCGACGCCCCGCGCGTAGATATCCCCGCGTTCGATGCCGTGATGCCGGAGCCGACGCCCGACGGACGCACCGGCCGAGTCGCAGCGGGCTGCGTGTTCTGGATGCATGCTGCCGAACGCACCTTCACCACCGCGCCAGACGATCACGCCAACTGCAGCGTGGGCAGTTACACCCACGGCCTGCTCAGTCTCGAGGAAGCGGCCACCAACGCCGATGTCGGCGCCCTCGTCGAGTCGGGCTGGGTGAGTCCCGAAGCTTTTGCAGGCATCCCGGCTGTTACCACGCGACCTGCGTTCATCACCTACGGTCCGCTGGCGGAAACGCGGGCGGATCCGAGTGTCATCCTGCTCCGGCTCAACGCGCAGGGAATGATGGTTATGACCGACGCTCTCCCCGACCTCCGGATCGAGGGCAAGCCGCAGTGCCACATCATCGCGGTGGCCCGTGAGCATGGCCGCGTGGCCGCGAGCGTCGGTTGTGCCCTGAGCCGTGCTCGCACCGGTATGGGCGCTCACGCGCTCACGTGCGCGATTCCAGCCGCGATAGCCGAGGATGTCATCGAACGTGTCGAACGCGCAGCCGCCACCGATGCGGTGGTGACCCGGTACGCCGCCACGGACGCTCAGCGCTTCCGCTAGAAGACCGCGTCCCCCGCGTCGCGGCTAGACAGGGAATGCCGCGGCGACCTCGCGCTCGTCAAGGAATGCCCACCACGCATCCGCGGCGGTCCGCGCTGCATCGAGGAGCCGGCTCTCCGGTAGGTTCAACGCCGCAAGTGCCTCGATACCCCAGCGGGCGTGGTCCTGATCCATGGTCGCGTGGATGTCCCAGAAGCGGGTTCCTGCTTCGTTGAGCCCGTAGTGCCGGCGCAGGGTGTTCGCCTTCGACGCCGCTATCGCCGGCGCCTGCATCTCATACGCGATCACCGCGGCGAGCCCCTCTGCGGCGCTCGATTCGATGAGCCGGCGATACGCTGCCAGCAAGCCGAGGGTGGCGGGGCTTGCCGGCGCATCGCTGGATCCAACGGCGTCAGCAAACGCTGCGAAGACGTCCACGTGCGGCTCCGGGTTGGATTCCTCATCGGCAAGGTTGCCTTGAACCAGATCCGCAGCCCGACCCGGCTCGAGCTGTGTCAGCAGCGCGCGAAGGATCCCTGGAAGCGCGGCCTCGAAGTGTCGGTACTGTCCCGCGTAGGCGCCGAGCTCTTCCGGCTGCAGCGTCCCAGCTTCCCAGCGGCGGTAGAAGGGATGAGTGAGCAGCTGGCGATCTGCCAAGGCTGCTATCAGATCGGTTTCCAGTTGATCCGGTGACATGGGCAGTCCTCGTGCTGTGTTCGATTCGGGTGCACCGGAAAGAATACGCGTAGTCGCCAGCCCTCATGGACTCACCGACCGCTAATCACCGGTCGGTACGACGCCCGCGCCTTCGACCATGAGAATCACTGAACGTTCCGGAGCTCGAGGGCGATGCCGCACCCCCCTCGGCACGCTGAACCCGTGGCGTTCCCTGAGCTCGACGGTGCGATCTTCGAGATCCATCAAGAGCCGTCCCTCGACCACGTAGAAGAACTCGTCCTCGTCGTCGTGCTTGTGCCAGACGTACTCTCCGTGTACGACTCCCAGGCGCATCACGCAGTCATTGATTCGGCAGAGCGTCTGGTTGTACCAGGGGTGGGTGTTGGCATTGACAAGAGCCTGCACGTCGATGAGCTCGAGCGGCGCGAAACGGACGTCCAGATGCGTGTCGAATTGGCCCTCGGTGTCCACAGCGACCTCCTTAGTATGTTGGCTAGTTCCGTGCGGTACGACGCGATTGTGGCCGTCGCCTTTTGGGCGGCGTCCATGGTTACACTCCGCGCGTGGCCGACCAAACCGCGGTGATCAAAGCCGTCGCGGGCAACCGGACACTGACCCGAGTGGCCGGGGCATATGCGCTCTTTATTCTCACCGAGTACTCGGTCTGGATCGCCATGCTGGTATATGCGTACCAGCAGGGCGGTGCAACCACCGCCGGTCTCATCGTGATCGCTCAGACCGTGCCTGCGAGCCTTCTTGCGCCTTTCATCGCCACGGTGGCCGATCGACGCTCGCCTGCGGTGCTGCTCATCGGTGGTTACCTCATTCAAGCGGCTGCGATGGGGATCACTGCCGTTGCGCTGCTGTTGGGCCTCTCACCGTTCGCGGCGTATGCGGCGGCGGTCGTCGCTTCGACCGCAGTTGCCGCGACGCGTCCCGCTCACGCGGTACTCGTGCCCGGCCTGGTGCGCAGCGCCGCGCAACTGAGCGCGATGAATGTGGTGTCCGGATGGGTCGAGAGCGTTGGGATAGCGGTAGCGGGGGGAATGACCGGCGCGCTGCTCACCATCGGGAGCCCAGGGCTCGTGTTTGCCGTCTGTTCAGGTTTCGCGATCATCGCCACTCTTCTGGTGGCATCACTGCGCAGTCCTCCGCTCGCGGTGGACGACACCGGGGACACGCCGGCGAGCGTACTCGCAGATGTCGTCGACGGCATTCATCTGCTGATCAATGAGCGTCATCCGCGGCTCTTGGTCATCATCCTGGCACTTGCCTGGGTGGTGGTCGGCGCTCTCGACGTGCTGTTCGTGGTCCTCGCGATCAACGTCCTCCATCAGGGCCAGGCGTGGGCCGGATACCTCAACATGGCGTTTGGCATCGGTAGCTTGCTCGCTGGTGCCATCACCGCCATGCTCGTTGGTCGTCGTCTCGGAGCGCCCATACTCGCCGCCAGCCTGGTCATGAGCCTCGGCCTCGGCCTCACAGCCTTGTCATCGAACGTGTTCGCGACCGCGGCACTTCTCGCGGTAGTCGGAATGGGATCTGCTGTCCTGGAGATGGCCACGCGAGCCCTGCTGCAACGGGCGGTCCCCGCGCAACTTCTGGGGCGGATTTTCGGGGTCGTGGAGGGAGTCACCATGGCCGGGCTGGCGCTCGGGTCGCTGCTGACGACGGTGCTGATCCACCTCGGTGGACCGACCGCAGCCCTGGCCGGCGTGGCTGCTGTGCTCCCAGTTGGTCTGGTCGTGTGTGGCCGATCCCTGCTGACCCTCGATTCCAGTGCAACCGTGCCGATTGTGGAAATCGCGCTCTTGCGCTCGCTGCCGCATTTCGCTCCCCTGCCTGGGCCGGCGTTGGAAGGGCTGGCCAGGTCGCTGGAATGCGTCCGCCTCCCGGCTGGAGCCGTGCTGATGCGTGAGGGCGATGCGGGTGATCGCTTCTACGCGGTCGCCGACGGCGAGTTGGATGTCACCATCGCCGGCGCGCATGTGTCGACTCAGCGACGCGGAGACGGCATCGGTGAGATCGCCCTTCTTCGACAAGTCCCGCGCACCGCAACCGTGACGACTGTGAGCGACGTGACGCTGTACGCGCTCGACAGCAGCCCTTTCCTCGCAGCGGTCACCGGCCATGCTGGAACCCACGCCGCGGCCTCCGGGATTGCCCACGATCGGCTGACGGGTGATGAGGCGTCTGGCAGGCGGTGATCGTCGACGTGGGTGCAACCGCGCACCGTTGAACCCGCTGCTCCCCAATGGCGGCACGACGGCAGTCTTGATGGCTTCGTCGAGGGGCCCGATCGGGACGATATGGGTGAGCACATTCAGCCATTGCGGCGTGTTGGAGATCGGGATAAAGACCTTGGAGACGAAGTAGAAAGGAAAGATCGAGAAGTTGACGACTGCCGGCGCTGCATGGAATTGGGGACGAGGGCGGTCATCGCACGTCCGAGCGCCGCAAAGGCAGCCGCGCCCAGTATCAGAGTGATGATGAGAGCGGGAAGTGTCGAGGTGGGCACCCTCACGTGATAAGAGATGGCCCCGAAGCCAACGCACACCACGACAAGCAGCAGTGGTAGGACTTGCGGAGTTCACGGACCTGGATGGCCGTCATACAGGGTCCGCGATCGGGTGACTCTGCCCCACATTCGAGTTCGTGACTGACACCGGTCCATGATCGCAGCCGCGGGCGGCTATCGCCACACGACGCATGTCATGTGTTACGTGTGGCAACGGTCATATGCTGGGGTGCGCCGGATGGGACGGCATCGGCGGCGCGACAAGCTGCCCGTACACAGCAACGTCGAAGTGGCCTGTCTGAGGGTCGGGATCTCCGTACACCTCCCATGAGACTCCCGTGAGCTCTCGGCCCTGCTTCGAACACCATGCGCGAACTGCGTCGTGCGCGGCGCCGATCTGTGCGGGGGCTCCCGTGTGGACCGTCGTCGCGGCTTCCGTAGCAGGTAATCTCGAGGGCACGACGCGACCGGCGGCCTCGAAGGATTCGGTCACCTGGACGCCAACCTCGACGGCGAAGTCGACTCCGCGGCCGTCGTTTCTGTACAAGAACACATTGTGGCCGTCGGTTCGCAGACCAGGCGTGGCCCGGAGGAATGCCCACACCTCATCGAGCAACCCGCGCCACAACGTCGGGAACTCGCGCCACGTGGTGTTCGCCCTCACCACCGCAATCGGACATTCGGCAGTCCGCTCGACTGTTACGTCGTACTCAGTCATCGTCCTCGGCATGGGCATCGCTCATTGATCCGGGTTGGACGTAGCGGCGGTGAGTACCTCATCGCATACCAACGGCAGGCCAGTCTCGTCGGTAGCGCGTTGTGTCAGCACAACGACGGTGAGATCTCGTGACGGGACATTGGCCCAAGTCGTGCCGAAGCCTCCGTTCCACGAGTAGCGCCCATCGTCGCAAACGGACACCCCGTAGCCCCGGCCTCGATCGCCGAGAAAACTGAATCCGGGTGAACCATCCGCCCGATTCTCCCACGCACAGGCCAGTCGGCAAGCTCGGCGTCAACTCGCGCACGCAGCTAGCCAACCGCCTCGCCAGGTTCGAGTGGGCGGATAATCGGGTGGTGCCTGATCCCACGTTTGGGCACAGGCTCTAAGGGAAACACCAGGCAGAGTGGTGGCGATGAAGGCGGACCCGTCCGCGTTCCCTGTCCTCGACCCCTCCGAAGTCGCGATCTTCGAGGCGGTCGGTACGCGCCGTCGCGTCGCCCCCGGCGAGTACCTCTATCACGAAGGTGACCCCGGCTACGACTTCTGGATCGTCCTCTCAGGCGCCGTCGACGTCATCGTCGACGATGCCGACGACCGCGTGATCACCACCCACCGTGCTGGGCAATTCCTCGGCGAGTTGAATCTGCTCACCGGCGTGCGGGCGTTCGTCTCGGCTCGAGTGGCCGAACCCGGTGAGGTGCTCGCGGTTCCGGCGGGGCTCCTGCGCCGGGTCATCGCCACCGAGCCCGAGCTCGGCGACAAGATCCTGGCTGCGTTCATGGCGCGGCGCGCTGCCCTCCTCGCAGGGGCGGCGGTGTTCATTCGGGTCGTGGGCTCTCGTTTCTCTCCCGAAACCATGCACATCCGTGAGTTTCTGTCTCGCACCCGACTGCCGCACGAGTGGCTGGATCCGGATGCCGATCCACAGGTAGACGACATCGTCCGGGCCTTCTCGCTCGAGCCCTCGGACCTCCCGGTTGTGATCGCCACCGGCGAGGTGCTGCGCAAGCCGACGCCCGGAGAGCTCGCGTCGTATCTCGGGCTGACCCTCGACAACCTGCCCGACCGCTCGTTCGATCTCGTCATCGTGGGCGGCGGCCCGGCTGGTCTCGCGGCCGCCGTGTATGGCGCGTCCGAGGGGCTGCACACCCTCGGCGTGGATATGACCGCGCCCGGTGGCCAGGCGGGCACGAGCTCGAGGATCGAGAACTACTTCGGGTTCACCACAGGGATAGCGGGGGCAGATCTCATGCAACGCGGGCTGGTGCAGGCAGAGAAGTTCGGGGCGAGACTCACTGCACCCTGCACTGCCATCGCATTACGGGAGGAGTCCGGACACCTTACGCTGGAGCTGTCGGACGGAACCGTCGTCGCAGCGCGGGCAGTGATCGCAGCCACAGGAGCGCGGTACCGGAGGCTGCCCCTAGATCGCTTGCGGGAGTTCGAGACCAATGGCGTCTACTACGCCGCCACCGAGCTGGAGGCTCGGCAGTGCGCCGGCAGCCCGGTTATGGTCGTTGGCGGCGGTAACTCGGCTGGTCAGGCTGCTGCATTTCTCGCCGACAAAGGCAGCGCCGTAAAGTTGGTCATCAGAGCGGCAGACCTCAACACTCGCATGTCTCGATACCTCGTCGACCGGCTGGTGTGCCATTCCCGCATCGAAGTGATGACCAGCACGACCGTGGTCGGGCTCGAAGGCGACGGCGCGTTGCAGGCGGTTCGCGTCGACGGACCGGAAGGGAAGATTCGCGTCCCGGCGGCGGCGCTGTTCTCGTTCATCGGCGCCGATCCCGAGTCGGCGTGGCTGTGCGGATGCGCCGCGCTCGACAACGGCGGTTTCGTCCTCACCGACCGTGCGCTTACTGACGTGCAGCTGGGCGAGCGCTGGAGCGCTCTCGGCCGGCGGCCGCTGCCGTTCGAGACCAGTCGCCCGGGGCTGTTTGCGGTGGGCGACGTTCGATCAGGTTCGACCAAGCGCGTCGCGGCCGCGGTCGGCGAGGGATCGGCCGCCGTCGGTGCCGTGCACGGGTTCCTCGCATTCGACCACCATTGAGTCGAAGGCTGGGTCGGGGTGCGCGCACCTACGACGTGTCGGCGATGTTCGAGGCGCTTACTTCGGCGCGATGGAGATGATCCGAATGCCGCCTGCGCAATCTCCTCGAGCTGCACTCTGATCGCTCCACTGCAATGCAACTGGCGGCGAATCGGGGAGACAGGACTCGAACCTGCGACCCCTCGTCCCCCAGACCAGCACTTATTTAGTACCGGCTAATTGAGTTCAGAAATAGTGGTTCTGTGGCGAATTGGTTGGAATCACGACTAGAGCGCGCGGGATGGAATGCGTTGAAGTCGCGTCTACATCAAGTGGCATTTATTGCCCGGAACCGATGGCACCTCTCCCCCGCTCTCCTTACCGTGGGCACTCTCCTAGCCATCGGCACCCTCAGCGTTAGGCGCCCCGTGTGTCTGGTGACAGGACACCCGCGTGGGGCGAGGTGCTCTTCTTCCAGCGGTCACGAGCGTCGTAAAGGTGTCCCACCGAACCGGTGGTAGGGGATGGCCGTGCAGCGTCGGATAGCAGTCGGATACTCCGCCCGTCCTAGCCCCGAGGTGCGAAGAACTCGAGTGCGATGTTGTCGGGGTCTCGAAATGACAATGCCGAGTAGGAAGGTGCGTCCACGATGCCACCGTTGGGGATGCCGAGCTCGTTCAGGCGGATTTCCCACGCTTCTAACTCATCGCGGTTGGCACAGCCGAAAGCCAGATGATCGAGACCCGGCCGGCGCTCGTTGAACGGCTGAGTGCTGTTCAAATCAGGGAACTGAGTTAGACCGACGAGTGTGCCGCTCGTAAGCCAAGCGACACGCTGGAAAGGACCTGTGTCCTCGTCAAGGATCGGGTCCGAGCCGAACAGAGCCTTGTACCAAGGCACACTCCGTTCGAGGCTCGTAACCGTTAGCGCCACGTGAGTAATCGCAGGGAACTCTGGCATGTCTTTTCGGCACCTCGTGAAGGCAGCGAATGCCTCGTCTTTTGGCTGGCAACTCTCTGGGAGTAGAAGCTATCTGGCAGCACAAGGCCCCGTCGGTATGGAGCCGACGCATCGCCAACCTCCCCCTTTTGACCTGCCGTCACGGACAGATCCCCGCTCCGGACGGTAGCAGTTCAGCTCAGTGCTTTGCGCAGCCGTCCCTGCCACCTATGTGCCGGTCGGGGGCACNNCGGGTGACATTCACGAACCCTGCCATGGGCAAGCGTTGGCGGGTCCGCGGCACAACTACAGGTTGCGAAAAGGGGTGTCCAACGCGGTAACCCAGGCGAATCGACACCCGTCTGGACTCACGCGCTACCCAACGGACGGCAGCGGGCGTTGACTACTCGTCCGGCAGGAGAACAAGCTGCGGAGACTCGACCTTCGGTTTCCCCGACCGAGGATACCCGTTGGCATCACGGTGCGCCCACGCACCTTTCTCGAGCCGGACGATCATCGCGGTGAGACTGGTGCCGAAGTAGGCGGCCAGCTCGCGCACCGGAGTCCAACCTCCCCACGGCGCAGGTGGGAGCCGCGGGACCAGTAGCTCGGTCGGAGTCAGAAGAAAGGCGGCAAACCGTTCGGCTTGAATCTCAAGCGGATTTGAGGAGCGCTCTCGGCACCACGAACGGTCGCCCTCGATGTAGGCGAGCTGGCCTCCGCCTGTGGGGCGCACGTGAAGTTCCCAGTGGCCAATCTCGTGGCCGAGCGTGAAGCGTCGCAGACCAAGGTTGCCGTCCAGCGTATCATCCCCAAGAACATCAACATGATGCTTCCGCAAGCCGCATATCGAGGTCCGCGGCCACCGCTCCTGCCCGACTATCTCGATGACCTGGTGGCGGCATCGGCGAAGCTGCCAGCGGTGCAGAAGCTCATCGTCATCCACGCCCTGGAGCTTTCCACTCTCGGCTAGTATCAGGTGCCGTCACAAGTCGCGGTGGCCTCAGACGATCAACCTCACGCCCCGCGCGATGCTCAACGAGGGCACCGACTTCGCCCTCGCCATCGCCATGCTCCTGCGCCCCGACGAAAGGGGCCGTGGCTCCTGACCCCACGCTGTGATTTGTCTGCGCGAACGCTACGATCCTCATCTGTCGAGCCGGCGCCCGTTGGGCGATGACAAGGGGGAATCACCGTGAGCAAGCCAGGCGCCACCCACAGCCGCCGTCAGCTGATTCTCGGGGCTGCGAGCGCCGTCGGCGTCGCCGCAGCGGCATCGGCGGCGCGCATCACCGATGCCGCTGCCACACAGGGATCACCCGTTCTTCTCGGGCAGGACAACACGGGAGCCACGAGCCGGACCGGTGTCTTTGTGTCGGGCAATACAGAGGGCGCGACCCTCGCCGACTCGAACGTCAGCGGCAAGGGAAACGTGGGCGTGTATGGTTACGGCCGCGACGCCGGCGTTCGCGGCGAATCGTCGATCGCCAATGGGAACGGCGTGACCGGTGTCGCCACGGGGTTTGGACACGGTGTCCAAGGTATCTCCTCCGGCAGCGGCGGCGCAGGTGTGTGGGGCGCCGCTGCCAACGGGGCGCCAGCAGGGGATGTGGGCGTCGTCGCCGCTGCACTGTGGCCTGCCACCGCACTGCAGGTCGGCGGAATAGCGGTGTTCGATAGGAGTGGTTCGGTGCAGATTGCAGCGCCGGCAAAGTCTGCCGTGGTGAAGGTCGAACTCACGTCATCGAGCTTGGTGCTGGCGACGGTGCAAAACAGCGTCGGGTCATCGGTGGCCTACGTGGCCCCGAACGTCGCCGCGCGGTCGTTCACCGTTGTGCTCAACAAAGCGCCCACCAGCGGCAAGACGGCGCGCGTTGCGTGGTTCGTCGTCAACTAGTGCGGTGGTCGACAACAGGAGGACGAAGCCACCCGACGCAAGGCTGATGCAAACCCGTTAGGAGACAACGAGGGGTTTATCCGGCGTTCGACCTCCCGATCGCCATGGCAGTGACCTGTTCTCCGACCGCACCCTCGTTCGCCGCGCAAACGGGGTGGCGCTGTCAGACCCCCTCTTGGACCTGGATGAGCT
>PLDZ01000033.1 GCA_003136295.1 Candidatus Dormiibacterota bacterium
GTGATCTGGAAGATGTTGGCGTTGGCGTGCTGGACGAGGAACGTCGCGTTTGCCCCGGCGCCGTCGATGGTCACCGCCTGGTGAATCGGTAGGTGGGCGCTGAGCGCACACGTCCCGGCGGCGATGGCGACCGTGCTGTTCGCCGGCGCATTGCTGATCGCCGCGCTCAGGGCTGCCGTGTCATGTGAGACGTCGTTGTGGCAGACGACCGAGCCATCGACAGGCGTTGGCGACGGCGTGGGTGTGGGCGTCGGCCTCGGTGTTGGGGTCGGAGTCGCCGTCGGGGTGGGGCTCGGTGTGTTTGACGGCGTCCCGGTCACCGTTGGCGTGGGCGTCGGCGGTGGCGTGACCGAGGCGCCGAAGAGTGCGGACACGTCGCCGCTGCTCGGCTGTGCCGCAGCACCAAGCAACGGCAGGCCATACGCCTCCTCGACGGAGCGGAGCGTGCCGTAGAGGTTGCCCGCAACTGGCACGTTGCCCTTGCCCTTGGCATTGCTCGAAACCACCACCATGGGGATTGCATTGGTGGCGCCGGCGTCGCCCTCGTCCATCGTGATGATCACGGTGGCATTGCCCCCGGTGAACCACGGCGAGCTGAGCACGGGGGCGATGTTCGCCTTCAGCCAGGCGTCGCCCTGCTGCACGGTGCCGGTGTGCATGTTGTCGGTGTCGTTGGGCGTGATCCAGGCGAAGTCGGGTGCGTTGGCTCCATTGAGTGCTGCCACAGCCCCGCTCGCGCCTGGATAGGGCAGGTCATGCGTCGTGCATGCCGAGTCGCTCTCACGTGTGAATGGGTTGTGGTGCCATACGTAAGGCTTTGCGTCGTTGAGGGCGCACGCCGTCGGCATCGATTCGGCCCATGCCACCCATGGAATGCCCGCCGCGTTGAGCTGACCGCCGAGCGACGGTGTGTAGTTGCCCTTGCAGGTGTCCGTGGAGCAGCCCTGCGTGCTCCCCGTGGTGACGGCGAGGTAGTTCGGGAGCGACGGATGGCTGATGCCCGTCCAGCCGGTGACGCTGGCGTACTGGGAGCCCAACCCGCAGTAATACGGGTCGGCGGCGCAGGAGCCGAGCGTGGCCACGTAGCCCTTGTTCTCCAGGACGACCACCAGGACATGCGGCGTGGCACTCGCTTGTGCCGGCAGCGCAAATCGCGCTGCGATCGCGGGGAGGATGGCGAGCGCGGCGACGACACTGAAGACTGCGACGACCCGCCGAGACGCGCTGCGCCGCAGCCTCCAGGCGAAGACCAGGCTGGCGGTTTTGTCGGCAACGCGGCTGTTCGGGGAGGTGATTCGATTGAACATCTCGTCACCTTCGCCGCATTCACACCCCCGGATTCGTATGGCCGGTTACAGCGCCGTTACAGGTTGGGAGCGCATCCGGCCGCCGCCGGGACGTGTCGCCGCCACCGCTTGATGTCGCCTGCGAGGCAGCGCTAGCATCTGATCACCGGGGGTGAACGGCCGGCACGAGTAGGGGGCAGAGTCAGGCTCGCCATCGGCTCGAAAGAAGGCGGTTTGGGCGCAACCGGTAGCGAGCCTCACCGCCCACCGGTTAGAACGCTGCCTGGGCGGTGGGCCCGCGCTACCCGCGGGATTCAGTACGCCGTTAGCGTCATTCGTTCCAAATGAATCGGAACGCTCGAGGCTCGTGACGTAGGCCGGCGTGCCGCCCTGTGCATAACTCCGAACAAAGGGTTATGGTGGCCCTCGCAGGGGAAGCACTGGAGCTCGCCAGGGTGACTGTGTCAGCGCCGGCGAACTGCATCCGGGGGGAATCCAAATGTCGATGCAATTGCCGACGATCGCACAGCGCCCGCCACATCCGAGCGCGCCGCGGGCGGTGGTGCCCGGCGCGCTGGCTGCGGCACTGCTCGCGGTCTGCCTCGGTACGATCGGGGGCCTCCCGATCAATGCCCGAGCGAGCGGCCCGAGCGTGTCTGAGTGGGGGAAACCGGTGGCCACCGGCGGGCCCGGAGCCCTCCCGGCCGTGGTGCAGTCATCCGCGACGCTGACCTCAATCGACGCGGGGAACTTCGGAGACGTCCTGGTTCTCAGCAACGGCACGGTCTGGGGTTGGGGCGGCGCGTCCATGACGCTGACGCAGGTCCCCGGAGTCATTAACGTGGTGCAGCGTCCCGTCGATGGCAACGGTACCTTCACGGCCATCGAGCAGCCCGGGACCGATCCCGCATGTCCCACCTCGAGCACGGTGGTCCACTGGGGAAAGGGCGCTCCCGAGGTGGTCACCCAGCTGAACTGTCTGAACGTCGTGCAGCTCGCCGCGGCGGCGGGCCACACCTTCGCACTCACGTCGAACGGCAGCGTCTACGCATGGGGTGGCGGCCAGGACGTCCTCGGTTTCGGCCCGCGTGTCATTTCGGAGAAGAATCCCACCCTGAACCCCACGCTGACGGCGCTCACCCACGGAACATCCGCGGGAGTCGTCATCACCACGGGAATGGGCGCCGCCGGCATCCTGGTCAACGGACATGCGTGGTCATGGGGCGACAACCGCTTCGGTGAGTGCGGATGTGCGAGCACCGCCGCCCAGATCCCGTCGCCGACCCCGGTCAGCCAGGGGACGACCCTGTACACCTGGATCGACCAGGGCGGCAACCTCAGCGGCGACGGTCACGAGCTGGCCATGACCGCATCGGGTGCAGTCTGGGCCTGGGGCGACAATGCCCATGGTCAGTTGGGCATCGGCACCCAGGTCAACAGCACCATCCCAGTCCTGGTCACCGGACTCCCGACGGGCATCGAGGATGTGCGGGCCGGCGGTGAGCACTCGCTGGCACTCGACAGCGCCGGCTACGTCTGGGCCTGGGGTGACAACCAGTACGGCCAGGTCGGCAACGGGACGACCGTGAGCGCGCTACTGCCCGTGAAGGTCCTCACCGGCATCACCCAGATCTCGGCCGGCTCATTCCACTCGCTCGCCACGTGAGGCGAGGT
>PLDZ01000121.1 GCA_003136295.1 Candidatus Dormiibacterota bacterium
AGTGCTGCCTTGGAGGCCGAGTACGCGGCCGCGCCGGGACCTGGGGCCGCGACGTTTTTCGAGCCGATCACGACAACCCTGCCACCGCGAGGCGCGAGTCGCAGCAGCGGGTGGAGGTGGTGCAGGAGGACGACCGAAGCTTCGACATTGACGTCCATCACCGCACGCCACGCTCCCAATTCCAGGGCGTCAAGTCGCTGACTGGGCGGGAAGATGCCGGCGTTGAGGACGGCGATGTCGATGCCACCGAATCGTGTGACGCTGACCTCGATCGCGGTCGTCACCTGTTCGGGATTGGTCACGTCGCACTGAAGGCCGAGCCACGCTGGTCCGCGGGCGACGCCTGCAACGTCCGGATTGAGATCCAGACCAACCACCGCGGCGCCGTGCTGCAGCAGGAGTTCCGCACAGGCGCGCCCGATACCAGACGCCGCTCCTGTGACCAGAGCAACCTCGCCAGTGAGTGGCGGCGGCGTTCCCTTTCCGAGCTTGGCCTGCTCCAGGTCCCAGTACTCGACATCGAAGACGTCCGCAGCTGAGAGGGCACGGTAACCACCGAGCTCGGTGGCGTCGAGGATGATCTCGATGGTGTGCCGGTAGATGTCCGCAGCGACGGACGCATCGACCGCGGATCGTCCCGCCGAGACCACACCGATTGTTGGGTCGATGACGACGCGGGGTGCTGCGTCCAGCATGCTTAGCGGCACCGCCGTTCTGCGCGCGTGCTCCGCGAAGTAGCGCTCGTACTCGCGCGCGTAGGTCGCAACGTCGCGTCCAAGCATTGGCAGTCGTTTGGTGCGGATCACGTGGTCAGGAGTCGCCGGACCCTGCTGCGAAATCACGGAAACGTCGGCATGATTGGCAAAGGCAAGCGCGTCCGGCCCATCATCCACCTGCACAATCATCGGGGCCCCGGCCACCTCCGAGAGCTCGCGCCGAAGGGTGGCAACGTCGTGGGACGAAGCGGAGCTGTGTACTTGCTCGGCGGCTCGGCTCCGTCCTCGGACCTGCTTGTCTAGGTACGTCTCGGCCAGCGAGACCATGTCAATCATTCGCGCGTACGACTCGCGAGCCGTTGGAGCCCATGTGAAGATGCCGTGGTTCATCAGCAGCATTCCGATCGTCGCGGCGCCCTGCAGCTGCGGATACAGGTAGGCGCACAGTGCGGCCAACTTGAATCCAGGCATCACGTAGGGGATATGTAGGAGACGATCGCCATAGACCTGCTCGATCAGCTCAGTTCCGTTCACCGAGTTGGTGAGCGTGAGGACCGCGTCCGCGTGGGTGTGGTCGACGTACTTGAATGGGACGATGGCGTGGAGAATCGCCTCGACCGACGGGGCAGGCGCGGCGGGGTCGATCATGCCGACACGCAACTCCCGAGCCATGTCCACGTCAAAAAGTTCCCTGAGCTCGGCGAGCGATAACAGCTGCCCCATCCGAACTGGCGCGAACCCGGCCGGCTCGATGGTGGCCAGATCCCAGCCACTGCCCTTGACCCAGAGGATGTCCTCCTTGTCACCAAAGATGTTTGTCTCGGTGAGCTTCACCGACGTGTTGCCGCCGCCGTGGAGCACCAATCTGGGGTCGTGCCCGAGCAGGCGCGACGTGTATGCACGTAGCTCCAGCTCGGTCTTACACGCGGCTGCTTGCTCGTCGTCCCAGCGACTGATCACCCGCGACGGCGCGTTGATGGTCATCTCACGTTGCCCTGCGTTCGGAGTCGTCCGCGAGGACCGAAGCCTTCTGCGCGGCCTGCTCGACGTCGCGGACGGTGATGACGCCGTCCTGTCCGGTGCCCACGATTGTGGGCAGGTCTACGCCAAGCGCGCTCGCCAGCCGCCGCGCGGCCGGCAGTGCCGCGACTCTGCCTGGTGATCTTTCTGGCGAGCGACGCTCGGGTCCCCCGCGCGAAGCGAGCGTGGGCACCGGCATATCGCTGACCGCGACGGAGATCGCGATGTCGGCAGAATCAGCACCGCTGCCGTCCGGCACCGCTTCGCCCGGAGCGCCGATATATGCCACCGGCGAACCCGCTTGCACAGTGTCCCCCGCATCGCGGATGACTTTCAGCAGCGTCCCAGCGACGACTGACTCAACCTCGACCTGTGCCTTGTCGGTCTGCACACTGAAGAGCGACTCTCCCAGCGCGACCGTGTCGCCTTCCTGCTTCAACCATTCGACGATCACCAGCTCGTCCGTCGTCTGACCTACCGATGGCATGTCGATCCGGTGCGCCATAGTTCTTGTCAGCCTTCGCAGCAACGTTGGATCGTGGCCTTGATCCTCGCCATCGACGGCACGACCGTCTGCTCCATCACCGGGGCCACAGGCAGCGGGACGTCGTGGCTGGCAACCCTCGTGATCGGCGCTTGCAGCGAGTAGAGGCACTCCTCAGCGACCCNNCCTCCGGTCAGCGTGTCCTCGTGGGCGATCACCAGACGGCCGGTCTTCCCGACTGACGCGAAAATTGTCTCCTCGTCGAACGGGAGCAGCGTCAGCGGATCGATCACCTCGCATTCGATGCCGTCCTGGGCCAGCTCCTCGGCGGCGGCGAGTGAACGATAGAGGCTCATGTGCGTTGCGACAACGGTGACCGACGAGCCCTCGCGCTTCACCACCGCCTTACCGATGGGGAAGAAGTACTCCTCCTCGGGCACGTGCGCAGTCAGATCCATGCCGCCCGCCTGCTCGCGTCCCTTGCTGCCGTAGAGCAACTTGTGCTCGAAGAAGAGCACGGGGTCATCGTCGCGCACCGCGCTCTTCAGCAGTCCCTTGGCGTGATAGGCGTCGGAAACAC
This sequence comes from Candidatus Dormiibacterota bacterium, assembly GCA_003136295.1. Lineage (GTDB taxonomy): Bacteria > Chloroflexota > Dormibacteria > Aeolococcales > Aeolococcaceae > Palsa-851. The sequence goes on from PLDZ01000121.1 coordinate 2,801, forward strand.
AGACGACCTTCAGGCCGGGCACGTGCACGAAGTAGCTCTCCGGGCACTGACCGTGCTGCGCACCCCGATTCGCCGTGCCGACCGGACAGCGGAGGACCATCGGGACGCTCAATTGCCCATTCGACATGTACCGCATCTTCGCCGCCTGGTTGACCAGCTCATCCATGCACTCGAACAGGAAGTCTGCGTACTGCAGGTCCGCGATCGGTCGCATCCCCATCAGCGCAGCGCCGACCGCAGCACCGGCAAGCGCCTTCTCACTGATGGGGGTGTCGATGATGCGGTCGTGACCGAATGCCTCGGTCAGGCCGAGGTACACGCCGAACGCGCCCCCGAACCCCCCGGGGACGCCGATGTCTTCGCCGATGAGAAAGACTTTCTCGTCGTTGCGCATCTCCTCGGCGATCGCTTCCCGCAACGCCTCGGCAATCGTGAGCCGGCGTTCGCCAATCGCCGTCGCTGCAGTCGAGATCACGACGTTGACTCCGTGCTGATCACGGTGGCGTACACGCCGGTCAGCGCGTCTTCGGCACGCGGCAGGGGTGACTGCCGGGCGAACTCGATGGCGTGATCAAGCGCCGCCTCGACCTGCGCGTCCATCGCATCGAGGACCCCGTCATCGAGCGTCGAGGCGAGGCGTTCGCGGAGACGAACGATCGGATCACGCTCCTTCCACTCGGCCTCCTCATCGTGACTGCGATAGCCTCTGACGTCACCGCGGCTGTGTCCGGCGAATCGGTAGGTCTTGAACTCGAGAAGGACCGGGCCGGCTCCTGCGCGCGCCTCCGCCACCGCGCGTCCGGCTGCCTCTCGCACAGCAAGCACGTCCATCCCGTCGACGATCTCTCCTCTCACTCCGTACGCGGCAGCGCGGCCCGCGACATCTGGCACGAGGCTCACCTGGTGAAACGGGGTGGAGGCACCGTAGAGGTTGTTCTCGCAGGCGAACACGATCGGGAGGTGCTGGACCGCTGCGAAGTTCAGGCCCTCGTGAAACGCACCCTCGTTGCTCGCCCCCTCGCCAAAGAAGCACACGGCCACCTGGTCCGTCCGCATCAGCTTGAATGCCAGCCCGAGGCCGGTGACCACGGTGTTGCCGCCCCCGACGATGGCGATCGCTGGGAGCATCCCAACGGATGGGTCGCCGAGATGCATCGAACCGCCCTTGCCGCCGCAGCAGCCGGTCGCTTTGCCAAAGAGCTCGGCCATCGCCGCCCGAAGGTCGACGCCTTTGGCGAGCGCGTGACCGTGTGGTCGATGGGTGGAGGTGATCCAGTCCATCTTCCGAAGGACGTCGCAGACGCCGACCGCAACCGCCTCCTGGCCCTGGCTCTGGTGCAGCGTCCCTGGGATCTCGCCCTGCAGATAGAGGAGATAGACGCGCTCTTCAAAGCGCCGGATCAACTGCATCCGGCGGTAGAGGTCCAGCCCGTGGGCCGCATCGACGTCGGACGTGAGTTGCGCCGAACGAGGGGCAGTCCTACCAGTGCGCGCGCCGTCGGTCATCGGGTACTCAGCTCCGCCGCCGCCACTTGGCGCCCGCTTCCCCCGTACTGCCGTATGAGGGAGCGAACCTTGGTCGTCATCCGCTGCTGGGCGACGCCCATCACGTCGGACTCCTTGTGGGAGCCGAGCAGCCGGTGCACATCTGGGTTCGTGCCAACTGAGCGGACAGAGGACTCGAGGCCATCCCAGAAGGCGTGCTTGAGGACCGTGCCGACATTGAACTTCGCGACGCCGAGCGCGATCGCCGGCGCCACCGCGGCGGGCGGGAAGCTGGTTCCGCCGTGGATGACCAGCGGCACGTCGACGCGCTCATGGATCGATCGCAGACGCTCCATGTCGATGGATGCTTCCTGGTCCATCATGATGTGGACATTCCCGACCGAAACCGCCAGGCAGTCCACACCGGTCTCCTCCACGAAGCGCGCCGCTTCGTCTGGATCGGTCAGNNCGGCAGAGTTCCTTCACCGCAACGATGGCGTCCTCCGTTTGCCAGGAATGCGTGTCGATCATCACCGCGTTGAAGCCGGCGTCGATGCCACGCTTCGCGTGGTCAAGGGTATGGGCCTCGTTGAACAGCAACGCCACATAGACGGAACTCCTCGCCGCATAGCTGCGTGCTACGGCACCGAGGACCTCGATGCCGCCGCGCTCAAGCCACGTCCCGTCCACCATCATGGCGCCGAAGCCGAGAATCACGGGTGCGGACTCCGCCTCCGCGGCGGTGAGCACCGCTTCGAGCGAGCACGCGTCCCACGCCTCGAAGTACCCGACGGCGAAACCGTCAGTCCTGGCCTTGCCCAGGATTTGCTGCAGCGGGACCAGCGGCACCTACTCGCCGCCACACTCGGACATGCAATCTCCTGGGTCTCAATCTGGCGCGGGAGCCAGCATAGTGGCCCAAGTGAGCAAATATCAAGCGCCTGAGCAGATGCTCACGGGACTACCCACAGTCGCAGCCAGAACCGGCCGGCCGATGAGTTTCGATGGCCAGTTCGGTCTGTGCAGACATGAGATCACGAGGATGTGAGCGATGAGCAAGGTGGTGGCGCTGATCACGATGTCATTGGATGGCTACATCACCGGCCCGAATGACGGTCCGGGGAGCGGCCTCGGCGTTGGCGGCGAGCGCTTACACAACTGGGTATTCGGCGGCACGTGGCGCTACGACTCTTCGGAGCGCGGGCAGATGCTGCCCGATGACCGGGCCTGGTTCGATTCGGCGTCGGAGACGATGGGGGCGGTCATCGGTGGCCGCGGCACGTACGAAGCCGCTGAGCATTGGGGTGACAGGAATCCCTGGCCGGTTCCCTTCTTCATCGTCACGCACCGTCCTGAGGAAGAGCCACCGGACCACGGCTTCGAGTTTGTGGGCACCATCGCTGCGGCGGCGGAGCGTGCTCGCGCGGCCGCTGGCGAGAAGGATGTGCACGTCATGGGCGGCGCCGACATCATCCGGCAGTTCCTGGAGGCGGGTCTCGTCGACGAGCTGACGATCATCGTCGCGCCACTCATCCTGGGTGATGGCAAGCGCCTGTTCGACGGGTTCACGCATTCGATGGAGCTCGAGCAGCTCGGTGCCCGCCAGTCGCGCTTTGCGACATTCCTCGAGTATCGAGTCATCTGAAATCGTAAACGCCTGTGCCGTGCCCCGCTTTACGGTGCTGTTGGGTCCACCGACACGCCGCGTGGTGCTTGTCGTTTCCAAAGAACATCGAAGACGGAGAAGGAGATTGCGATGACCAGCATGCCGGAGATCGTTTCAGCCGAGAAGTGGCAGGAGGACCGCGACGAGTTGCTCAAGGCCGAGAAGGAAGCCACTCACGCCCTCGATGCAATCGCCGCGCGTCGCCGTCGCCTTCCGATGGTCGAGTTCGACAACAACAAGTACGTGTTTGACACTCCCGACGGACCGAAGCGCCTGCTCGACCTGTTCGGTGCGCAGGACCAGTTGATCGTCTACCAGTTCATGGACCGCGGACCCGACGAATACTGCCCGGGCTGCACCCACTTCACCAACAACGTGGTTGCCCTGGCCACACTGGCCGACAACGGCGTGAGCTGGGCGACCGTGTCCAACATGCCACTCGCCCAGATTCAGGCCTACACGGCGCGAAAGGGCTGGACGGTTCCCTTCGTGTCGTCCCATAACACCAGCTTCGCGAACGACTGCGGCGCCGACGACGGCTTCATGCTGAGCGTGTTTTTCCGCGATGGCGACAAGGTCTATCGAACGTACTCCACCACAAACCGCGGGGTCGACCGACTCCTCTTTGTCAACAACATGCTCGACCTCACTCCCTATGGACGCCAGGAGGACTGGGAGGATTCGCCGCCCGGCTGGCCGCAACATCCCACGTACGGATAACCAACGCAGTCGCCGGGAGAGCATTCACGCCGGCGGTGGCCACGGCACGAGTCTGCCGGGAATCGGCTGCGGTTGTTACCGACTTCCCCGCGCCCGGCGCTTGCCCTCATGCATGGCTTGGACGCGAGCGACCGGGATCGATCTGCCCTCCTCGAGCAGCTCGGTGCTCAGCCGCTGCGGCTGCGGCATCCGGGTTGCCCACCGGTCGCCATCGCCAAGGCGACCCACGGCGGTGAGCACCGTGAAGTCAGCAGGCGAAACGTTATTCAGCTCGTCCCAGTCCAGCGGAAACGACACAGGAGCGCCCGGCCGCACCCGCGGGCTGTACGCAGCGACGACCGTTGCTCCGCCCACGCGCGTCGAATCGAGAAACACTTTGCCTGCGCGCTCATCCTTCACGAAGGCGGTGGTGACCGTGTCGGGATCCAGTCGCTCGGCTCGTGCAGCGATCGCACGGGTCGCGGCTGCAGCTGCATCGATTGACACGCTGCTGTCGATGGGCACGAAGATGTGCAACCCCTTCGCTCCACTCGTTTTGATGACAGCGTCCAGGCCTTCATCGACGAGGACGCGCCGCACAACCCGCGCGGCACGCACGGCCTCGGGAAAGGCATCTCCGTGCGGGGGATCGATGTCGAGCACGAGATGAGTCATGTGGTCGGCGCTGTCGACGCGCACCAGCGCCGGGTGATACTCGACGGCGCGCTGGTTCCCGAACCACAGCAGCGTCCGGCGGTCATTGCAGAGCGCGTAGGTCACCTCCCGCTTCGACGACTCCGCCCACATCGTCACCCGCTGTACCCATGAAGGCGTATACGAGGGCAGGTTCTTCTGCATGAAGGCTTCCNNACGCTGTCCAGATAGTTGATGAGGTCTCGCTTGGTTGCCCCCGCGCCGTCAAACAGCGGCTCGTCGAGGTTGGTCAGCGGCACGCCCAGCGAGGCAGCGTCTTCAGGGTCCAGCGTCATGACTGCCCCGGTAGCTCTCGCACCTTCAAGGCGGCTTCCGTCCGGGATCGCACCCCAAGCTTGGCCAGGATCGCCGAGACGTGATGGTCCACGGTCCGCGTCGAAAGGAACAGGCGGCTCGCAATCTCGCCGTTCGAAGCGCCGGTCTCCAGCAGGCGAAGGACTTCGACCTCGCGCGCGGTGAGCAGCGCCCAGTTCCGCTGCGTCGCGGGCCGCGGTCCGCGAGGCAGGTCGCGAATCCCCCGCTCCTGCAGACGTCGCGCCACGATAGCCGCCGCCGGCCTGGCGCCGAGCCGCTGCAGCTCCATGTGGGCCTGACGCAATGCGCCGGAATCGTCGGAGTCGGCAAGAGCAAGCGCAGCCTCGTAGGGACAGTTCAGCTGCCGCCAGAGCTCAGCAGCGAGCAGGCAATCGCCCTGCACCTGCGCTGCGAACGGCGGTGGCAGCGCAGACGTCCCTTGCGCCGGGATGTCCAACCCCGCTCGCAGCCGCCAGGTCATGAGGCCGGCGCTGATCCAGGGTGCATGTCGCGCCTCTGCCAGGTGGAGCACTGGCGCGGTGGCTGCGTCAACCGCCTGCGGGTCGCCCTCGAGCCACCCGGCCTCGGCTCGGGCCAACGCGGGGAGCTCCCATCGTTGCAGCTCGCCCGTCGGCTCAGCGCGATGCCACGCCTCGTCGAGGAGCGATCGCCATTCGGGGTCCCCGCGCCGGGCGCGCACGAGGCCGATGATCGCCTGCGCTATCGGCACGACGACCGGCGAGGTTCGCGGATCGTGAACGATCAAGTCCGCTGACTCCACCGCCTGATCCCATCGCCCCTGATCGAGCTCCGCCCGCGCACGGGACACCATGAGGTAGCTGCGCCAGATATCGAGCCCGTGCTCCGTGCAGTAGTTCAGCCCGTCGTCGAGCCACCGCTCCGCATCTCCATGCGATCTGCTGCGTGATCCCCAAAAGCAAAGAGCGACGTAGGAGCGGCCCGCGTACTCCTCGAGACCAGCCTCGGATGCCTGCCTGAGGCAGCGTTCGAGGGTGGCGGTCGCCTCGGGTGCGCCCGCCAGGTAGTCGATGGTCGCGCAGTTGATGAGCGCATAGATCCTCGGTTCAAGCTTGCCGAGTTGATCCGCCAGCGTGAGGGCCTTCGCGGCCCAGTAGGACGTGCTCTCCCCATCCTCGACGCTCATGAAGATGTACGAGAGGTTGCAGTACGCCAGCGCTAGTTCGCGCCCAGGGGTGATCGTCTCGAGAACTGTCACGGCCGAGCGTCCGGCCTCGAGCGCCTGCTCGGGGCGCCCCGTGTAGCGCAGCAGGCGTGACAGCGCGCGAAGCGCATTGCCCTCGCGGCGCTTGTCGCCCGATAGCCTGTGACATTCCAGTGCGACCCGCGCCGACTTCAGCGCCTCCTCGAATCGGCCGGTCACGTAGCACTCGTACGAATGGCCGTCGAGGAGATCGCCACGTACGTCGGGACTGGCATCGCCTGAGAAACGCAGCGCCCTGGCGTATTGAGCTGCCGCTTCGCGATGCGCACCAGCAGCGACCGCGGCGATCGCCGCGCGCGGCGCATGCCGCAGCGTCGCGGCGGTGTCTTCAGCAGCCTCCGCATGGTGGGCAAGCCGGGCGGCATCGTGCGTCTCGGCAGGACGCGCCTCGAGCGCGACGAGGGCGGCGCGGTGCAGCGCGCGTCGCGCATTGGGCGCCAGCGACGTCTCGATCGCCAAGCGCGCGAGTTCGTGACGGAACTTCACCGCCGCAATTGCGGGGACCAGCGTCCCCGAGCTCAGGCACTCGTCGAGGTGTTTGGTCGCCTCCGGTGCCATGGCTTCGAGAAGCCATCCCTCTGCGTGCGGCTGCAGGATCGACGCGGCCTCGAGGGCTCGATGCGCGCCCGGGCTCAGGCGAGCGGCGCGCGATAGGACGGCATCGCGCACCGTGTCTGGGACCGCTCGGCCTTCAGCGTCGAGCACCTCCGTGACGAAGAACGGGTTGCCCCCCGTCTTGACATAGAGATTGGCGGGATCCACGCCTTTGAGGAACGCCATCCGCGAGACTGCCTCAGGTGTGAGGAGCGGCAATCGGATACGCCAACCGATGCCGGCCGAGCTGAGCTCGCCCAGAAGCATGCGCAGTGGATGGCGGCGATCGAGTCCCTCGTCGCGATAGCTGAGCAGCATGAGCAACGGCACCGTCTCGACCCTGCGCGCGATGAGACTGATGACGTCCAGCGTCGCCTCGTCCGCCCAGTGCACGTCCTCGACAACAAGGACGGTGGGGCCGCGCGTGAGTCTGGCCAGCAGTGCAGAGGCCAGACGGTACGAAGGCAGGTCGTGCTCCAGGAGTTCCTCGATCTCATGCCCGGCGGCCGGCGCGATGTCGTGGAAAGGACCGAGGGGCCGCGGTGTGAACAGCGCGTCGCAGGCACCCCTGAGCACGCCTACCGACTTCCCCCGCTGTGCAAGGAAGCGACTGATGAGCGCCGTCTTGCCGATGCCGGCTTCGCCGCTGATGAGGACGACACCACCGCGGTGCTGCCCGATCACCGATCCGAGGTGCTCAGACAGCTCGCCAAGCTGGCTCTCGCGTTCGAGCAGCTCCCTCCCTGCGTCACCTCTATCGTCCATTCGCGCTCCCCTCATCGGGCGACGTCGTAAACCGTACTAGCGCTTCCGTCCGGCTGCTGCGAACGTAGCAAACACTGGCGCGAGCTGCTCGACGACGTCCAGCGTTGCCGGCCAGGGCGTCACCTCCACCCTTGTGACCCCCACCTCGGAAAAGCCTGCAATGGTCTCTGTGATCTGGTCAATCGATCCGCTGATCGCAACGCCGAAGCCAGTCGCCTCGGCCAACTTCCCGTTTCCTGGCTCGACGAACACCCCAACCGAACGGCCGATGGTCGCCGGGTCTCGTCCAATCCCTTCGCAGATTCTGTCTAGCTGCGAGGTCATCTCGACGAATGCCTCGGGGAGACTTCCGCTGCTTGACCTCGCGTATCCACTCCATGTGTCCGCATGCCGTGCCGCCGCCGTCATCGTCCGATCCGCGTGGCCGCCCAGCATCAGCGGGATACGGCCCGGTCGAGGCCCACGTGGTCGTACCTCGGCCTTTTGGACGTGGTGGAACTGGCCGTCAAAGGTCACATCTGACTCGCCGCGCAGCAGCGGCACGATGATCTCCAGCGCTTCGAGGTATCGCGAGACCGTCTTGTTCCCCGGATACCCGAAGTCCTCGGCTCCGCCGCCATGACCCGCACCGAGCCCGAGCACAAAGCGTCCACCGGAGATCTCATCGAGTGATTCCGCTGCACGCACCACCATCCCTGGGTTGTGCTGGAGAGCCGACATCACCCATGTCCCCACCTTGACGGTGGACGTGCTCGCCGCAATCGCGCCCGTCATCGTCAGACAGTCCCACCAGCCACGGGGGCCGGGCCATTCCGAGTCTCGCCAGAGGATCTCGTCCGGCACCCACACCGTATCGGCACCGAGTTCCTCGCCGCGTCGGGCCATCCCGATGATGTCCTCCCACGTCGGCTTGGCACTGTCGTCAGGCCGCTCGACCATCAGCAGGACCAAGCCGACCCCCAACCCCGCTTCCATGGCTCCTCCTGCTGACTCCCGAAGCTTCTCTGGACAACGGAGTGTGGTCGTACCCGCCCACGTTAGGTGTTTTGCAGACGCCGGACGGATGGGACGACCCGCCCGCCGACCCAAACCGCGCGCGTTCGCCTCAGCCCGTACCCTTCAGGCTGATCGTTACCCTCCGACGCGACGAGGCGTTCGCGCCGAGCGCTGCACCACACGTGATCAGGGCGACACCCGGTTGAAAGCAGCCGATGCGGACGCTGTATGGTGGTCGCCCGACGTGCAGAGACACGCCGTCACCGCACCGGCGCGCCGGGCAGGAGATCCAATGGCGTTGACGATGGGCAACTACACGATCGGGCCCGACCACGGAACGCTACTCATCAAGACGGTACGCGAGGGGGCCGCGGCGAGGATGGGTCACGACCTCACACTCGAGGCAACCCGCTGGAGCGCGACGGTGGTCGTAGACGCCCGCGATCCCACCCGATCGAGCGTGAGTGCGGCGATCGACGCTACCTCGCTGGAGGTTCGCGACGCGCGGGGAGGAGCGATCGCCCTCACCGACAAACAGCGGGGTGAGATCGGCGCCAACATCCGCGACAAGGTACTCAACACCTCCAAGCACCCAGAGATCTCATTCCGCTCGACGCTGATCGCCGGCGACGCAACGGCCGCAACGGTGACAGGCGATCTCACCATCGCAGGGAGCACACGACCGGTGCAACTCCGCCTGACCGCACACGCCGATGCCGACCGCGTCACCGGCGCGGCCACCATCGTCCAGACCAACCACGGCATCAAGCCGTACTCCGCGATGTTCGGCACGCTCAAGGTCAAGGACGTGGTCGAGATCGAGGTGGACGTGAGGTTGCCTGCCGGCCGGTGAGCTATTCGCCCTGCGGGGGAGGCTACGCCAGTCGCCTTCCTCCAAGAGAAGCGATGGCCGTGAAGACTCTCCGGTTGCGACTTCCAAACCGCTGTACTTCTTTGTGCCGTGCATCGACAGAGCGATTCGTGGAGTGACTGAACCCGTGCACTGAAACGCCTCAAAATCACCCGAAACCACGACGTGAAAATCCAAATTTTGTCGTTGCTGCATACGGGCGATAGCGATGCCGGTGAA
>PLDZ01000120.1 GCA_003136295.1 Candidatus Dormiibacterota bacterium
CCCGCGCTCCTGGGGCGAGCCGGCTGCCGATGGTGATGTCGGCGCTCCCCGTGAGGATCGGTGCGATCAGTGCTGTCACCGACTCCAGCCGTGTCGAGAGGTCGACGTCCATGTACGCGACCACGTGCGCATCACTCGCCATCCATGCGCTCCGGAGCGCCCGGCCGCGACCCTTCTCATGAAGGTGGACGAAACGCACGCCGTCCAGCAGGCCGGCGAGCCGCATGCCGATCAGGCGCGTTGCGTCGTCACTCGCGTTGTCGACGATGGTGATCCGCGTCGCGAAGGGAATCCGCTCGTGGACAAATGCGTGCAGCGCGCGCACGCTCTGCTCCAGGACGCGCTCCTCGTTGTAAACGGGAACCGCAATGTCCAGAACGGGACTGCTTGTCGTGGCGCGCAGATCGTTCATGAGACAAGCCTGGAGCCCCCTCCTTGATACAAGCCGCGAGCAGGCTTGGAGGCGGCTGTGAGGTCACGGCGATCTCCGAGCCGACTCACAGCAAACTCAGGCCGGTCTCTGAGCTGATGCCCTTAGAGTCGCGGGAGAGAAGGAGCCCTGTTGCCGAATCCCCGACGACGTTCATTTCCTCGCCCGCGCAGGGCTCGCGCGTGGCTGCTCACCGTGCTCGGCGCCGTCGTCGGCGTGGGTGCAGCCGGCGTCCTGTTCATCTATTTCGTGCTCTTCAGCCAGGCGGCCCCGGCGCCGCTTGCGTTGACGTCGCCGCCCGCAACCACACAATCACCGGCGCTGACGTCGACGAGCCTTCCGGGAACGTGGACCGTCGCCTCCAAATCGGTTGCGGGATATCGGGTTCACGAGCAGCTCGCATTCCTTTCGGCGCCCAGCGATGCGGTTGGTCGCACGTCGCAGATCACCGGGAGCGCGACCATTGCCAGGTCCGGGACTGCGCTGACCGTCAGCGCCGCGTCGTTCACCGTCGACGTGCAATCGCTGACCAGTGATCAATCGATGCGCGACAGCCACATCCAGATACTCGGACTCGAGAGCGCGCAGTTCCCACATGCAACCTTTGTCATTTCATCCCCCGTGACCCTGCCGGCGAACGCGACATCGGGGGCAGAGATTGCGCTGTCGTTGCATGGCGCGCTCACCATCCACGGGACGACCAGGACGGTGGCGATTCCCGTGCGGGCGCGGATTTCGGGGTCAGAGATCGAGGTGGTCGGTTCGATCACCTTCCCGTGGGGCGAGTTCAACATGCAGGCGCCGAACATCGGCGGCTTCGTCACCGTCAACAGCACGGCCACGATGGAGTTTGACCTCTTCCTGAAACACAGCTGACGGCGAGCTGCGCCGTCTGTCAGCGGCGCGAGGCGAGCGCCTGCAGGCGCAGCGCGAGCGTCGGGCAGCCGGACACCGCGCGCCGAGCGTGCGGAAGCACGGACGGCGGGATGGCATCACTGCGGATGATCGGGTACCCCCAGTCGTCGAGTTCGATCATCTCGGGCACGAGGTCGGCACACACACCGTGACCGTCGCACTTGATGCGATCGACGACGAGCGCCACGCGATCACTCATGACGCCGCGGCCACTGCGCTCGCGACGCTGCAGCGTCGTTGGTATTCATGGAGCGAGAACTCGCCGGCAAAGACACGCAGCGCTGACGCGAGCAGACCTGCCGCGCCGTCGGGATGGCGGCACGCACCCCGCCCCGCGAGCACGCCCGCCCATCGCTGTATGTGCTCGAGGTCACCCGGCGTCGATGCCAGGCCCGCGACGCGCCCCGCCGCCGCCGAGATTGCGCGCAGTCCGAAGGTGCATGGCCCGCACTGGCGGGCACTCTCGTGGGCGAGGTACGCCAGGATCCGCGCGGTCTCGACGACTCCGCATCGCCCCGACGGCAGCACGGCGACCACGCCGCAGCCGAGCGAATAGCCCTGCTGCCGCAGGGCATCGCCGTCCAGTGGCAGCCCCCACGCCGTGGCGGACTCGACCCACCCTCCGAAATATCCACCGAGGAGCACGGCGTCACTGTTCGACGTGATACCGCCCGCCGCGTTCACCGCGTCCGCGAGCGCGATGCCCTGCGGAATCTCGATCAGCACCGTTTGGGGAACCGCGCCACCCACCGTGACCAGCGTGGTCCCGGATGCGTTCCCGGTGCCGAGGGAGCGAAACCACTCGTCGCCGAAACGCGCGATCAGCGCGACGTGCGCGAGTGTCTCGACATTCTGCACCAGGGTCGGACGGCCATCGATGCCACGTTCGTAGGGACGCGGTGGAATCGATGTGGGGAGGGCGATCCCCGCGTTGACGAAGTGCACGGCCGCCGTCTCTTCACCGGAGACATAGCGAACCGGAGCGCTCAGCAGACGGAGCCGGGCTCGCTCGGACGCCGGGCGTTCATTCATCGCGCGATGCATTGCCTGGAGTGCGCCGGCGTGGTCGGCGCCGACATACAGGACGATCTCATCCGCGCCGACGGCCCCGGCGGCGAGGATCGCGCCGTCGATGACGAGGTGAGGCCGCTGTTCCATCAGCATGCGATCCTTCCGGCTCAGCGGTTCTCCCTCGCCGCCGTTGGCCAGCACGACTGGCGTTCCTCCCCGCTGTGACGCGACGGATCGCCATTTGGTGGCAACCGGAAACCCTGCGCCGCCCTTGCCGCGCAGGTTGGTTCGCTCGACGGAATCGATGAGCGCGTGCGCTTCCGGCAGATCGCCGAGGCGATGCCGATGCGCGGCAAACCCCTCCATACCCTGAGCGCCGGGCGGCCCGGCCAGCAACGCGATGCTCATCGTCCGGTCCCGAATGACGCGCGCTCCGCGGCCACGCGCCGTTCGTCCGCAAGCGGATCCGCCGGGGCGGCGATCATGCGCCAGAGGAGTGCTCCGCCTACTGCGGCGACGCAGACGATGTCGATCACGACCATCCACAGCGCGGTGTTGTCAGTGCCGGTGCCGATGCCGTGCAGCACGGCCACCGGCCAGGTCGCGTATGCGAGCCAGTGGATCGCCCGCCAGACACGAGCGCCGATGTGGCGGCGGAGCAGGCTCGTCGCGACGATCGCGATAAGCAGCTCAAAGGCGATCGCACCGAGGCCGAGCCACAGCGTCCGGTAGTACGAGCCGAACGGCACCAGCGCGGCGAGTCCGAGGTGGGTGAAGGGATCGACCACCGCGGTGACGATGTGGAGCACCAGGAAGACGAGGGTCATCAAAGCCAGGTCTCCGTGCACAGCGGCGCTGAGAAATCGCGGCCAGCCGCGTGATTCAAAACGCAGGCGTGCAAGCAGGCCGAGGATGACCACCGCACTCAGCAGCACGAGGCTGACAGCGCCCGCGCCGCGAGTGGTGTACCAGAGCAATTGACTAGACATCGGTCGTGTTTCCCGTGGCCACCGGAAGCTCGATCCGGAAGGTCGCGCCTCCGCCGGGCGTGTCGGCGACGCTGATCCTGCCGCCATGCGCGGACACCACGGCGGTGGCGATGCTTAAGCCCAGCCCGCTGCCGCCCTGGTCGCGACTGCGCAGCGGGTCGGCACGATGGAAGCGCTCGAAGATCCGCTCGCGTTGCGCGGCCGGTACCCCCGGCCCGTGGTCGATCACGTCGATCTCGGCGTGTCCGTTCTGCGCTTGCAGCGCGACCTCAACAGGGCTGCCGGCGGGGGTGTGCACGAGTGCGTTGCGGACCAGGTTTGCGACCGCCTGACGCAGCCGAAGGTCATCGCCGGTGACGACCAGTGGCGTCTCGACGTGCGCGATCACCGAGCGCCCCGGGTCGGCGGCGCGGGCGTCACTCACCGCGTCGTTGACCATCGATGTGAGGTCAACAGGAGCCCTGTCGAGGGGGCGGCCCTGGTCGAGTCGCGCAAGCAGGAGCAGGTCGTCGACGAGCAGCCCCATGCGCCGGGTCTCGTCCTCGATCCGCCGGACGGCGAGCACGACGTCGTCCCGCGACATATCGGGGTTGCGCTGCAATAGTTCGGCATAGCCGCGCATCGACGTGAGTGGGGTGCGCAGCTCGTGCGAGGCGTCGGAGACGAAATGACGCAACTTCTGCTCGGTGACATCGCGTTCCGCGAACGCTCGCTCCAGCTGACCAAGCATGGCATTGAGCGCCAGCCCCAACCTGCCGACCTCGGTGCGTTCGTTTGACGGCGCGACGCGGCGTCCCAGGCCGCCGGCGGCGATCGAGCGCGCGGTGGCGCCCATGCGCTCGAGCGGACGCATCCCGCGGCGAACGAGCAACCATGTGACCACCAGGACGATGATCGTGATGCCACTGCTGATGGCGATTTCAAAGAGCAGCAATGTGCTCAACGTGCTGTTGACGCCATCGAGGGGGATTGCAGCAACTAGTTCGGTCCCGGGCTGATTCGTCGGGGTGACGTACACGCGGTACGACTCCCAGGTACCCGTGCCGGGGACCGTCAATGCCGAGTTAGGGTCCTTGTAGATTGTTGCGGGAAAGACGGGGTGCGACGACGCCGTCGTGGCAACGTAGCCGCCGTATAGAGCCCCGCCGTAGAGCGGGCCGGACTGGTCGACGAACTCACCGTATGTCCCGGCCGGAAAAGCATATTGCTGGCCGATGCCGCCGTCTCCACCCGGCGGTCCCTGGCCTCCCGGGTTTTGCAGCACGTGCATCACCCCGTCGTCGATGGCCACCAATTGCTTGTCGACGCCCTGGAGCAGCGAACTCTGCAGCGCCGCGTAGGTGCCGACGTCTGCGGCGGCGAGTCCGAGAATGAACAGCGGGGCCAGGGTGAGCAGCAGCCGGAGGCGGAGGGACATCTACGGTCCTGAGCACATGGTCGGCGCGCCACTCACGCGCGCGCCGACGTGGTGCGCGGGATGCGCATGACGTACCCGACTCCGCGAACCGTGTGAATGAGTGCCGGCTCGACCTGGTCGACCTTGCGGCGAAGGTAGCTGATGTACGTCTCGAGCACGCTCGCGTCACCGCCGAAGTCGTAGTCCCAGACGTGGTCGAGGATCTGTGAGCGTGAAAGCACGCGGCCGGTGTTCATCATCAGGTAGCGCAGCAGACGGAATTCGGTGCGCGTCAGCTCGACAGCCTCACCGCCGCGAAACACCTCATGGGTCTCGTCGTCGAGCTCGAGGTCGTGGAGGACGAGCTTGCCGGTCGCTCCTGCGCTGTCCGGATTGTGGCGCCGGAGCACCACCCGGATTCTCGCGACAAGCTCCTCGATGCTGAACGGCTTGGTCACGTAGTCATCGCCGCCGATGGTCAGGCCGTGCACCTTCTCCTCGGTGGCATCGCGAGCGGTGAGAAAGATCACCGGGACCTTGATGCCGTCGCTGATCAGGCGTTGCACGAGCGTGAATCCGTCGTCGTCCGGCAGCCCGACGTCGAGGATCATGAGGTTGGGCCGGAAGTCCATGACGGCGTGGCGCGCCTGCTTCGCAGTTCCCGCGGTCTGGACCGAGAAGCCCTCGTACTTGAGCGCCATCGCGACGAGATCGGTGATCGCACGCTCATCGTCGACGACGAGAACTCGGTTGAGCTCGGTTGCGCTGACTGTGGTCACCGGACCATCTTCGCGCGGAAGTCTGGGAAAAGGCTCAGAGGTTGTTGGATCTATCCTGGGCGTTGCGCGCCGTCTCGCGTGGGTCCGCGCTCGCCGTTACCGAGCGGCAGCGAGAGGCAGCGCACCCCGCCGCCGGCCTTGAGGAACTCCCCCATCGGGAGTGCGATCGGGGTGTAGCCGGCGGCCTTCAGCGGAGCCTCCATGTGCGAGATGGTCAGCGAGGAGAGCACGTGGTTGCCGAGCGGCATCGCGTTGCAGGCGAAGCCCGCGGCCACCTCAACCGGCACCTCGATCAGGTTCGGCACCAGCTCACGAATCAGCCGCATCGAGGCTGGAGCGAAGGCG
>PLDZ01000100.1 GCA_003136295.1 Candidatus Dormiibacterota bacterium
GTCCATTACATCGAGGGCTGCACAGCGCCCAACTACTCGAGCGATTCACTGCACAGCGCCGTGGTCGAGCTGGTTGCGCACAAGGGCGCCAAGATCCGCTACACGACGATCCAAAACTGGTCGGACAACGTCTACAACCTGGTCACCAAGCGCGCCATCGCCAACGAGAACGCCACTGTCGAATGGATCGACGGCAACCTCGGCTCGAAGGTCACCATGAAGTACCCGTCGGTGTATCTGATGGGCGAGGGCGCTCACGCCGAAGTCATGAGCGCCGCGTTCGCCGGCAGCGGCCAGCACCAGGACGCGGGTAGCAAGGCGATCCACGTGGCACCGAACACCACCAGCAACATCGTGTCGCGCTCGATCAGCAAGGGCAGTGGGCGCACCTCGTATCGCGGCCACATCAAGGTCCTTCCCAAGGCGCACAACGTCAAGGTCAGCGTCCGCTGCGACGCGCTGCTCCTCGACGAGGAGTCGCGCAGCGACACCTACCCGTACATGGACATCGACAACCCGGACGTGACCATCGGACACGAGGCGAGCGTGAGCAAGGTCGGCGAGGATCAGATCTTCTACCTGACGTCGCGCGGCATTCCCGAACAGGACGCGACCGCACTGATCGTCAACGGATTCTTCGAGCCCTTCGTCAAGGAGCTGCCGATGGAGTACGCGGTTGAGCTCAACCGTCTGCTCGCGCTCTCCATGGAGGGCGCGATCGGGTGACCATCCCGCTGGCCGATTCGCCCGCNNGCGCTCGGGCAAGAGGTCGCGGCAGCGCGGGCTGAGGCATCCCCGGCGTGGCTCGCGGCGCGCCGCCGAATCGCCTGGGACGCCTACGAGGCGATCCCGATGCCCTCGTCGCAACGCGATGAGGACTGGCGGCGTACCGATATCTCGTCGCTGCATCCCGAACGGTTCACACCGATCGACACTGTCGACTCGGCGGTCGTCGATGCGATGCGCGAGCAGCGCAACGGAGCGGCACCCAAGGCTGCGTTCGTGATCGATTCGCCCACCGGCGCAGCGATCGAGGGTGCGGACACGCTCCACGCCCAGGGAATCATCGTCACCACGCTCGAAAAGGCTGCGGTGGTCCACCCCGAGCTCGTGCAGCGCGCGTTCTCGGCAGTTCGTGTCGACGAGTCGAAGTTCGTCGCGCTCTGGAATGCTCTGTGGTGGGGCGGCGTCTTCGTGTACGTCCCGCGGGGCGTCGAGGCCCTTGTCCCGGTCTGGATCGCTCATCCGGCGAGCGGCCAGGATCGCGCCGTCTTTCCGTCCACCGTCGTCGTCCTCGACGAGGGCGCGGCGCTGACGGTCATCGATGCGTACGCGTCGACGTCAGGACCCGCAGCGCTCTTCAGCGACGCCATGGTGATCCTTTCGGCGGGCCGCGACGCGCGTCTCGACTACAACACCGTGCAGCAGTGGGGCGAGGGCGTCTGGCACGTCGCTCTGCAGCGCACAGTGCTCGACGCCAACGCGAAGCTCCGCTTCATGGGCGTCACCCTCGGCGCCCGCCTCCAGAAGGTGTGGTGGGAGGTGATGCTCGACGGCATCGGCAGCGAGGCCGACGTTCTCGGCATCTGCTTCGGCGATGGCACCCAGCATTTCGATCATCAGTCGCTCCAGGCACATCGCGGTGCGGAGACGCGCAGCAACCTCCTGCTCAAAGTTGCCGTCCGCGATCGTGCGCGGTCGGTCTACGGCGGCATGATCGATGTCGCCCCGACGGCGGTCCACGCCGACGGGTATGTGGCCAACCGCAACCTCCTGCTCAGCCAGGGTGCCAAGGCCGACTCGATCCCGCGGCTCGAGATCCGTGCCAACGACGTNNCTCATGGCCCGCGGCGTGCCGCCCGAAGAGGCGAGCTCGTTGATCGTCCGCGGCTTCATGGACGACGTCCTCGACCGTGTCCCGCATCGCGGCTTCGCGGAGCTCGCCGGAGCACTGCTCGATGCTGAGATCGCCGGTGGGTCCGTGGCCGGGGTCGCGGCGGACGCGCAATGAGCGAGGGCTGGGTCGACGTGGCCCGAAGCAGCGACATCCCCCCGGGATGTGCCGCACGCGTGGAGATCGATGAGACCCCGGTGGCGATCTTCAACGTCGACGGCACCTTCTACGCACTCGATGACACGTGCAGCCATGCCGAGGCATCCCTCAGCGAAGGCGACCTCGACATCGACCGCTGTGTCATCGAATGCCCGCTGCACGGATCGAGCTTCGATCTCCGCACCGGAGAGCCGTTGTCCCTTCCCGCCGTCGAACCGGTCCGCGCGCATCGCATCGAGATGACCGACGATGGTGTGCTTCGGGTCGCACTCGCCGCTGAGGCCGTGGCGCAGTGACCGCGCACGTCGCCACCCAACCGGGGCTCGACGTCGCGCGGATTCGAGCCGACTTTCCGATCCTCCAGCGCGAGATCGGGACCAATCCGCTCGTCTACCTCGACTCGGCCGCCACATCGCAGAAGCCGCGCGTCGTCGTCGACGCCGTCGATGCGTACTACGCCACCAGCAATGCGAACGTCCACCGAGGAGTCCACACGCTCGGCAACGAGGCGACCGACTCCTTCGAACGGGCCCGCCTGCGGGTCGCGGCGTTTCTCGATGCGCCCCCCGAGGGCCTCGTCTTTGTTCGCAACACCACCGAGGCGATCAACCTGGTCGCGTCGTCGTACGCGACCCAGTTGCTCGAACCCGGAGACCGCATCGTCGTCACCGTCATGGAGCACCACAGCAACCTCGTCCCGTGGCAGCTGGCCGCGGAACGTCGCGGCCTGGAGCTCGCAGCAATCGACATCGACGATGACGGCCGGCTCGACCTGAGCAACCTCGACGCGCTGCTGGCCGCGCCGACGCGGTTGGTGGCCATCGGGCATCAGTCCAACGTGCTCGGCACCGTCAACGACATCCGCGCCATCACCGAGCGCGCGCATGCGGCCGGGGCGCTCGTATGCCTCGACGCAGCCCAGTCGGTTCCGCATATGAACGTGTCCGCTCGCGACCTCGACTGCGACTTCATCGCGTTCAGCGGCCACAAGATGTGCGGCCCCATGGGCATCGGCGTGCTCTGGGCTCGCCCCGAGCTGCTCGAGAGGATGCCACCGTTCCTCGGTGGCGGGAGCATGATCAGCCGGGTCACGCTCGAGCGCAGCACCTGGAACACGGTGCCCCACAAGTTCGAGGCGGGCACGCCGGACGTCGCCGGCGCAGTCGGCCTCGCGGCCGCGTGCGACTACATCGACGGCATCGGTCGCGATCGCATCCACGCCCACGAGATGTCGCTGACCCGACACCTCCTCGATGTTCTGGACGAAGTTGGCGATATCACGATATTCGGGCCGCGCGATCTCGACGCCCGCGGCGGCGTCGTGAGCTTCAACCTTGCCGACGTGCACGCACACGACGTGGGCACCATCCTCGACCGGCGCGGCATCGCAGTCCGTGCGGGACACCACTGCGCGCAGCCGCTGATGGCACGCTATGACGTGCCCTCGATGGCGCGCGCGTCCGTGTACCTGTACACGACCCATGAGGAGATCGACGCGCTCGGTGAGGGGTTGGGTGAGGTGCGCCGGGTCTTTCGGGTCTAGCCTCCGCTGACCAGGAACGCCGCGAC
>PLDZ01000085.1 GCA_003136295.1 Candidatus Dormiibacterota bacterium
GGCGCGGTGATCGTCTCCCCGCTGCTCAGCAGCATGTCCATCTCACGCGAGGGGGGGTCGGCGGTGACGCGATGGGCGAGCGCGATGAGCTCATCGGTGGTGTCGCCCATGGCGCTCACCACCACGACGACCTGGCTCCCCGCATCGACCGACTCACGAATGCGGCGCGCGACCCGGCGCAGCTTCATCGGTGTCGCGACGCTCGATCCGCCGTACTTCTGGACGACGCGGGTCACGGCGACACGTCCACCCTGGTGCCGTAGTTGCGCGGGGCAAGGATCATCGTCTGGCCTGGCACGCCGGCGCTCGCCGCCGCAGCCGCCATCGCCACGACGATCGGCTCCGGATTCAGCGGTGTCAGGGCGATGACCGACGGACCCGCACCCGCGAGGGCCGCGCCCGACGCGCCGGTATCGTTGGCCGCGTCGACGATCTCCCGCGCTCCCGTCATGAGCGCGAAGCGGGCATCCTGATGCCAGCGATCCTGCATGGCGACGCGGAGCGACGCGTGGTCTCCGACAGCAAGCGCTCGGACGAGCAGAGCGCAGCGGCTCGCGTTGAAGATCGCGTCCGCGCGGCTGAAGGCTGCCGGCACGACCTGGCGCGACTCCGTGGTCTTGAATGGCAGGTCGGGGATGAAGAGCACCGCACGGAGCTCGTCGGAGACTGCCAGCTGGACCGCCGCGGCACCGGGTGCGCAGATGGCGAGACCGCCGAGCAACGCAGCGGCTGCGTTGTCGCGATGCCCTTCGAGCTTGGCGACGCGTTCGAGCACGTCGTCCTCGTCCCAGGGCGCCTGGTGCAGCGCGGTGGCCACCAGCGTGCCGGCGAGCGCCGCGGCCGCGCTCGACCCCATGCCCCGCCCGATCGGGATTCGATGCACACAGGTGAAATGGACACCCTCGACGGGAACCCCGAGCGCTGCGCACGACTGCGCATAGGCGATCGTGACCAGGTTGCGCTCCGGATCGTTGAGCTCCAGCGGAGCATCGTGGCCCGCGTCGATGGTCAACGGTCCTGGGCGCTGCTCCGCACGGATGTCGTTCTGCAGCTGGAGCGCCATGGCGAGGATGTCGAACCCCGGACCGAGGTTGGCGACGCTGGCGGGAACCGCGATACGAACGCGCACGCGAGTGTCAGACCTCGATCGCGCGGGCCAGGGCGCTCGCGTCGGCGGGGACCTCGAGGATCGGAGTTAAGGCTTCCTCGACGGCGCCGGGATCCTTCAGGCCGTTGCCGGTGAGCACGCACACCGCGTGCGTCCCCGGGGCCACCGCCCCTTCACCAATTGCCCGTTCGAGGACCGCCAGTGCCGCGGCGGACGCCGGCTCGCAGAAGATTCCCTCGAGGCTCGCCAGGCGCCGTTGCGCGTCGAGGATCGTGTCATCGGTCACCGATGCGATCAGTCCCTCGGACTGCTCGCGAGCGTCGATCGCTCCCTGCCAGGACGCCGGATTGCCGATGCGGATCGCCGTCGCCACGGTTTGAGGGTCATCGACCGGGCGTCCCAGGACAAGCGGCGCCGCCCCCGCTGCCTGACCGCCGAACATGCGCGGCAGCCGGCTCGCACGCCCGTCGCGGTGGTCCTCACGAAACCCGCGCCAGTAGGCGGTGATGTTGCCCGCGTTGCCGACCGGCAGTGCGAGCACGTCGGGAGCGTCGCCGAGCTCGTCCACGATCTCGAATGCGGCGGTCTTCTGGCCCTCGATGCGGTTCGGGTTCACGCTGTTGACGAGCGTGACCGGGTGGCGTTCGCAGAGCTCGCGCACGATCCGGAGCGCGACGTCGAATCCCCCATTGATGCTCACGACGGTCGCGCCGTGGACCCGTGCCTGGACCAGCTTGCCCGACGCGATGTGCCCTTGCGGCACGACCACAACCGTCCGCAGCCCGAAGCGCGCGCCGTACGCGGCTGCCGAGGCGCTGGTGTTCCCCGTCGATGCGCAGATGATCGCGCGGCTGCCCTCATGGAGCGCGGCGGCGACGGCCACCACCATACCGCGGTCCTTGAAGGAACCGGTCGGATTCAGCCCCTCGAGCTTGAAATGCAGCGAGGCAAGGCCCAGGGAAGGGCCGATGGTCAGCGACTCGACGCAAGGCGTGTCCCCCTCGCCGAGGCTGATACGCGGCGCGGCCGCTGGGAGCGCGAGGCGATCGGCCCAGCGGGCGAGGACGCCTCGCGTGCGGGTGGTCATGAGGAGCTGTCTACGCCTCGNNCCCGGTCGAGCGCGCCGAGGATCTGATCGACCGGCGTGAGCGTGTCGAGCGTCTCAAGGGCGCGGTCATGGACGGCGCGGGGTGCCATGCCGGTGAGCACGATCAGCTCCGATCCGGACACGTCGACCGCTGCGTCCACAGCGAGGCCGCGGTCCTCGATCGCCTGGAGCACGAGCGCGCGAGCATCGGCCTCGGCCGAGAGGCGAACACGGACGTAGCCGGCGACCTCCACGTCTTCATCGCTGAGCAGGGCCACCCCGGCGCGCGCGGACCCCGGGCGTCCCTTCGGCGCGCCGCGTTCTCGCACCGCCGTGACCAGGTCGCCCACCACGGCGCTCGCGGTCGATGCGCCTCCGGCACCCAGCCCTCGCAGCATCACCGTACCCGCGAGATCACTCGAGATGATGACAGCGTTGTCAGCATCATCGACATCGTGGAGGAGCTGACCTCTGCCGATGGCGGTTGGCCGGACGCGCAGGTGGACGGCCCCACTGGGGGCGCGCTCGGCGTGGGCGAGGAGGCGAACGCGGTAACCAAGCTCGGCGAGCGCGCCGACATCGGCCCCGGCGACGTCGCGAATCCCCGCACGGTGGACGGCCTCCGGTGTGATGTAGGTATCGAGCGCGAGCCAGGCGAGGATCACCAGCTTGTGCACGGCGTCCCAGCCGTCGACGTCGAGCGACGGGTCCGCTTCGGCAAACCCGCGACGTTGGGCATCGGCGAGCGCGGTGCCGAAGCTGACCCCGGGTGTGCGCATCTGGGTGAGGATGACGTTGGTCGTGCCGTTGATCACGCAGTCGAGCGCGGAGATGCGGTCGCCGAGCAGGCTTCCGCGGAGGAGCGCGACGATCGGCAGTCCCGCGCCGACACTCGCTTCGAAGTAGAGACGGGCACCGTGCTCGGCGGCGAGGGCGCTGAGGCGAGGACCTGACGCCGCAATGACGGCCTTGTTTGCTGTGACCACGGTCTTGCCGGCGCGCAAGGATGATTCGATCAGGGCGGTGGACGGCTCGGTGCCACCGATTGCCTCGACGACGATCGCGACCGCAGGGTCGGCGATCACGGCCTCGGGGTCGGCGACGAGCCTGGCGTTCTTCAGATCGACGCCCCGCTTTCGCGACAGGTCACGCACGGCGACACAGCGCAACACCGGTGTCGCCCCGGCTCGCTCGCCGAGCAGCTCCCACTCGTCGATGAGGCGCCCAGCGACAGCGGTTCCCACCGTGCCGAGCCCGAGCAGACCAACGCCGACCGATTCCATTGCCGGGACAGTCTATTGGGGCCTAGATGATGTGGCGTCTCCAGGCCAGGAGCACCGCTGCCGCACGATCCTTGCAGCCGAGCTTCTCGAGGATGTTGCTCACGTGCGTCTTCACCGTGTTCTCGCTGAGGAAGAGGAGCACCGCGATCTCCGCGTTGTTCTTGCCGTCTGCCATCAGACGCAGCACATCGCGCTCGCGCCGGGTGATCGACGGCATGTGTTCGGCGGCGGCGCTGACCAGCTGCGGATCGAGCAGGGACTCGCCGTTGGCGACCGCCCGGATGGCGCCGGCGAGCTCCTCGCGGGTCGCATCCTTGAGCAGGTAGCCGAGCGCACCCGCCTTGAGCGAGGGGAAGATGTAATCCTCGTTGCGGTACGTGGTGAGGACGATCACCCGAGCCTCGGGGTCGCGGGCGCGAATCTTCCGGAGGGCTTCGATGCCGTCCATCACCGGCATCTGGACGTCGAGCAGGATGACGTCGGGATGAGTCCGGCGCGCCTGCTCCACAGCCTCGGCTCCGTCGGATGCCCTGCCGACAACCCTGATGTCGGGCTCAAGTTCGAGCATCGTGCACAGACCGTCCCGGACCACCGGATGATCGTCGGCCACGAGCACGCTGATCATGCGCTGACCGCTTGAGCCACAACCTCGGTGAACGGAAGCCTGGTGGTGACCGTCGTCCCGTTTCCGGGAGCGCTCACCACCGTGAGCGTGCCGCCGGCATTGCGCGCCCGCTCGGCCATGCCGTCGAGGCCGAAACAGTCCTCGCGGGGCGCGCTCGCCGAAGGATCGAAGCCGACGCCGTCGTCGTGGACCGAGAGCACCAGCTCCTGGGCGTGGGCGCGCAGCTCGACGTCGACGTGCTCGGGTTTGCCGTGGCGGGCGGCGTTGGAGAGCGCCTCCTGACCGATGCGCAGGAGTGCGACCTCAGCGGTGGGCGAGAGCGGTGGATGCGCCGGCACGGCGCGGGCCCGAAATCGTGCCGGGATGCCGGTACGCTCCTCCCAGGCTTCGACTTCGTGACTGATCGCGGCGACGAGCCCGGAGGCGGACAGCGGAGCCGGGCGAAGATTCCAGACCGATCGACGTGCCTCCTGAAGCGCGCCGCGAGCGAGCTCACGAGCCTTCTCCACAGAGGACTGCGCGCGCCGCTCCGATCCGCGGTTCAGAAGTGTGTCGGCTGCTTCGAGCTCCAGCACGATGCCGGTCAACTGTTGGGCGAGCGTGTCGTGGATCTCCCGCGCGAGGCGGGTGCGCTCCTCGAGCACGGCGTGGTCGGTGAGGGCCTGCACCGGGAGGTACATGCGGCGCGAGAGCAGCGTTGTGGCGATGAACGCGAGCCCGACCAGCAGGATGAGCACCGGCAGGACGGTCACAGGGAAGAGACGGTGGACGCTGTCGTTCACACCGAGGGTGAGGGCGCTGAGGTTTGGCTCGAGTGCGCTCAGCGGCACGGGGTTGAGGATGATCCAGTGGCCGCTGTAGACAGGAGCCGTGAAGACGTCCGTGCTCACCTTGTCCAAGCTCGCTGTCACCGGTGTCTGCGGCATCGCGCCGGTGTCTTCCATGCGCCCGAGCGCGCTCATGAAGCGTGGCTGCTTCACAGTGAGCAACGAACCCGTGACTGCGCCCGGAAAGTCCGTCGCAGACTGTGGCGAGGCGTAGACCACAACGCCCGACGCGCTCACGATCAGGGGGTCGACGGTGCTGGACGCCGAGCCGACCGCCGGCTGGACCAGCTTCGTCACCGAAACATCCACTCCCACCTGAATGGACTGCGTGGCCTGGTACCACGCGCTCACGCCGATTTGCGCGTCTTCGATCAGCGGGTAGGGATCGGTCCAGAACGGTCCGCCGGCACTGGGCCCCGGCGCACCCGGCTGGATCCATTGGTTTGGTTGGTTGGCGGCCGCAACACCTCCCTCGGAACTGGCGAGCACCCTCTGGCCACTACGCAACTCCGGGTGGGACGGGTCGTAGCCATTCTGTACGAGTTCCCCGGGACCGTTGACCCCCGGGTAGACGCGAATCGCGCCCGTCTTCTGATCCTCGAACCACACCGCGTTGATCGACGGATTGTTCTTCAGTACCAGCGTCACCTCCTGAGCAACCTGGGGTGCGGCGGTCGCGCCTGCGAACTTCGGATCAGGGGTGACATGTAGTGACGGCGCGGAATACGTGCCGGGTGCCGGCGGCGGCGGCGCCGCGGGCTGTGTGGCCGTCAGCGCTTTGTTGAGTGCGCCGGTGAGCCCATCCTGCACGTCAACGTTGATCGCGCTCATGGTCCTGTCGAGGGATGTGGCACGGCTGTCCAGCGCCGTGTCGGCGATCGCCTGCTGGCGCTGGAGGATCGCCGACTCGGTCGCGTTGGCGGTGCTCTTCGCGACGGTGTCCAGCTCGAACACCGCGAGAACGGCGAAGGTGACGAGCGGGAGCAGCGCAACCCCGACCATGCCCACGAGGAGACGATTCCGAAAGCGGCGTCTCGGGTCTCGCCTGCGCGGCATCCCGCGGCCGATCCTCATGGCATGTCTCCAGGTCCTGCCCTAGCCGCGAATATCCCCATCAGCCCAACAACCACTCCGGTTCCACTATACGAGCGGGGCACAATGCACGCTCGTGTTTGCAGCAGGCCCCCGACCCACCTCCTCGAGCCGCCTAAGGTGGCGTTTCGTGGCGCCCCTCGCGACCGCCGTGGCAGTCCTCCTCTCCGGGTGCACGTCGTCACCCCCGGCGAAATCTCCAACCCAGGCTCCCAATGGCACGGCCGCGCAGGGCGGGACGGTCACGATCGGCGTGTGGCAGGCGCCCACGACGCTGCTTGATGACGGCATTGTCGGGAACCTGCCCTTCGCCAGCGTGATCGCGGCGCCCGTCGAAGAAGGCCTGCTGTGGTATCGGTCGACGGCCGCGACTGCGACCTCGACCTCCGAGGCGGACTACTGGAGCGCTGACCTCGCGACCGCGGTCCCGACCGTGGCCGATGGTGGCGTCCAGACGAGCGGATGCGCCGACTCCGCGGCGGCCATGTGCGTGACCTGGCATCTCAGACAGGGTGTGCGCTGGGACGACGGGAGCGACCTGACCTCGCACGATGTGTGCGACACCTTCGAGTTCCACTGGCTCGCGTACGGCGCCCAGGGCAAGCCGAGTCCGACCCCGCTGGCGTCCACCACCGGCTGGAACCAGGTCACCAAGTGCACCGAGCTGGACCGGTACACAGCGGTCGTCGATTTCAAGTCTCAGTACGGGCCCTATCTCGCCCTGGGCAGCGGTGTCGACGGGATCCTGCCCGCGGCAGTGCTCGATCCCCTCCTGGCATCTGGCGGCGACCTCGGGTCGAGCGCGGCCAGCCTCGATCTGACCAAAGGGTCGGGCAACACCGCCGCCTTCAAGGGCACCGCCTCATTGAGCACCGTGCTCGACGGCACCGGACCATTCGTGATGTCAAGCGACACCCCCGGATCGCAGGTGGTGCTCGTGCGCAATCCCAACTACTGGAATCAAACCGGTCTCGCCCACCTCGACAAGATCATCTTCAGGATCGAGCCCGACCTCGCCACCGAGGCGAAGGACGTGCGCTCGGGCGCCGTGCAGGTCGGGCTGAACCTCGGACTGGCGGCGCTCCCCGCACTCGACGCAGCGGTGCGCGCCCACACGGCGCCGCTCACCGTCGACCCGGTGGCGGGTTCGGGAGCCGAGGTGCTCATGTTCAACCTCTGCGCGACGGATGGCGGGTTATGCGACAACCCTGCGGCCGAGGAGAACGAGGACACCGCGAACGCCACCATTCGCGCCGCCATCCTTCTCGGCATCGACCGGCAGGCGATCGTCAAGGCTGTCGCGCCCGGCATCACCACGGTGCCACCCGACTCCTGGATGAACCTCGGAGCGAGCTATCTCGACGGGGCTGCCGTCCCGACCACCGCCACCGACCCGGCGGCAGCGAATTCGATGCTCGACGCCGCCGGCGACCCCCGCAACGCCAGATGCGGGAGCGCACCTGACGGTCAGGACTTTCGCGCGGCCAAGGATGGAAGCTGCCTGGTCGTCAATCTCGGAACCACCAGCGACGACCCGGTGCGGGTCACCGAGGAGTCGATGATCCGCGGTGATCTGGCCAAGATCGGCATCAACGTGCCGGCTGCGTTCGCGCCGAACCTCCCTGCGGCACGGTTCTTCGCCTCGTTCGCCGATGGCGGCCCGCTGGCGACGCACGCGTTCGACGTGGCGCTCTACAGCGTCGGGCTCGGTCTCCCCGGCGAACCCGATACGTCGTCGTCGAGCTGGCACGGTGATTGCGGTGGAGCATGTCTGAACGCGGCAGCCATTCCCTCCAGCGCAGATCTCGGGGTCGGCATGAACTTCAGCGGGCTCAACGATACCCAGCTCGATTCGGACCTCGACCTCGGTCGCAACAGCGCCGATCTCACTGCCCGTGCGCACGACTACACGCTCGCCGACGAGCGGCTCGCCACCCTGCTGCCGGCCATTCCGCTGTATCAGCAGGTCATCGTCAACACCTACTCGTCGAGCATGTACGGCGTCGTACAGAACGATCTCGTCCCCGATTTCAACACCGCCGCGTGGTACTGCGCCGGCGGAAACTGCGCCGGCTAGGCGGCACGTTCGCCGGCACGACGGCCCGTATACTCCGCCCTCGTGCGTCACCTCAGCGAACGAGCCCTCGACGCGGCATCCGTCGCGGGTGCCTCGTATGCCGATTGCAGGGTCATCAATCGAACCGTTCAGCGGCTGACGGTCAAGAACGGCGTGGTCGCTTCCGTGGAGCTGTTCGAGGATGAAGGCATCGGCATCCGCGTGATCGCGGGCGGGGCCTGGGGGTTCGCGAGCATCGACGATCTCAGCGCGGCGAGCGTTGAGGAGACCGCCCGCCAGGCGGTCCGGATCGCGAAGGCGTCGTCACGGGTCAACCGCACGCCGGTACGGCTCGCCCCCGCACCCGCACTCGTCGGCGAGTACCGGACGCCGGTGGTCCGCGACCCCTTCGAGATCTCCCTCGACGACAAGGTCGGTGTCCTCATGCGAACCGACGAGGCAATGTCGCACCTCGCCCAGATCCGGGTGAGGGAATGCTCGCTCGAGTTCGTGCGCGAGGTGCGACATTTCGCGAGCAGCGAGGGGGCGGTGCTCGACCAGACCATCATCGAGTCCGGTGGCGGCCTGGACGCGACCGCGACCAGCGACGACGAGGTGCAGACGCGCAGCTTTCCGAACAGCTTCGGGCGGCACCAGGTTTGCGCAGGGTGGGAGGCCGTCGAGGCGTTCGACCTCCCCGGGAATGGCGGCCGGGTGGCCGAGGAGGCGGTGGCGCTGTTGACCGCACCCGAGTGCCCCGCCGGGAGCATGACCGTGATCCTCGACGCCACCCAGGCGGCACTCCAGGTCCACGAGTCCTGCGGCCACCCCACCGAACTCGACCGCGTGCTCGGGCACGAGGCCGCGTACGCGGGAACCTCGTTTCTCACCCCTGATCTGCTCAGGACCTTCCGCTACGGGAGCGAGCACGTGACCCTGACCGCCGATTCCACGCGAGCGCCCGGGCTCGGCACCTTTGGCTGGGACGACGAGGGTGTGCCCGCGCAGCGCTCGGTGCTCGTCGACCAGGGCATCTTCACCGGGTACCTCTCGTCGCGTGAGACCGCCGAAGCGATCGGCCAGGTCAGCAACGGCGCCATGCGGGCCGACGGCTGGTCGCGGCTGCCGATCATCCGCATGACCAATGTCAACCTCGAGGCGGGAACGTCGAGCCTCGAGGAGATGATCGCCACCACCGANNCCGGCCGAATGGCAGATGTTCGGCGTCGTCAACTGCGGCAAGGGCCAGCCGTCGCAGTTGATGCACGTCGGCCACGGCGCCGCTCCCTGCCGCTTCCGCAATGTCCGCGTCGAGCCCGCCCGATGAATGCCGACGACGAGTTGCTCGCCGTCGGGGACCGGGCACTTGCTTCCCTCGAGCACGGTGAGGCGGAGGTGATCATCGCCGGCTCGCGAAGCGAGCTGACCCGCTTCGCCGGCAACGAGATTCATCAGAGCGTCGCCGAGCAATACCGCCACATCCGGGTCCGGCTCATCAACGATGGGCGCATCGGTGTCGGAGAGGTGCGCGGGCACGGCGACCGTGCCGTGCGTCTCGCGTTCGCCGCCGCTGAGGAGAGCCGTCGGGTGACCACCTCGCCCGATGTGTCACCGCTGCCGCTCCCGACGCACGACACCGGCGATCGCCCCGCAGCGTTCGCCGAGGCGACCGCGGCGGCCACGCCGCAGGAGCGTGCGGAACTGGTCTCGGTCATCACCGGCGCCGCCGAGGCGCACCGTCTCAACTCGTACGGCGCCCTGAGCACGACAACAACCACGACGGCGATTGTCACGAGCGCCGGGCTGCGCAGGTCAGCGACCTCGACCCAGGCAAGCCTGGTGACGGTGGCACGCGGCGATGACGGCGGCGGCTATGCATCACGTCACTCCGCCGACATCGGCGCACTCGACGTCGGCGGCCTCGCTGCCGAGGTTGTCGACACCTGTGAGCGCAACCAGGGAGCGAGCGCCATCGCCCCGGCTGACTACGAGGTCATCCTCTCGCCGTACGCCGTGACCGACCTGCTCGAACACCTGGCCTGGGTGGGATTCAGCGCGCTCGCCGTGCACGAGCACCGCAGTTTCATGCGCATCGGCGAGCGTCTGATGAGCGACACGATCACCATCCGCGACGACGCGCAGACACCCGAGATCTTTCCCTTCCCGTTCGACGACGAGGGGGTGTCGACGCGACCGGTGACGATGATCGACCGCGGGGTATGCGCGGCAGTCGTCTACGACACCCCGACGGCATTGCACGACGGCGTCGAGTCGACCGGTCATTCGCTGCCGCAGCCGAACACCTGGGGACCGCTCCCCCGTCACGTCGCCATGGACGCGGGCGACACGCCCTGGCAGGAGATGGTCGCGTCGGTGTCGCGCGGCCTGTATATCACCAGGCTCTGGTACGTGCGCGATGTCCATCCGCTGCGCACGGTGATCACCGGAATGACTCGCGAGGGAACGTTCCTCATCGAGAACGGAAGCATCATCCGTCCAGTCAAGGACCTGCGCTTCACGCAGAGCATCGTCGAGGCGCTCGCCAACGTACTGCACGTGAGCCGCGAGCGGCGACTCGAGCTCGGCGAAGGGGAATCCGGGGTACTGTCACCCTGGCTGCACATCGGACGTTTCAGCTTCACGTCCTAGCCATACCGGGAAAGCCCTGCCATGACACGTTCGCCGTTGATCGGCATCACCCTGCGGGTTCTGCACGAAAAGGGACTCCCCGCGGATCTCGCGCGCAACCGCGCGTATTTCGATGCGCTCGAGGGCGCCGGCGGGACTCCGCTCGGGATCAGCTCGTCGCTCGCCGAACCTCGGCTGCGCGAGCTCTTCGATCTCTGCGACGCACTCTGTCTCCCGGGCGGTCCGGACGTCGAGCCGACGCTGTACGGAGAAGCGACGCGAGCCGACTGCGCCGTTGAGGTCGACGAGGATCTCGATCGTGCGGAGATGCTGCTGGCGCGCTGGGCGCTCGAGGCCGACAAGCCGGTGCTCGCCATCTGCCGCGGCGCGCAGGTCCTCAACGTCGCGCTCGGCGGGACCCTCTGGCAGGACGTCGGCACGCAGGGCGCGACGGAGCACAACCACTCGCAGGACGGATCGCGCCAGGAGCTCACGCACAACATCGAGGTGCTTCTCAACTCACGGCTGCACACCATCGCCGCCTCGCGTCAGGTCGACGTCAACAGCATGCATCACCAGGCGTTGCGCGATGTGGGCCGCGACCTTGTGGTCACTGCTCGTGCCCACGACGGGCTGGTCGAGGCGGTGGAGCACCCGGGGCGACGTTTCGTGGTCGGCGTGCAGTGCCACCCGGAGGAGCTGTACCTCGACCGCGACTGGGCCCGCCGGCTGTTCGTCGACTTCGTCGCCGCTGCGCGTGCGTGACGGCTGAGCCGCCGGGAGATCGGTCGCACGGCCGCCTCTGGGTCGGCGCCATCGCCGTCCTCGCGACCCTCGTCGTCGTCCGCAACCTCGTCGACCTCTCGGGGTCCCCGCCCGGCAACTATGTGGACGAGGCGTCGATCGGCTACAACGCCTGGACGATTGCCCACTTCGGCGTCGATGAGCACGGAATCCACTTTCCGCTCTTCTTCGAGGCGTTTGGCGAATACAAGAACCCCATCTATGTCTACGGAGTGGCCGCGCTGGTCCGATTCCTGCCGCTGACGATCGCGGTCGAGCGCCTGCCGGCGGCCCTCTTCGGCTGTGTGGTGGTCGGGTTCCTCACCGCGACGGCCTGGCGACTCACCGGGTCGCGGATGATCACGCTCGGCACCCTCGCCCTGACCGCCCTCACCCCCTGGCTGGTGATCGAGAGCCGCGTGGGCTTCGAGACGATCTCGATGGTGGCGCTGCTCTCCGGGGCGCTCTGGTCCCTCTCCGGCCGGTCCCCGACGCCTCGCCAGTTCGGGATCGCGGGCGTGTTGCTCGCATTCGCCATCTACGCCTACACCACCGCGAGGCTCGAGATCCTCCTGATCGCCGTTGCACTCGCGATCGCCTGGGGGCTGGCAAAGGTACCCGGCTGGTGGCGAGCACTCGTCCCCGTCGCCGCCGGCTATCTGGTGCTCGGCATCTACGCGCAGCTCAACCCCGGTGCGCTCACCGGCCGCTTCGCCGCGATCAGCATCTGGTCCGACGGCGCGCCAATCCGTGAGGTCGTCGATCGGTTTCTCGCCAACTACTTCTCGTACTTCAGCCCCGGCTTCCTCTTCCTCCAGGGGGACGCGAACCCTCGTCAGAACACCGAGATCGGCGGGATGCTTCTGTGGGTGACAGCGCTGCTGCTCATCGCCGGGATGGTCGTCTGCTGGCAGCGGCGCCGGGAGCCGCTGGTGCGATTCGTCGTCGCCGGCATCCTGCTGGCACCGATCGCAGCGGCGCTCACCAACAACGGGACACCCCACGCACTGCGCTCGTCGGGGATGCTGCCGTTCCTCATCGTTCTCGCGGTGCTCGGGGCGGACGGGCTCCGCACCGCACTGGCCGGTCGCGTCGGGGCGAGCCGGGTCCTCGCCGGGGTGGTCGGCGCGGGCCTGCTGGCGCAGGCGGCCTTCTTCACCGTCGACCTCTACGCGGCCTACCCAAACCGGGCGGCCCCATCTTTCGACACCGGCGAGACTGCCGCGATCACCACGGCGCGCAGCGTCGCAGGTACGCACCGGATCTATCTGTCAGACACCCTCGACCAGCCGTATATCGAGGCCTTCTTCGCGTACCTTCCGCCCCCTCCGGCGCACCCGGAGACCGACGACGCAACGCCGGGGCTGACGGCGCTGGGGATGGAGGTGGTCGCTCCTGACTTCGCATACGGGAGCCACCCCACCACCGGCGATGTGCTCGTGCTGAGCCAGTTCGACCCCGCGCCTCCGAGCGGCTGGGCGCTCGTCGCCGGCGAGCGTGGACCGGCGAATCTGCTTGACGGATCGGCGCCGAGACCGCTTATCGAGAGCGTCTACCGCTTCGGCGGCTGACGCGGCTCCCGCTGCTAAGGTTGGCGGCCCGACCAGGCAACAGGTGGAACCATGACTGACGTCGTGATCGTCGAAGCNNGTCATGCAGACCGGGGAGCAGGCGGTGAACATCGGCCGTCAGGCGGTGCTCGCCGCCGGGTTTCCGATTGAGGTCCCAGCGACCACGGTGGACCGCCAATGTGGCTCGTCGCAGCAGGCGATCCACTTCGCCGCGAACCTGATCCAGTCGGGCGTGTGCGATATCACCATTGCCGCCGGGGTCGAGAGCATGAGCCGGGTGCCGATGGGCTCAACCGTGGTCCAGGGCCCGGGGACGCCGTTCCCGCCCGAGCTGCTCGAGGCATACAACCTCGTACCCCAGGGACTCTCCGCCGAGATGATCGCGGAGATGTGGCACATCACTCGCGAGCAGGCCGACGAGTTCGCGGCGCGCTCGCAACGCCGGGCAGGTGATGCCCAGGCAAACGGCAGGTTCGATCGCGAGATCGCGCCCGTCGTGGTCGGCGCCAATGGCGACGGCCGGGTGATCAGCCAGGACCAGGGCATCCGGCCGGACACGAGCGCTGAATCGCTCGCGTCCCTGCAGCCGGCGTTCAAGCCAGACGGAATTCTGCACGCGGGCAACAGCTCCCAGATCACCGATGGCGCCGCGGCCGTGCTCCTCATGTCCCTGGAACGGGCCACCGCGCTCGGGATCACGCCACGCGCCCGCATCGCCGCGCAGACAGTGGTCGGCGTCGACCCGGTGACNNCGTGGGAGCACGAGCACCACGCGGACATGAACCGGGTGAACGTCAACGGCGGTGCGATCGCGCTCGGCCACCCACTCGGCGCCAGCGGGGCCCGGCTCATGACCACGCTCCTCCACGAGCTCGAGCGGCGCGAAGGCCGCTACGGCTTGCAGACGATGTGCTGCGGGGGCGGCCTCGGTACCGGGACCCTGATCGACCGCTCGATGTGATCTTCACCGCTCCGAATGGCGCCGGTGTGGCGGGGGTGCGCTGCGCGGTGACGGGTTGGTCACCCCGATCGGGATCGCCGAAATCCCCGTGCTATATTCGGCCGGATTCCCCCATGAGCCCAGCGACGAGTACCGCCATGAAGAAGGTCCTGATCATCGAGGACTACTACGCGCTCGCCGACATCGAATCTCTGCTCTGCACGATGGAGGGCTATGAGGTGAAGGTGGCGAAGAGCGGCGACGAAGGCCTCGCGGCATTCGTGGATTTCCAGCCGGACCTGGTCCTGCTCGACCTGATGCTGCCCGGCGACCTCTCCGGAACCCAGGTCCTTGAGCGGATCCGTTCCGATCACGGGAGCGACCCCAAGGTGCTCGTGGTCAGCGCGCTGGTGAACGCCTCAACTGCTCCGAAGCTCGAGGCGTACGGCAACGTTCAGACGCTCGCCAAGCCCTTCAAGATCAAGGAACTCGCGTCGCGCATCCAGTCGATGCTCGCCCCGTAAGGAGTTCTACACTCGGGGGGTCGATGCGAGCAGAACCACCGCCGCCACCTCGCGGCCGGCCCGAGCCGCAGCGCCAGTCGGCGCCGTCTCGACCCCGTGGCCGCCGCTGCCCGTACCTCGAGCAAATCATGAAGGAGAGCGCAGGACCGTTTGGCCTGCTCACCCGCTACAAGGCCGACTGCCACGTTGACCGGCGGACCCACAAGTTCACTGGCCGGCACCCCGTGCCGCCATGTATCTCTGAGCCTGAATCCTGCGCCTTCTACCAGACGGAGCACGGCGAGGAAGACGACCGCATCCGCCGCTACGCGGAGTAAGGGGCGGGACCGGAAGATCGATCGGGTCCAACTTCATGGGGACATGGAGGGCGGCAGCAGGCGGATCAACTCTGCGGCGATGTCGTCGAGGGGTTGGACGCTGCCTTCGGCTCGACAGAGGATGAGCGCACCCTCCATCCCNNGCGCGAGCGACCTCCATCAGACCGGTCTCCTCGGCGCCGGTGTCGAGGGCCACGCCGGCCACGACACAGCCGGACACCGCGTTCGAGTCGAGGACGACCTGGCGCCAGAGCCGGATGAACCTGGTCAGTACCGCCTCGGGGGTCGTCTCGGTACCCGCTCGCAGGTAGGCGACGACCCGATCTGAGGTCCACTGAATCGCCTCGGTGGCGAGCTGCTTCTTGCCCTCGGGGAAGTGGTGGTAGATCGAACCGCGGGGCGCGCCGCTGTCGGCGAGCACGTCGGAGAACGATGTCGCGCTCACGCCCCTGGTGCTGATGAGCGATGCGGCGCTTCGCACCATGCGCTCCCGGCTGTCACTTGCCACGCAATCGACCCCACCCAGCTCCTTGACTATGACGATCGTCATAGTGCATGCTCCACTCCGTCACTATGACGACCACCATAACTCCTGAAGGAGCCAGGCCATGCCGATGATCGACGTCTACGCCACCACCGGAACGTTCAATGCGAAGCACGAGCTGGCCCAGAACCTCGCCGCCGCCGTGATGCGCTGGGAACAGGTCCCGCCGATCTCCCTGTTCAAGAACAACACTGCCGCTTTCGTGCACGAGCTCCCCGCGGACTCCCTGTCCAATGTCGCCGGCGACAGCACCTACGTGCGCGTCCAGGTCCTCACCCCGGTCGGCGTCCTCGACCGCGACAAACAGCTCGGCGTCGTCAAGGAGCTGACCGAAATCGTCGCCGGCGCCGCCGGCGATCCGACCCTTGCCGAGCGGACCTGGGTGCTCATCACCGAGTCGCCGGAGGGCGGCTGGGGCATCAACGGCCACGCCAACACCGGCGCCGACATCACGGCGGCCGCGCGAGTCGAACTGGCCGCCATCGCCGCGGCGAAGGCCTCGGAGTAGCCGGCCCAAACCGTCAGCCCTTCTCGAGACTCGGTCTGCCGAAGACGACGCCGGCACCCGGCAGACCGAGGTCGGCGGCCGAACTCTCGAACGGTACTCCCCGGTCGGCAAGCGCGAGCACCAGCAGCCAGACCGGGATGAAGTAGTAGTTGAGAAATGCCCACTTGGCCAGCAGGAATGCAGCGGTCGAGAGCAGCGCGCCGGAGCAGAGCACGTCCGCCACATCCCTCGGACGGCGCCGCAGAGCGTAGACGGCGACAGCCGCACCGGCGGCAAGCCCAAACCACACGGGCAGGGTGTGACCGTTGATGGCGTACCAGGCTGCATTCAGGGTCAGGCCGTCGCCTCGAAAGTTTTGGGACGCCTGGATTCCGATGATGTCCTGGTAGAAATTGCCGATGCCGGTCGCCAGCGCGAAGGGCAGGATCAGCACGATCGCAATCGCTACCGCGACCAGGGCTTCGAACCGGGCCCGACGCGACCAGAGCAGTGCCGGCACCAGCGCGATCAGGATCACCGGCTTGACGGTGAAGGTGATCACGAGCAACGCGATCGACCACCCTCGGTGCCTGCCACGGAGCGCGATCCATCCGGCAAAGCCAGCCATCGAGTAGATGTCGACCCAGGAGAAGTAGATGATCGCCACCGTCATCGGCACCGCCAGGCAGAGCGCGCCGATCCGCACCGCCCGGGTGCGCGGCTCGGACGATTGCCAGGCCAGGTGCACCGTGAACGCGATGAGCGCGACCAGCGCGACGACGCTCATCAAGCGCACGTCACCGAGGAGACGTCCAGGTACGGTGATGATCGCGGCGACGGGGAGGTAGTCGAAATGCCCGTGAATATTCACAAACGAAAATGGGGTGACCGCGACCTCGACTGGGAAGGTGGGCTGATACGGGTTCTGACCATGCAACAGGGCGTTGCTGGCGCCCTGGAGGGTCTGGAACACGTCGATCCCCGGGAGCGGTGGACGCAGCGCCAACACGATCATTGCGGCCAGAGCGCCGGCCGCAATCGCAGCAGTGATCCACCGCAGGGCGGATGCTCGCACGATCAGGAGGCAGACGATCGCGACGACCAGCACCGTCGCGGGCCACGTCGCCCGGGGCATTCCGAGAGGATCCGCGTAGATCAGCACCACCGCCGCCATGCCGCCTCCGAGCACCATCCAGGGAAGTGCTCCGATCGACGCCTCATGCCGGCTCAGCATCGCGGCCCCCATGAGGATCGCGGCCATCCCGACCAGCTCGAGCGCGGACGCACTGTAGGTGCCGAGCCGTATCGTCGAGCCCAGGCTCAGCACGGTCAGCGAGGCGAGGAGCAAGAACTCTCGCGACAGGGCGAGGTGCCCAAACGTGTGTCGCCGATTGGCGTTGGTCTGCTCGCTCACGGGGCCGCCCGGCTGATTCCGGAGAAGCCTCCGGTCGAATATGCCCCGCGAGGGGGAGTTATCCGCTCACCGTGCTGAGCACCGGTTCGGGTGCACCAGGAGTGTCCTCTTCGACCGGCGACCCTCCGTACACCGCGAAGTAACGCGCCTCGGGGTGGTGCATGACGATCGCGCCGGTCGACTGCTCCGGCACGAACTGGTAGCCCTCGGTGAGCGTGACCCCGATCTCGGCCGCGGGGACGATCCGCATCAGGATCTCGTGGTCCTCGAGGTCCGGGCAGGACGGATAGCCCCACGAGTAGCGGCGTCCCTGATCCTCGCCGAGGCGCAGCTCGCGGCGGATGCGATGGTGGACGTACTCCGCCGTCGCCTCCGCCATCTGAGTGGCGAAGCCGTGGATGCGAAGCATGTCGTCGTAGGAGCCGTCGACCTGCAGACGGTTGGAGAGTGCCGAGGCGCCGGGACCGGTGGTCACGAGCTGGAGCGCGATGACGTCCCGCTCGCCGTCGGCGGCATCCTCGACAGGGCGGATGTAGTCCGCGAGGCAGAGGCGGTGCTGCTCGGACTGGCGTGGGAACGNNGAACCGTCCCAGCTCGGCGTCGATGTCGCCAGGGTCGTAGACGATCACCGTGTCGCCGTCGGCGAGCGCCGGCCAGTAGCCGTAGACAGCCTCGAGCTTCAGCCAGCCGTCGCGCACCGCTTCCTCCATGGAGCGTTGCAGCCGCGGCTCGAGCTCGCTGTGGAGCAGCTCCTCCCACTTGGCCGGGTCGCGAACCCCGCGGAACTGCCAGCTCATCTTGTAAAGCGAGTTGCGGTCGATGAACGGGTAGACGTCCCAGATGGGTATGTCACGCAGCACTCGCGCCCCCCAGAACGGCACGGCGGGGATCGGTGCATTGCGCCGGACCGTGCTCCGCGCAGGAAGGACCGCGGCACCGGCTGCGGCGGCAGTGCGGCGTTCGAGCTTCTCGTGCTCCCGCACGCGATGCACACGCGCTTCCTCGAGGACGCGCGTCAACAACGCGTCGTGCCGGTCCGGATCGAGGAGCTGATCAACGGTCTCCAGTCCCTCGAACGCGTCCTTGCAATAGAAGACTCCCGGCTCGTAGGCGCGCTCCTGATCGAGGTACAGGATCCGCCTGCCGAAGCCGCGGTTGATCGCCGCACCGCCGATGATCAGCGGGTAGCTCAGGCCGCGCTCGTCGAGCTCCTTCACGCACGCGGGCATCTGCTTGCTCGTGCTCACGAGCAGCGCCGACAGGCCGATGGCATCGGCTTCGACCTCGAGTGCCTTGTCGATGATCGTGTTGAGCGGTACCTGTTTGCCCAGGTCGAACACCGTGTACCCGTTGTTGCTGAGGATGGTGTTGACGAGGTTCTTGCCGATGTCGTGCACATCGCCGTAGACGGTNNAGATGCGCGACGGCACGCTTCATCACCTCGGCGCTCTGCAGCACAAACGGCAGGATGAGCTCTCCGGAGCCGAACCGATCGCCGACATCCTTCATGGCGGGCAGGAGCACGGTGTTCAGCACGGTGACCGCATCGAGCTCGCGCAGCGCCAGGTCGATCTGTTCCTCGATGCCGTCCTTGCGCCGGTGGAGGATCTGCGCGTGGATGCGTTCGACGGTGGACATCCCCTCGTACGGATCGGCCGTTTCGGGCAGTCCCGCGCCGCCCGTCGACGCGCCGTCGTCGAAGTGCGCGATGAACCGGGTGAGCGCGTCCGGCGCGCTGTTGAACACGAGTTCCTCGGCAAGGCGGCGTGCCTGTGGATCGATCTCTCCGTAGGGCACGACGTGCGTCGGATTGATGATCGCCGCGTCAAGCCCGGCTTCGACACAGTGATGCAGGAAGACGCTGTTGAGCACGGGGCGGGTATGCGGAGCAAGCCCGAAGGAAACGTTGGACACGCCGAGCACGGTGAGCACGCCCGGCAGCTCGCGTTTGATCGCGCGGATGCCATCGATGGTTTCATGCGCCGAATCGATCCACTCGGCCTCACCGGTGGCGAGCGTGAAGGTGAGCGCGTCGAAGATCAG
>PLDZ01000066.1 GCA_003136295.1 Candidatus Dormiibacterota bacterium
GCCGGCTTGCCGTCGACCTGGTAGACGCGGCGAACCTCGGCGCGGCCCTGGGTGACCTCGATCATCGTCGGCTGGTACAGACCCTTGACGGCCTTCTCGATGTCGTCGGTCACCTGGTAGACGACGTCGTAGAAGCGAACGTCGACCCCCTGCTCCTCAGCGGCCGCGCGGGCATGATCGTCGGGGCGGACGTTGAACCCGATGACGATTGCGTCGGTCACCGCCGCCAGGTTGACGTCCGACTCGCTGACGGCGCCGACCCCCTCGCCGACGACCTTGATCTTGACCGTGGGGTCCGCGATCTGAGTGACCTGGCTGCGCAGCGCTTCGAGTGAGCCGTTCGCCTCGGCCTTGAGGACGAGGTTGAGCGACTTCATCTCGCCTTCCGAGATGTTCTGAGCCAGGTCGGCGAGCGTGATGCGACGGACCGGCTGCGCCAGCCGCTGCTTCTCGGCGAACCCGCGCTCTTCTGCCTTGGAGCGCGCGCCGCGCTCGGTCTCGACGACCTCGAAGATCTCGCCGGCCATCAACACGTCGGAGAGCCCGGTGACCACCACCGGCGTGCTCGGCCCGGCTTCTTTGATGCGCTTGCCGGTGTCGTCGACCAGCGCGCGCACCTTGCCGAATGCGGAGCCTGCGACGAGGTTGTCGCCGACACGAAGTGTGCCGTTCTGGACCACCAGGGTGGCGATAGCCCCCCGACCGCGCTCGAGGTGCGAGTCGATGACCGTCCCCACGGCACGGCCGCTCGGATCTGCCTTCGGCTCGACCAGGATGTCGGAGACCGTCAGCACGCTTTCCAGCAGATCGTCGATGCCTTCGCCGGTCCTGGCGCTGGTCCTGACGACCGGCACGTCGCCGCCGTAGGGCTGCTCGGCGACGACGCCGCGCTCGGCGAGTTGCTGGAGCGCGCGATCGGGGTTCACGCCGTCCTTGTCGATCTTGTTCATCGCCACGACGATGGGTACACCCGCGGCGTGGATGTGCTGGATGGCCTCCTCGGTCTGCGGCATAACCCCGTCATCGGCGGCCACGACCAGAATCGCGACGTCGGTCACGTCCGCTCCTCGGGCGCGCATCGCCGTGAACGCGGCATGGCCCGGGGTATCGATGAACGTGATCAGGCGGCCGTTGCGCTCGACCTGGTATGCGCTTATGACCTGGGTGATCCCGCCCGCCTCGCCTGCGGCAACCTTGGTCTTGCGCACCGCGTCAAG
This sequence comes from Candidatus Dormiibacterota bacterium, assembly GCA_003136295.1. Taxonomy (GTDB): domain Bacteria; phylum Chloroflexota; class Dormibacteria; order Aeolococcales; family Aeolococcaceae; genus Palsa-851. The sequence goes on from PLDZ01000066.1 coordinate 1,218, forward strand.
GAGCGATGTCTTGCCATGGTCGACATGGCCGAGCACGGCCACGATGGGCGGCCGGGGGACGAGCGTCCCCGGAGCGGCGTTGGAGAGATCGATCAGGGGGTGTTTGCGCCGCCCCGCGGCAGGCGAGGTGTCCTTGGCCTGCTCGGCGATTGCGTCTTCGGACTCGGCCTCGAAGCCGAAGTGATCTGCGGCGAGGGCTGCGGTGTCGAAGTCGACCGACTGGTTGAGCGCGGCCATCACACCATTGCTCATCAGGTACTTGATCAGCTGGGGGCCCGACACCTCGAGGCGATCGGCGAGCTCAGCGACCGTGAGACCTGCCGGCAGGGTGACTTTCTTGACCGTGGCTATGTCGATTCCTCCGTGACCAGCTCCCCCAGCGCTGCGGCAAGGGTGGGCTCGTCGATTACATCATCCCCGACCCGTAGCGAGCGCGCCAGGGATCGGTGGCGCCGTGACTGGCGCAGACAGGTGATACCCGTTTCCCGGCAGAGGTACGCGCCCCGGCCGGGATAGCGGCCAGACCTGTCAAGGGTAACCCGGCCGGAGCCGGCGATGACCGCCAGCCGGACCAACTCGTTCTTGGGGCGGACCCTCCGGCAGCCGGCACATGTCCGCAACGGGGTCGAACCGCTCAATCCGGCTCATCGGTCGACGGGACGTCTGCCTGGGCGTCGTCCCCACGGATGTCGATGCGCCAGCCGGTCAGTCGCGCGGCAAGACGGGCATTCTCGCCACCGCGCCCGATTGCCAGGGAGAGCTGATCGGCGGCCACCGCGATGTGAGCGGTTCGGGATTCGAGGTCCAGCTCGACGCCCTGGGCGACGGCGGGGATGAGGGAGTTCATGACGAAGGCGGCGGGGTCGGCAGACCAGGCAACGATCTGCACCTGCTCCTCGCCGAGCTCAGAGGTGACCGCCCGCTGACGCACTCCGTTTCTGCCGATGCACGCCCCCTGGGGATCGACGTCGCCATCGGGCGCGTCGACAGCGACCTTGGTCCGGCGGCCGGGGTCGCGGGCGATCGCGCGGATCACCACCTGGCCACTCTGCACCTCCGGTACCTCCTGCTCGATGAGCCGCTGGACAAGCTGCGGATGGGACCGCGACACCACGACGATGGCGTCCGGTCCCTTGCGCCGGCCTTCGACGATGACCACCTTGATGTGATCGCGAATGGCGAGGCGCTCGCCGGGGATCTGTTCCTCGGGAGGCAGCATCCCCGGGACACCCGCCGCGTCGACGTACCAGATCGTCCCCATCCGTCGCTCGACGATCGCGTCGCGGAGCACGCCCCGCTGACTCGTGCCCTCACCCAGGATCCGGCGCTGCTCGAAGCTCGCCAGGCGCTCGGCGACCGCGGTCCGCGCGGCGGCAGCGGCCTGTCGGGGGAAGTCCGGGACGTCCACCTCGAGCGTCTCCTCCATACCCTCGCCGTCTATGCGGTACACGACGAACGTCCCCGACTCGAGGTTCACCCGAGCTCGAACCTGGGGATCGTCGACGACGAGGCGACGGTAGGCGGCTGCCACCCCCTGTTCCACCGCGCTGGTGATGTCGGCTTCACTCAGCGGGGTCGCGGCCGCGAGGTCACGCAGTGCGCTCAGGGTCGCGGCCGGGGCGGTCATCAGATGTCGACGACGATCCTGGCCGCCACCACCGATTCGATGGAGAACGTGACCGCCCGGGTCGTCCTGCGATCGCGGACCTCGATCTCCGCGGCACCGCCGGCGGCCGAGACGAGCTTGCCCTCGAGGACCAGCTCGGACTCCCCTTCACGCAACCGGACGTTGACGCGGCGTCCGACCGCCGCGACCCACTCCTCGGCGCGCCGGATCGGCCTCTCGGCGCCTGGGGAGCTCACCTCGAGCCGGTAGGGGTGGTCGATCGGATCATTCACATCGAGCACGGCCGAGGCGGTGTTGGACGCGCGCTCGCAATCGTCGAGGGTCACCCCGCCGCCGGCGCGGTCGATGACCAGACGGAGCACGGCGCCGCGTCCGTGGCCCGACCAGTGGACGTCGACGAGATCGATGCCGAGATGGGCGAAGGACGGGCGCAGCAGCGACGCAATGCCGGTGACGTCTTCGCTGTTCATATGTGGTGGTCCTGGGCGCGGGTGGGGCCTACGCCGTCCGGGGAGCGACCCGTCTCCTGCCGGCGGGTGGTGCGACCGCGCGCGAGCCGCGAGCCTTCTCCCATGCGACCAGGAGCGTGCTGGCGTTGAAGATCGAGCTGTACGTGCCGGTCACGATGCCGATCAGCAGGGCGAGGACGAACCCGCGGATCGAGTCGCCACCGAAGATGACCAGGGACAGCAGCACGAACACAACCGTGAGCGACGTGTTCAGCGACCGCGTCATGGTCTGCACCGTCGAGAGATTGATCACCTGGTCGAAGGTCAACCGCGGGCCGACACGGAGGTTTTCGCGGACGCGGTCGAAGACCACGATGGTGTCGTGAATCGAGAACGCCACCGATGTCAGCACCGCGGTGACGAAGAGCGAGTCGACCTGACCTAAGTTGGAGAAGTGGCCGAGGATCGCCCAGATCCCGGCCAGCACGAAGACGTCATGCAGGAGCTTGAAGAACGCGCACGCGCTGAAACGCCACGGCGAGATTGCTCTCTGGCGCCGGAACGCGAACGCCAGATACACGGCGATGGCGCCGGCAGAAACGAAGATCATGATGATCGCGCCGGTGACCAGGCTCGATGCGATTGTTGGCCCGACCTGCTGAACGCTGATGTCCGGCTGGCCCGCGTTCGTGGCGATCGTGAAGTTGCTGTTCAGCGTGTTCTGAATCTGCACGAGCTGCCCACTGTCCGACGGCAGTGTGGAGATGGCGAAGCGACTCTTGTCGTTGCCTCTCGTGCTCTCGGCCTGCACCTGCGGGCGTAGGCTGGCAAAGTTGTTGTCCATGACCGAGGCGACCTGCGCCTGGGTGACGGCTTTGGAGAAGCCCACGTCGACGACGTTACCGCCCTTGAAGTCGATGCCGAGGTTGAAGCCCCAGAACAGAATCGCCAGGATGCCCGGGATGATGACCGCGAGGGACCCGGCGAAGTACCAGTTGCGGTTCTTGACGATGTCGAAGCGGCCGCGCGGTGGGTGCTCTGCGAATTCCTCGTGAATCTCGGTGTAGAGGCGAGGGTCGCGCCCGATTCTCCAGTTGAGCACCCAGGCGAACAGCGAGCGCGTGATCGTGATCGCCGTGAAGAACGACACGATGACGCCGATCGCGAGGGTGATCGCGAAGCCTCGGACGACATCGGTACCAAAGAACGCAAGGATGGCGCAGGTGATCAGCGTGGAGATGTTGCTGTCACGAATGGCAGGAAAGGCGCGGCGGAAGCCCGTCTCCACGGCGAGGGGCACACTTCTCCCGTGGCGCAACTCGTCACGGGTGCGCTCGAATATCAGAACGTTGGCGTCGACTGCCATACCGACGCTCAGGACGAAGCCCGCCAGTCCCGCCAGGGACAGGGTCACCGGGATGAGCTTGAACAGCGCCAGCACGATCGCCGCGTAGATGAAGAGGGCAACGGTGGCAAGCAGGCCCGGGAAGCGGTAGTAGCCGATCATGAAGATCACGACGATCAGCAGCCCGATGCCGCCGGCGATCAGTGAGAGGGTCACCGACTGCTGGCCGAGGGACGCGCTCACCGTGGTGCTGGAGACCGTGGTGATCTCCGCCGGCAGCGCACCCGCGCTGATGAGGTTGGCCAGGGTCGTCGCACTATCGTTGGTGAATCCGCCGGTGATCTCGGTCTGGTTGCTCTGCCCGCCGCCGGTCACGAACGGGGCGGTCAGGACGTCGTTATCGAGGAAGATCGCGATCTGCGCGAGCGGGCTCGACGGATTCGACAGATAGACGTTGTAAGCAGCCGTCGTGATCTTCGACCACTCGGTCGCCCCGGTTCCATTGAAATTGACCTGCACGCCGATCTGACCGTTCTGGTCGGGTTGCACATTTGCCGAGATCACGGTGGAGGCGTCGAGGTTGGGGTCGATCTTCCAGTGGTAGCCGGTTGGGTAGTCCTGGGTGTTGCCGAACTGGGCGACGTCGTAGTGACCCTTCTGGTCGTTGATGAGCGCCGCGCTCGGGGGAATCGTCGGGGCACCTGGCACGGGTGTTGCGAAGTAGAGACGCTGCGTCGTCCCGATCGTGTTGATCGCCTGCGTGAGGCTGACACCCGGCAACTGGACGAGGATCTGGTCGTTGCCCTGCGCCTGGACGCTTGCCTCCGAGACGCCGAGTGAGTTGACCCGGAGGTCGAGGATCGGGATCGTGGCCTGCTGCGCCTCCTCGAGCGTGTGCCCGTTCGGGGGGCCGTTGCGGCAGTCGAGGTTGGGGTTGTTGAGCCCGTGGCAGATCTCGATGGTCAGCTCGGTGCCGCCCTGGAGATCCAGCCCCTTGTGGATGTACAGCTGACGGCCCAGGAACGAGGGCGTGGACGTGAGCGTCTGGCCGAGTGGCTGGTGGACGACCAGGTAGCGGTAGATGAGGCTGTAGCCGTCGATGAAGAAGGCGCCGACCACCACCAGGAGGACGACGGCCAGGCGGAAACGCGTAATCCTGAACACGGGTCGTCCAGTCTACCGGGGCGCCGAGCGAAGCCGGCCATCGCGATCGGCCCTGAAGCNNAGGCGATGGGCCAGGATCTCGCCCGACTGGAAGAGGTGGCGGAGATACGCGCGTGAGAAGCGCGCGCAGGCAGCACACGGGCACTCGGCGTCGATCGGGCCGAAATCGTCCCGAGCGGCCGCGTTGCGCAGGGAGAGGCGTCCGTCGGCTGTGAGCGCGCTCCCGTTGCGCGCCAACCGTGTCGGCACCACGCAGTCGAACATGTCCACCCCGAGTGCCACCGCGGCGAGGAGCTCCGAGTCGGTCCCGAGCCCCATGAAATACCGAGCGCGGTCGGCGGCAAGCTCGGCCACGCTGGCCTCGGTCATCGCGAGCATCGTGTCCACGGGCTCCCCCACGGAAAGGCCGCCGATCGCCACGCCGTCGAAGTCGAGCCCGGAGATGAACCGTGCCGACTCGCGCCGCGCGCCGGCGTCGAACCCGCCCTGGGCAATGCCGAACAGCAGCCGGCCATCGCCCGGGTGTGCCGCCCGGCATCGCACCGCCCAGCGATGGGTGCGTTCGGTCGCGTCACGCGCAGCGTCGGCCGCGGTTCCGTGCGCGACAGGGTGGTCAAGGCACATGAGCACGTCGGCGCCGAGCCGCGCCTGGTTGCGCACCGCG
>PLDZ01000211.1 GCA_003136295.1 Candidatus Dormiibacterota bacterium
GGCGAGCCGGCGGAGCTCGCGCGCCCAGGCACGGCGCCGTTGCATGGCGAGCCGGACCACCATCGTTCGCAGGAGCGGCCACGCCGGCCCGCGGAGGTAGTCTGGCTCGCGCTGGACACGCTGCACGAGTTGCAGAAAGGCGTCGTGAGCAAGGTCCTCGCCGGCAGCGCTCTCGCCGGAGAGGACGGTACCCAAGGCGACGAGCCTCTGGATCTCGGCTGCGTACACGTCGTCGAGCCCTGCACTCTCGCCGGGCATCGCCGTCCCTGCCGGGTGGCTCGCCACCGCTTCTCCCTCCGGGGCCGCGAACGTCGCGGCGTCGCTCATCACGACCTGTATATGCCGCCCAGAGTGTCTACCCCTTACAGAGGATGCGCCGGCATCCGTGCCGGGCGTCAGCTCGCAGGAAATCCATCCTTGGGTGCGCGATAGTGCGAGGCGTCGATCACCTGGTGATGGATGTCCCCGGACGCGTGGCCCTGGGGTGGCCAGCGCGCCCAGATCTGCGCACTCTCCTCGTCGACCCCGTCCACGAGCACGGGAACCCAGATTTGACCGAGGTACGCGTCGACCTCAACCGGCGCCGAGAACATGCGCCACCCGCCGCCACGTGGCGTGGTGGTCAAGTGCGCTTGAGGCTCTTCGTTTGAGCTCTGCGGACCGGGCGCGGGATCGGCGTGATCCGCCATCGTCACAGCCTCCTCGAAGCGAACAACCGGATGCGGTGTGCCGTGAGTGTGATGACCGTGCGCCACGGCTCGCAACTCGGTCATAGTGCCGACATCGAGCCGTGTAGACGCTCGATGCTGTAGATGGAGGGCCGGGCACGTGACAGGCAGCACCCCGCGCTGGATTCCGCTGATCGCGCTGACGTTCGCAGCAGGCCTCGCCGCCTGCGGAAGTTCGAGCCCGACGTCGTCGTCATCGACGGGCGCCACCGCCGCACCTACCGTTGCCGCCCCGACGCCCACGGCGCCGGCCGTGGCACCGGCAGCCGCTCAATGCCCCAGCGGTTCGACGGTCGGATCCGCGCTCGGGATCACGCTCCCGGATGCCGTCGTTATACCCAATACGGGCACAACACAGCTTCCAAGTGGCGCGACCGGCATCTCGTGCAACTACCACACAACGACGGACAACGTGATCATCACCGTGCTCAAGAACGTCTCTGCTTCTGACATTTCGCAGTTCAGCCAGCATTTCCCGGTGGCGTTCAAGTCGGTGTCGGGGGTCGGGGATGTGGCTCGGTCGTTCTTCGAATCCCTCGGCGCAGGCAGGAACAACGAGGGACTGGTCGCGGCCAAGGGGTCGACCGTCGTGGCGATCGTCGCGACGTACACGCCGGCGACACTGAGTCAGCTGGAGGCGCTGGTCAACTCGCTGCTGTAGCGCGCACCCGAGGCGGTGCACCACGCCGCCGTCGCTTTGGGAGCCGGCGCTCCACGGCGCCGAGCACCCTGCTGACCGGCGGCAACCCCACGACCAGCCACGTCACCGCTGCGCACACCGCGCCGAGGGCAGCCCCGACGAGCACATCGCTCGCGTAGTGCACCCCCACATACACGCACCCAAACCCCACGACCACCGTGCCCACCACGAACACCAACCCGACCCGCCGCCACGCCAGCACCCCGATCACCGCCGCAACCGCCGCGAATGCCGTGAGCGTGGAGGGAAACGAATTGTTGGGTGGATGCGAAAACAGCGGCGTGAAATGCATCGCCACAAACGGCCGCGGCCGGTACGTGAGGCTCCCCACCTCATGGCTCGCCCACTGCGTCAACCCCAGCCCCAGCAACGCCGCAACCCCCGGCCGCAACCGCCCATCCCACGCCCACATCAAGAAAAACCCAACCGGACACAGAATAATGAACCCCGCCGTCCCCCATATAACAATGGGCGTCACCCAAGAATGCGAAATCGCAAACGCATGCAGCGCCTGCGACGACCCATCAATGAAGGTCTGCATCACAAGGTCGCGCGCCCACCCTAAACAAGGTCTGCATCACAAGGTCGCGCGCCCACCCTAAACAACGCCGTCAAGAACGCGCTCAGCCCCCCAACCACGCACCCCGCACTACGAGGCCTGAAGCGAGGCAGCCGGTGGGTGGCACCGCGGTGACAGGACCCACTCGAGAGTCGAACCGCTCTCAGTACCGAGTAACTTTCATGGAAAAGTCCAGCGCCACCGCCGAGTGCGTCAGCGCGCCGACGCTGATGTAATCCGCTCCCGCGAGCGCATACGCACGAGCGTTGGTGACCTGCACTCCCCCACTCACCTCAACGGTCGCACGGCCGCGAATCAGCTGCATCGCCTCGCGTACCTGACCACAGGAGAAGTTGTCGAGGAGGATGTGCGACGCCTTGTCGGCGAGCGCCTGCTCCAGCTCCTGGAGGTTGCTCACCTCGACGTGAATCTCCATCTCGGGATATGCCTTGCGACCGGCCCGCAGCGCCGGGGTAATCCCGCCGACGAGCGCGAGATGTGTGTCCTTGATGAGCACAGCGTCGTACAGGCCCATGCGATGGTTGACGGCGCCGCCCATGCGAGTCGCGTACTTCTCGATGGCGCGCAGCCCCGGGGTGGTCTTGCGGGTGTCGAGGATCTTGGCCTTGGTGCCGTCGACAGCCTTCACGTACTTGGCGGTCATCGTCGCGATGCCGCTGAGGTGCTGCAGGAAGTTGAGGCCGACACGCTCCGCGGTCATCATGCCGCGAGCCGGGCCGAAGAGCCGCGCGACGATCTGGTCCGCCTGAACCTTCTCGCCGTCTTTGGTTTTGGGATCGAACTGGATGCGCTCATCCACCCGCTGGAACACGCGCTGCGCGATGCTCAGACCGGCGATCACGCCATCCTGCTTGCAAACGATCTTGCCCCGACACGTCATATCCATGGGAATCACGGCCTGGGTCGTGACATCGCCAGCTCCGACGTCCTCGGCGAGCGCCGACTCGATGAGCAGGTCGATGCTCTCCGACGAAAGCGCCTCGGTGATGGGTCTAAAGGTGACGGTCAAAGCGTGCTCCTCTGTCCTTGTGCATGACGAGATCGCCATACCATTGATCGCTTGCTTGGGGGAGATCAGAACGGAGGTGGCACCCTCGGCTCTCCTCGCGAGCCAGGGCCGCGGCGCAGACCAGCGACGCTGTGGATGCAGCTGCGTGCAGCTGCATCGTCGAAAGCGTCGTGCCTCCCGACGTCGCTGCGACGACGTCATCACACGAGCGGGCGGCGGCACGCAAACCGGTTTGGTCACGAACCACGCCCGCTCCGGCCCAGAGTGCGTCTCGGAGGGCATTCCATCCGTCGCGGGGGTCGAGCGTGGATGCGCGCGGGCGTGAGGTCACTTTCGTAGGACGGGGCTGCCCGGGAGGTGATTCCCCCGCCCATCCGAGCGCAGCGTGCACTGCACGCTGCGAGAAGACCAACGACTCGAGCAGGCTGTTGCTCGCGAGCCGGTTGGCACCGTGCACACCGGTGTGCGCAACCTCGCCGCATGCGTACAGGCCCGGGACGCTGGTTGCGCCATCGAGGTCGGTCGTGACCCCGCCGATCATGTAGTGCGCAGCCGGCGACACCGGGATTGGCTGGCGGGTGATGTCGAGGCCGTATCGTGCGCAGGTGGCGGCGATGGTGGGAAAACGCACCGCGGCGCGCGCACCAAGCGGAGAGCAATCGAGGAACACACAGCGTTCGCCGCTCCGTTCGAGCTCCTCCCAGATGGCCCGAGCAACAACGTCGCGGCCGGCGAGCTCGCCGCGCGGGTCCACGTCGAGCACGAAGCGCTTGCCATCGCGATTGACGATCCACGCGCCTTCGCCGCGCACCGCCTCGCTGATGAGGAACCTGGGTGCACCCTCCATGGCGAGGGCCGTCGGATGGAACTGCGCGAACTCCATGCCCGAAACATCGGCACCGGCGTCGTACGCGAGGGCAACACCGTCTCCGGTTGCGGATTCGGGGTTCGTGCTGTTCCGCCACAGGCGGCTCGCGCCACCACTTGCAAGGACGACAGCCGCGGAGGACAGCGTTGTGGTGTGCGACTCGGCGGGATTCGTGGTGATCGACACGCCGCAGCTGACGCCGTCGGTCGTGGTGAGAATCCCGGTGACNNCGCGAATGGGCCGCCTCCTGGGCGAGCAACAACTCGCCGTCCTGGGTATCGAAGGCGACGCCCCACTCGATCAACTGGCGGATTCGTGCGGGTCCTTCCTCGACAAGCACACGCACCGCATCCGGATGGCACAGGCCCCGGCCTGCGGCAATGGTGTCCTCGTAATGCATCTCCGGTGAGTCACCGTCGCCGACGGCGGCTGCGATGCCACCCTGCGCGAACCGGCTGCACCCGTCATCGAGCGCGCCCTTGGTGACAACGGCAACCCGCGCGCTTGGCGCCGCGCTCAATGCGGCTGAGAGTCCCGCTATGCCACTCCCGACGACGACCACGTCGTAATCCGTCAGTGCAGCCCCGTTGATCACGCGATCGCCGCCTGCTCGCACGTATTGTTTGCAATGACACTCGAAATCACCGCCGAGACGTCGCGCAGTTCGCACGACCGTTCGAAGTCGACCATGGCTCGCGTCTCGGTGGCGCCGTGGATATTCGACTTCATGATGACCCGCTGCATGATCTCCCCTAGACGCCACGACCTACGGGCGCTGTGTCGACCCCCAGCCGAACGACATCAATCAACCGTGTGCTCCCTATTCTAGCAGCCAGTACGATTTGGTTTGTGGGGGCTGCGGTTTCGACCTCGGAGAAGGTGTCCGCCTCTACCACGGCAACGTAGTCGACGTCCAGTCTTTGGTTCTCCAGGCAAGACCGAACAGTTGTTGCCAGCGCTGTCGCGTCTCGCTCGCCGGCCTCGAATCGAGCCATCGCCTTGGCCAGGCTCGATGGAATGGCCAATGCCCGTATGCGTTCCTCCGGGCTGAGGTAGACGTTGCGGCTCGAGATCGCGAGGCCATCAGGGTCCCGAACCGTTGGGGACACAACGATTTCGACGCCCGTGTCGAGGTCGCGGGCGAGGCGGCGAACGACTGCGCATTGCTGCGCGTCCTTCTGCCCGAAATACGCCCGATCGGGGAGGCCCGCAACCAGCAGCTTGGTAACCACCACGGCAACCCCGTTGAAATGGCCGGGCCGGCTCGCCCCCTCGAGCCGGTCGCCGAGCGGCCCGCTGATGTTGAGCCCGGTCACCAGGCCCGGCGGATACATCGTTTCGACGCTCGGCACGAAGGCCGCGTGGACCCCTGCTGCAGCAAGCACTCCCAGGTCCGCATCCATGGTCCGCGGATAACGAGCAAAATCCTCGGTCGGACCGAACTGGGCTGGATTGACAAATATCGTCACCACCACCCTGTCGTTCTCAGCGACCGCCCGGTCGATCAGCGCGCGGTGGCCGGCGTGCAGGGCGCCCATGGTTGGCACCATCCCGACGGAGAGTCCCGCGGCGCGCAGCCTCTCGGACCACCGGCGGAGCTCTGCTGGGGTGGCGAGCAGCTCCGGTGGGTTGGCGAACAGCTCCGGTGTGTCAGTGAAAGGAATGGGCATCGTCAGGGAACCGGCCCTCGCGCACGTCGTCCGCGTACGCGCGCGCGGCCTCGACGATGCGATCGCCCAGGTCGGCATACGGCTTCACGAACTTCGGCGCCGCGCCGCGCAGGTGACCGGTGATGCCGAGGAGGTCGTGGATTACCAGAACCTGGGCGTCGCAGTCAGGTCCCGCGCCGATGCCGATGGTGGGGATGACCAGCTCGCCGCTCACCTGCGCCGCCAGGTTCCGCGGTATCCCCTCGAGGACGATCGCGAAGGCACCCGCGTCCTGAAGCGCGTGCGCGTCCTTGATGAGGCGTTCGCGGTCGCCGGCACTTCTCGCCTGGACCTTCAGGCCGCCGAACGCGTTGATGGACTGGGGCGTGAGTCCCAGGTGACCCATCACCGGGATCCCGCGCTGCGTGAGCCGGGAAACGGTCTCGACGACCCAGCCGCCGCCCTCGAGCTTGACGGCGTGCATGCCTGCCTGCAGGTATTGCACCGCGTTGTCGATGGCATCCCCACAGGAGCGCTGATAGGTCCCGAACGGAAGATCACCGACCAGCAGCTGGTCGGGGGCACCACGCGCCACGGCGCGTGCGTGGTGGAGCATCTCGGTCATGGTCACCGGGAGCGTGGTGGCATACCCGAGGACGTTGTCGGCCAGGGTGTCCCCCACTAGGAGCACCGGGATCTCCGCTTCCGCGAGCAGCCGCGCGGTCGGGTAGTCGTATGCAGTGAGCATGACGAACCGCCGTCCCGCGGCTTTCCACGCCGCGAGGTCCCGAATGGTGACGCCCATGGTCACGCCACCTGGGTGTTGGCGTCACCAGCGGCCGGCTGGGTGGCGAGGAGCGACTCCATCGCTCGCGTGAGGGTCAGGTAGAGGTCGCGTGCTTCGGGATATGGCGCGAGTGCATCGAGATGTGCGGCGATGGCGTCTCGATCTCCCCGTGCGACCGGCCCCGTGAGCGCGGCGGCCGGTCCCGCTCGCCGGGCGTTGTGCGCGGCGCCTTCGAGCAGGGCTGCGAGCGCCACGTGGGCAGCCTCGGCCGGCACCCCGGCTGCCTCGAGCAGTCGCGTCGCCTCGGCGAGCAGGGCCAGCGGAGCATTGCCGGCGAGCACCGCCGCGGCGTGATAGAGCGGCGCGGCCGCGGGGTCGATCTCGAGCGGGGTGGCGTGAAGCGCGGCAACCAAGGCCAGGAGGCGCTGCTTGAGCAGGCCGGTGGCGTCGATCCGGAAGAACGCGCCCTCAAGAAGTGATGCGCTGGCCGGTCCGGCGAGGGCCTGGAGCGGATGGAGCACACCGACCTCGGCGCCGGTGCTGCGCAGGGCCCCGATGATCTCCGGACCGAACCTGGCGCCGAGGTGGACGACACCACGCCCCCGCAGCGAGATGCCCGATTCCGCGATTGAGGCGGCGACGGTTGCGATCGCGCCGTCGGGCACCGCGAGCAGGGTCACGTCGGCGACGACCACGGCTGCCAGCGGCGTGTCGACGGCGTCCGCTCCCACCGTGTCCGCGAGCCGCGCTGCCATCTCGCCGCGGCGACTGGCGACGGCCGCGACGCGATACCCGGCGTCGTGCGCTGCGATCGCCAGCGCGGAACCAGCACGGCCCGCGCCGATGAACGCCAGAGCCGGCGTGCCAACTCCCTCCACGTCTCGGTCCTCCTGGATGGATCCAAGCGTTCTTCGAGCCGGGTCACCTCCCGTCGCCGGCAGCGTCCTCGAGGCGCGATCAGCGTCCCCGGGTCGCGGTGAGCCGTCGACGGCCGCGGTGGCCGGTAGGCCTGAGTGTACCCCTACGCTCCGGCTGCTGCCTCAGCGGGGGGAACGAAGTCCGGCGGCGCCGGCGGGGCTTCGGGCGCCGGTCCGCTGCCGTTGACCGGGGCCACGCCGCTGCGGGACTCGGCTTCCTTGATGATCCGCTCCATCTCGGGCGCGTCCATGGTCTCGACCTCGACGAGGCGCGAGGCGAGCGCACGGAGCACGTGTTCACGCTCGCGCAGCACCTTCTTGGCACGCTGGAACGCGTCAGCGACGAGCTGGTGAACTTCCTGGTCGATCTCGGACGCGATCCCCTCGGAGTAGTTGCGCTGCTCGCCGAGATCCCGCCCGAGGAACACCATCTCCTGACGCTCACCGAAGGTCAGCGGGCCGAGCTTGTCGCTCATCCCCCACTCAGTGACCATCTTGCGAGCGAGATTGGTCGCCTTGCGGATGTCGTCGGAGGCGCCGGTCGTGATGTTGTCCTCGCCCAGGATCAGGTCCTCGGCGCAGCGGCCGCCAAGGATCTGGGCGAGCTGGTCGACGAGCTCGGCCTTGCTCACCAGGTAGCGATCTTCTATGGGCAGGCTCATGGTCCAGCCGAGCGCTTGGCCGCGGCTCACGATCGTGACCTTGTGAACCGGGTCGGTGTGCTCGAGGGTGGTGCCGACCAGGGCGTGGCCCATCTCGTGGAAGGCGATGGTCAGCTTCTCCTTGTCGCTGATCATCCGGCTCTTGCGCTCCGGTCCCGCGATGACGCGAGCGATCGACTCCTCGAGATCGTTCATGACGATGACCTTGCGATTCCCGCGCGCCGCAAGGATCGCCGCCTCGTTGATGAGGTTCGAGAGGTCGGCACCGCTGAATCCCGGGGTCTGCTTGGCGAGGACCTCGAGGTCGACGCCCGGGTCCAGCGGCTTGTTGCGCGAGTGGAC
>PLDZ01000202.1:0-33913 GCA_003136295.1 Candidatus Dormiibacterota bacterium
GTGGTCGACGCCCGGCGGCAGTCGCGCATCATCGTCTTGTAGCGCTCCTCGAAGATGTGGAGCGACAGGGGCATGTGCGGGAAGAGGACGGTGCCGAGCGGAAACAACGGGACTTCGATGGCCATCAAGCAGCGGTCCGCGCCCGCATCAGCGCCGCACTATGCGGCTTTGCAGTTCTTGGTGTGCTTGATGATCCGCTCGCGACGAGGCTCTCCGGGACGGCGGCTGTGCCGGAAGGCGATCTCAACCCCGATCTCGTTCTGACGCATGAAGTTGTTGCAGATCGGGCAGCGAACGTGCGTGAGGATGTCGCGCTGGGATGCGACACCCTTGGATTCCTTGATCGTGTTTGCCATGGCTGCTGGGGCTCCTTGAGGGGTGGGCTAATTCGATTGTACGCGGCGCCGGGGTACGATTCGGCGCGGATGGCCCATTCCCTCGACACCCTTCGCCTGCGCTTCGCGGGCATGGTGGCCGGCGCCGCGCTTGCGGTCCTGGCCCTCGGCGGATGCGGCAGCCTGGTGCCTGTCAGCAGTCACATCACGCCCCTGCCGCCCAATTGCGCCACGCCCCGGCCGGTCGCCGCCTCCGACACGTTCTCGACCTCGCTGGCGCTGCAACCCGGCGCTTCGGGGCTTCAGTTCGCCGATATCAGTGTCGGCTGCGGTGCGGTCGCCAAGGCCACGTCGAACGCGAACGTCCAGTTCACCGTTTGGCTCTCGAGCGGGGCACTCGTGATCACCACCCGCGGTCCGAACCAGCCGACCAATCCCCTCCAACTTTCCAACCCGTCGACGCTCCCCTTCTGGAGGGTCGGCGTGCCCGGCATGCGAGTCGGCGGAACGCGACGGTTGGTCGTCCCGCCGGCGCTCGGCTTCGGCACCGCCGGGAATTCGTCAGCGAACGTCCCGCCGAACGCCACCCTGGTGGTCGACGTCGAGCTGGTGTCTCTCGCCTGAGTCCGGGCTAGGGCCGGGCCCGCGTCCAGAAGATGAACAGGCTCAGGCAGGCTCCGGCGGAAAGCAGCACGAAGGCGACGGGGAGGCCGATCACAATCGCGAGGCCGGGCGCGGACGTGGCGAACATGCGATGTCAAGCATACCGCCGCGACGATCCGCGCCCCCTGACAGGCGGGTCAGCTCAGGAGGCGACTTCCATGCGAGCGCCGAGCAGCCCGAGCTCGATGTCGTGCATCACCGTGATCCGGAAGGCCTGGCGTGAGGCGGCGTCGAGCTCCGGGGCGATCGTCTCGGTGCGCGGGCGGCCGATCCACGGCGGCTGGTGGCGACCCATCGGCTCGCCACCGACGCGCACCACGACGGCGCGATCATCCTCTTCATCGACCTCGACCGACACGTGCTGGAGGACTCCGGTGCTGTCGACGAGCGTCCANNCTCCCCGCCCACCCAGGTGGCGAGGGATGGTGCGCGGTTCTCGACATCGGGGAGCATGTGCGTGAAGAAACCGTTCGACAGCGAGGGCGCGACCGTCGCGTGGCGGCGGCAGTACGGGAGGCCCAGCACAACCCTGCTGTGCTCATCGCACCAGGTTGTGCCGCATTTCACCTGCCGGCGATCGACGTAGGTGCAGCGGCAGGTGGCGGGCTTGGAGCACTCACCGTCCAGGCACTTACCCAGACCATCGCCGTCGCCGTCAGCCGACCCGGCGTCGCCCGACTGTTTCCTCGAGAGCCGCTGCCACGGCTTCAACTTGTCCAACGTTGGTTAACTCCTCGGCACCCACGAAGCGGTGCCAGGACCCCAGCCTAGCCGCCTGAGCGTGCTGACCTCCGAGCGCAAGCATCTTGTTACGACTCGGATGCATGTCGGTGGCCTCGCGGAACTCGCGGCCGTCGCCAATCCACTCCCAAAGGGACGATCACGCGCGTGGTACCCCGTATCGGATTCGAACCGATGGTCTCCGCCTTGAGAGGGCGGTGTCCTGGGCCACTAGACGAACGGGGCCCGAAGGCCCCGGATCATAGCAGTGCCCGGAGATGGCTCAAACCTGATCCGGTGCAGCCATTCCCAGGGTGTGGAGTGCATCAGCGAGCGTCGCGCGCGTCGCGGCGACCAGGCCGCGTCGGAATTGGCGCACCGCTTGGTCGTCCTCGCGGACGATCGCCGGTGTGTGCTCGTAGAAGTCGCTGAAGGCCGACGCGAGTGCGAAGGCGTAGGTGGTGAGCAGCGACGGCGAGAGTGCCTGCGCCGTCTCGGTGAGCGCGCGCGGGTACGCCTCGATGCTGTGGAGCAACTCACGTTCAGCGGGGTGCAGTGCGGCCGGGACAGCGAGATGCTCACCGGCATCGCTCACCTTGCGCAGGATGCCCGCAGCGCGAGCATGCGCGTACTGCAGGTACACGCCGGTGTCGCCGGTCACCCGCAGCGCCTCGTCGAAGTCGAAGGCGATGATCTGGTTGAGGGAGAACTTGAGCAGGTAGTAGCGCACCGCTCCCGCCGCAACCGCCGTGGCGGTCGCGGCATCGCGCGCGTTGGCGCTGAGCCGCGCGATCGAACGATCGAGCAGGTCGTCGGCGCGCACCTCGATCCCGCGCCGTCCGCTCAGGGCCACGCTGTCGCGTCCCTCCTCGATCTCGACGCCGAGCTCGGCCGCAGCCGCGGGTGTGAGTGCGACCACCTCGTAGCTCAGGTGGATCGAGTTGTCGGCCTCGCGTTCGTGGTGCAACCTGCGCAGCGCACGCTGTACGACTCGTTGGGGGTATGCCTGGCGTGCATCGATGACGTTGATCACGCGCTGCGCATGACCGAAGTGTGCGGGCGGCGCGTCAGGCCGGGCGGGGATCGACGTGCTCATGAGGGTTGGATCACCCTCCCAGGGGACATAGTTGAAGTCACGTCCGAGCAGGCCGAATTTCCAGAGCTGGTAAGCAATATCCTTCGCCGTGTAGGTCGCGATACCGTCCGATTTGACCAGAACCTTGGTGTCATCGTCAGAGTCGTCCTCGGCCGTGTCCGCCGGCATCACCCAACAGCCGGCGAGCTTGCCGTTCTCGACGAGCACGATCGCGCCGGACTCGCGGAGGAGTTCGAACGCCTGGCGCCAGAAGCCGAGGCCGATGATGTCCGACTCCCAGGTGAGCAGGTCGTAGGCGATGTCGAAACGGCGCATGGTCGCAAGGTGGGCGTTCACAATCCGCCGCGCGAGGTCCTTGACGAACACGGCGGTCTCGTTTCCCCCCTCCTCGACCTCGCGAAGCACATCGCGCCGCCGCTCGAGGAGTTCGGTATCGGTCTCGTAGCGCGCGGACACCGCGATGTACACCCTCGAGCAGTACTGATCGAACGGCTCGCCAGGCATCGGTTCAATGCCGAGATGGCGGATGCCGACCACGACGTCGGCAACCTGGACCCCGGTGTCGTCGATGTAGTTGTTCACCTCCACGGCATGGCCGGTGCGCCGGAGGACGCGGGCGACGGTGTCACCGATACACGCGTTGCGGAGGTGTCCGATGTGCGCCGCCTTGTTCGGGTTGGTGGCGGTGTGCTCGACCAGGGTTTTTCCCGCAGTGGCCTTCGGCAGGTCGACGCTGCCGGTCGTCTCGAGATCCGTCGCCGCGGCGAGCACGGCGGCGCCCCAGGTGCGGTCGTCGAGATGCGCGTTGACATATCCCGGCGGGGTCACCGTCCAGGCCCGCACCCGGGGCACGCGCGAGGCCTCGAGATGGGCCGCCAGCTCGGCCGCGATCGCCGCGGGCGCGCGCCGGAGGACACGCGCCAGGCCGAGCGCGGCGGGGGTCGACCAGTCGCCGAACTCCGGGCGAGCCGAGCGCTCGACGACCACCTCGAACGTCCCCTCCACGCCGGCGGCGTCGAGGGCGTCGCGTACAGCCTCGATGAGCAGAGTGCGCGTGGCAGGCATATCGCGCAAGGGTAACGGGGAGCAGGGCCGCGTCCCGACGGGCGACAATGCGCCGCCGTGGACTCGCGACCATGCGTGATCCCGGCCGCGGGCCTGGGGACACGCTTTCTCCCTGCCACCAAGGAGCTCCCCAAAGAGATGCTCCCGGTTCTCGATCGCCCCGTGATCCAGTGGGCGGTCGAGGAAGCCGTCGCATCCGGCGCCGACGAGATTGTCCTCGTTCTCGCCGAAGGCAAGGAAGCGCTGGCAGCTCATCTCCGTCCCGATCTCCCCCTGGAACGCCTGCTCGAGGAGCGGGGCAAGACCGCTGAGCTGGAAGCCGTGCGCAAGGCCGGCAACCTGTGCCGGATCACCGTCGCCCGTCAGGCCTCGCCTCGCGGTCTCGGCGATGCCGTGCTGTGCGCTGCGGCTGCCGTGGGCGACCGGACCTTCCTCTGCATGCTCCCCGACGACCTGTCGCTCGCCGAACCGCCAGTGCTGCGCCAGCTCTGGGACGCCCACGAGGAGTTGGGGACGCCGATTCTCGCACTCATGCGGGTGCCCAGCGATCAGATCTCGAGATACGGCTGCGCCGAGATTGCCGAATCCCGTGGCAAGCTGCACAGGGTGATTGGTCTGGTCGAGAAGCCGCCCGCCGCCGAGGCCAAGAGCGATCTCGCCGTCATGGGCAGATACGTGCTGACCCCGGCGATCTTTGCCGCGCTCCGCGAGACCAGGCCTGGTGCCCTTGGCGAGATCCAGCTCACTGACGCGATCGGGCTCATGCTCGAGGCCGGTGACGTCTGGGGCGTCGAGTTCGATGGCGAGCTCCTCGACGTCGGGACGCCGTCCGGCTGGCTCGCCACCAACATGCGCCTGGCACGCGGGCACCCGGAGTTTCAGACGGCCGTGGCCAATATCGACGGGCTGGGCGCGACGTGAATGCGCTGCGTCGCGAGTGGGGCGCGGTCACCTTCGTGGTCACGATCCTGGTGGGAGCCGTGGCGGTCGCGATCTCCTTGGGGGTGTCCGCATCTCACGGCACGGCCGTTCAATCGGCGCCGCCCTGCCCCTCGTACACACCGTACGTGGTTACGCCGACCCCGGTGCCCACGGCGACGCCCAAGCCCACGGTGAGCGGTAAGGCGACCCCGACGGCGGCGCCCACGCCGACGCCGGTTCCGACGCCGATCGCGACCCCGACCCCGTTCAACCCCCAGCTCCAGGGCTGCCCGACGGCGCCGCTCCCGCCGGCTCCGGTGGCCACGCCGACACCCAAGACGACTCCCACGGCGGTCGGTGCGACCCCGATCCCCACGGCCACGCCGACGCCGACCCCGGTCCCGACCACCCCGCCGAACTCCACTCCGCTCCCGACGCCGACACCGACCCCACCACCCTGAGCGCCGCGCGGATCAGAGCGCGAAGAGCAACCTGCTGCCGTTCTCGGGGGTGATCGACGAACGCTGCAGCTCGATGTCGACGGGCGGTGGCCGGCCGGTGTCGATCACCACGGCGATCCGCTCCGAGAGGCGCAGCCCGCCGATGCGGACGCAGTCTCGAAGGAACGTGAATGCCATCGGCCGCACCAGGTTCCAGACGTAGCCGCGGACGGCCTGGGCGGTGTCCCCGGGTTCGAGGAGCGTCTCTCCGGCACGCATGCTCCGGTCCTGGAACGCCAGCACGCAGACTTCGTCCGTCAGCTGCACCGGCGCCGTCCACGCGTACTGGTCGTCGTCGGCATGCGAACCGACGATCCGATCCTTGTCGCTGAAGAGCGCGAGGCGCTCGATGAGCAGCTGCATCGGACCGGCCGGCCCTTCGACGAACAGGGGGATGTCGCGGAGGGGCTCGCTTCGTTCCTGCGCCGGGTAGCGCGCGGAGAATCCCAGATCCTCTATACCGCTGAACGGCGCGGGCACTTTGATGACCAGCTCGTCCATCAACGAGCCTCGCTCAACAGGACGATCACGTTGCTCATCACGTCTACCCTGCGAGCGACCCTAGCACAGGGATTGCGAGGATAGCGCGCGGGGAGTGATTGCTACACTCGCGCGACCATGCCGGCACTCGACGACGTTCGAGTCCTCGACCTGACCAGGTTGCTTCCGGGGCCGTTCTGCACCGTGATGCTCGCTGATTTCGGCGCCGATGTCATCAAGGTCGAGGACACCGCCGGCGGCGACTACATGCGCTGGATGCCGCCGCTCGTGGACGAGTACTCGGCGATGTTCCATCCGCTCAACCGCAACAAGCGCTCGCTGGCGATCGACCTCAAGAATCCGTTGGGGCGTGAGGCGTTTCTCCGCCTGGCCGCCACGGCCGATGTTGTCGTCGAGAGCTTCCGGCCGGGGGTGATGGACCGTCTCGGCATCGGCTTCGGGGTGCTCCGAGAGGCGAACCCGCGGCTCGTGCTCTGCAGCATCAGCGGTTATGGTCAGGATGGACCGTTTCGCGCCCGCGCCGGCCACGACCTCGGCTACGCAGCAGTCGCGGGCGTGCTGCTGCTCGGTGGCAGTGCCGGCGACGCCCCGGCAATGCCGGGTTTGCAGGTGGGGGATCTCGGTGGCGGCGCGCTCGACGCCGCGCTCGCGATCATGATCGCGCTGCATCACGCGGCGCGCACCGGCGTTGGTCAGCACTGCGATATCTCGATGGTCGACGGTCTCATCAGCTGGGCAGGCGTGCACGCTTCGCAGCTCTTCGCGACCGGCGACCCACCCACTCCGGGCGGCGGGATGCTCACCGGCGGGTATCCCTGCTACCGGATCTACGGATGCGCCGACGGGTACCTTGCCGTCGGCGCGCTCGAGCCCAAGTTCTGGCGTGAATTCGTTGAGCTGCTCGGCCTGCCCGAACTCGCGGGCAGCGGTCTCGCAGACGGCGAGGAGGGACGCCAGACAATCGCGTCGGTGCAGGCGGTGTTGCACATGCGGACGCGCGCGCAATGGGAGGAGGCGCTTTCCGGTCACGACGTCTGCGTCGAGCCCGTGCTCGACATAGGAGAAACCTTCGAGCATCCTCAGGTCCGCAGCCGCGGCATGCGTCTGGACGCCGGTGCTGGCAGACCCACAGCGCAGACGGGCTTTCCGATCCGGCTCGGGGAAACTCCGGCCGGCTACCGGCGTGCCGCGCCCCGGTACGGTGAGCACACCGAGGAAGTGCTCACCGAGGCCGGATACGACGCCGGAGAGCTCGCCTCACTGCGCGCAGCAGGGGCGATCGCGTGAGCGAGGCTGCGCAGACCCCTCGCCATGCGCCCCGCACCACGCGCAGCGCGCAGACCCGTGAACGGATCATCGCAGCGGCCACCGAGGTGTTCGCGCGCTCCGGGTTTCACGGAGCCAAGGTCGCAGACATCGCCGAGCAGGCGGGGATCGCCTATGGGCTCGTCTACCACTACTTCCACAACAAGGAAGACATACTCGCCGCGATCTTCACGGAGCGCTGGGCGCAATACGTCACCTACCTTCATGAAGTCGGCGACATGGACGTGGGCTTTCGCGAGCAGATGCGAAGGCTGGTGCACTTCTGGATCGAGGTCTACCGGCGCGAACCGGATCTGATGACCGTGATGATCAACGAGGTCTCGCGCTCGTATGAGTTCCTCGAATCACACGACATCGGCACCGTGATGGTGGCCTTCGAGGCGATCGAGCAGATCATCCGCAAGGCGCGCGATCGCGGCGAGGTCGGCGCCGGCATCGATCCCCAGCTCGCCAGCTACGTGGTCTTCGGCGCGGCTGAGATGGTGCTGAGCGGCTACGTGATGGGCACGCTGCGTCGCAGCGACCCGGGAACCTTCGCCGGCGATGAGGCGCAGATGCTCGAGGTGCTCCTCGATGGACTGGCGCCACGCCCGCCTACCTGACGGCCGTTTCCCACCAGTGGTCGACCGCCCGCGATGTCGCATCGAGTGAGCCGCTGTTGTCGATGATCCACGTTGCCCGACGGCGTTTCTCATCGATCGGGAGCTGGGCTGCGAGTCGTTGCAGCGCGGCGACTTCGTCCAGGCCATTGCGTTCGCGCAGCCGCTTGACCTGCACCTCGGGTGGCGCGTAGACGAGGAGCACGCCCTCGAACATCGCCTCGCGCGGGTTCTCGAAGAGCAGCGGGATGTCGACCGCGACCAGCGGGGCGGGGGCCGCGAGGGCTGCGGCGACGCGTTCGCTCATCAGCTCGGTGATCCGCGGATGGGTGATCCGCTCTAGGTCGCGGCGTGCCTCAGGATCNNCGAGCTTGCCGAGGCGGGTGCGATCGAGGCTGCCGTCGGGCCGGATCACATCCAGGCCGAAGCGCGTCGCCACCTCGTCCAGAGCGGGCTCACCGGGACGCACCACCTCGCGGGCAAGCTCATCCGCGTCGATCACCGTCGCACCGTGGGCCGCGAGCATCCGGTCCACAGTGGTCTTGCCGGTCGCGATTCCTCCGGTGACCCCGATCAGCCGCATCGTCGAGGACCGTACTCCTGCGGCCACATGACCGGAGGTGCTTCAGCCTGTCGCGGATGGCGAGCAGGTGGCACCCGATGCCCAGGACGCGTCGCCACGGAGATACAGGAGCATCCCGTGGTCGTCGGCGACCCGCGTCCAGCCGGGCGCGGCGCTGAGCTCGTCGGTGAGAGCGCCCTTGGAGTACAGCACCGCGGTGGTGTTGCTCGATGCCAGGAGCTCCAACGCCGTCGGTGTCGTCGTGACTCCGGCCGCGATGCGAACGTAGTCGTCGAAGACGGCCGTGCCAAGCGAGATCGATTCCCCATACTCGTATACGGACGCCCGCGGCCAGAGCCGGTAGACGACATAGCCGCCGGTCCCATAGGCGGTGAACACTCGCTGTGGTGCCGGGCTCCGCGCGAGCAACGCCGTCGCGCAGGCCGGGTACGCGGCGGCGATCCCCTGACGAGACGCGCTCTGTGCGACCCGTGCTCCGACGGCGCCGACTCCGAGCACACCCACTGCGATCAGCACGATGCCCATGACCGGCGCAGCGCGTCCCGCATCCCTGACACGATCCCTCACGCCGCGGTGGTGTTCGAGCGATCGCACCACCGCGGCGGCCATCGCCATCCACGGCGGGATCATCACCGCGACACAGATGGCGGTGTTGCGGACTGAAGTGAGTGCGAGCGCGGCGCCGACCGCCGCGAGTGCGAGATCGCGAAGCTCGAAGTGACGGCGCAACGACGGCCGCGCAAGGACGGTGACCGTGAGCGTCACGAAGGTGAGCAGCAGCGCGAGCAGCACCCACATCGCAGGCTCGGCGAAATTGGGCGATTGCCACTCGATGATGCCCTTCTGACGCTCGGTGCCCCCGGTGGTCGCGGCGAAGACGAAGAGCCCCGGCCCGTAGGGGTTGACGCACGCGGCGAGCGCCGACGCGCCAAGCGCAATCCCGAGTCCCGTGATCCGGCGTCGGGTGGCGACGACGCCGATCGACCAGCGGTGTTTCACCGCCTCGGCGACGACGACGATCACAAGCAGGCCGATGCCCGCGATGAACCCGGCGTGCAGGTTCGCCCAGAGCATGAAGAGGGGAGGCAGCAACCAGATGCGCCGGCCGCCGGAGCGAAGATATGTCTCGGCGATCCAGAGCGTCCAGCAAATCAGCGCAAAGGTGAAGACCTGCGGCCGGGTGCCCAGCACGGGCTCGGCCACGCGCGCTGCGAGCACCAGCCCGATGGCGAGCAGCACCGGCCCGGCACCGCGCATGCGGCCCCGTAGGACCGTCGCGAGCAGCGCGCTCCACGCGACCAGCCCCATGAGCACGGTCACGAGCAACAGTCCGCCGGTTGCGGCGAGGGCGGCGAAGATGGTCTCGGAGAGCCACTCGTGCGCAACCAGCGGATTGCCGAACGCTGTGTACGCGAACAGCTCGCCGGCGGGAATCTGGTGGTGAGCGATGATCCAGTCGCCGAGCCGGATGTGCCACCAGACGTCCGGGTCGCTCAGCGCATCGAGGCCAACGCCGCCGGCGAGGATGAGGACTCCGGCCAGGAGCGCCTGGCGCGGATCCGAAAGCCACGCGAGCACGCGTCGATGCGGGGGGAGCGCCTGAGGCGGGACCGCAGCTGGAGTCGCGCGAACGAGCGTTGCCATGCGAGCGCAGCGTAGGGGCCGCGCTTGCGCGAAAACCGATCGCGGCCGGCTGGCGACAGATTCGTATACTCCACGCGATGGCCACCGAGACGCGGTCTCCGAAGCGTCGGCAGACGTCTGCAAGCACCAGCACGCGGCACGCGCCGACCCCGGCAGCCGTCTACACCGGTCACATGATCTCCTGGCGTCACTGCCTGGTCGGTCTCTTCGTCGGTGAGATCGCTCTGCTGGTCATCAGCAACGCTGGGCTCATCGCCACCAACGCGGCCTTCGGATCCACCGGCAGCATCGACGGCGGGGTCGTCGGGGTGTCGACGCTGATCGCGGTGATCTTCGGCGGCTGGCTCGCCGCCAAGCTCGCAGGACGCTTCGGTCTCTACCAGGGCATCGTGGTCGCGATCGGCTTTATCGCCGTCGGCGCGATCTACACGTTCTTCCAGGAGTCATCGATCATCGCGTCGTCGCTCGCCACCAACAGCCATCACCTGATCGACCTCGGGCCCATGGATCTCGGCAATCTGTTCAGCGGCGACCTGCTCGCGCTCTTCGGTGGCTCGGTGGGCGGCTTGCTTTCCGGAAAACGCTAGCGCCCTGACACCTTTCCGGCGCACCGACTGTGCGCTCGACGGGCTCCCCTGGTTAGACGCCGGCACCCGCCTGCGCAGGCTGACCGGAGACCGGGGCCTCACGATAGGACTGGCCGATGAGGTCGACCCGGCCCAGCGATTGGGCAAACTCCAGGCACGCGGCGCGCGTGAACCGAAGGTGCTTTCCGGGAGTGTGCCAGGCGCGCAAGTGACCCTGAGCGACGGCGCGACGTAGCGTCGACCGGGACACACCGCAGAGTGCCGCCGCCTCGCCAGTTGTGAGGATCTCTTCCTCGCGCTCTACCAATTCCTCCTCCTCCGACCGTCACCCTTATAGAGACCCGGGCACGGATCTCCAGGTGCAGTTATACAACGCTTTGGCGGGGTCGTGCGGATCATCCCGCCGGGTGATGCTGGCAGCGTATCTGGCGACCGTATACTCCAAGCGAGGTCAACTGACTCACCAACCCGGTTGAGAAAGGCGCGAGGATCACCATGAACGTCGATGTCCAGGCAATGGCGCGGCGTCTGCAAGCGAGCCTCGGGACGGTCATCGTTGGGAAGGAAGCGGAGATCGAACTCTGCATCGTGGGGCTTCTGTGCCGCGGCCACCTTCTCATCGAGGACGTCCCCGGCACCGGCAAGACGCTTCTCGCCAAGGCGCTCGCCCGCAGCAGCGGGTGCACCTTCGAGCGAGTGCAGTTCACACCCGANNGTGCTGCTTGCAGATGAGATCAACCGGGCAACCCCGAAGACCCAGTCCGCGCTGCTCGAGGCGATGGAGGAGTGGCAGGTGACCGTGGACGGCACCAGCCATCAGCTCCCGGATCCGTTCATGGTCCTGGCGACGCAGAACCCGATCGAGCTTGGCGGAACGTTTCCGCTCCCCGAGGCGCAGGTCGATCGCTTCCTGCTCAAGCTGCGACTCGGGTATCTCCCGGCTGACGAAGAGGTCGCCATGCTCGATCGCTTCCAGTCGGGGAGCCCGCTGAACGCACTCGAGCCGGTCACCAACGCCGCGGAGATCACGGCCGCCCAGGAGGTGTGTCGTCAGATCTACTGTGACGCCGCACTCAAGGAGTACTGCGTCCGCGTTGTCCGGCGGACGCGCGAGCACCGGGATGTCTCGCTCGGCTCGTCTCCTCGGGGCACGCTCGGCCTGCTCCATGCGGGACAGGCACGCGCAGCGCTCGCGGGCCGCGCCTTCGTCCTCCCTGACGACATCAAGGACATCGCCCCGAACGTGCTCGAGCATCGGGTGATGCTCCGCCCGAATGCCGAGCTGCGCGGCCTCACCGCCGCCGCGGTGCTGGAGGAGGTGCTGGCCACGGAGTCGGTGCCGATGACGGGCCGGCGCCTGGCGTGAGCGGTATCGCGGCGTGCGCACGGAGCGCGCCGTGACCGCGCGCGNNCGGCTCCTCGCCCGAAAGCTCAGCGTCACGCGTGAGTCGCCGCAGGGGTCGTTCATGATGGGCGAGCCGTTCGAGGAGACCTTCACCGTCAGGAACCAGAGCGGACTTCGCCTGCCCTATTGCGAGGTTCGTGACGGCACCAAGCTCCCCGGCTACGCGCCCGGACGTGCCTTTGCGATCGCTGCCGGCGGCACCGTCACCTGGACGGCGCGGGGCATGTTCAATCTACGCGGCGTGCATCGCTTCGGTCCTCTCGAGGCACGACTCGGCGATCCGTTCGGCCTGTTCCCGCGATGCATCCGGGTGGCGCCGGAGAACGAGGTCATCGTCTATCCGGCGATTCATGCGCTCCTCCACGGCGTGCCGCAGTGGAGCGGCAACGGTGTGGCCGAAGCACACCGCGGGCAGCCGGTGGACGTGCCGCCAGACGTTTCGACGATCCGGGATTACGCACCCACCGACGGCCTGAGCCGCATCCACTGGGCGTCGACGGCGCGCACCGGCCGGTTGATCAGCCGGACATTCGACACCGGCCAGAGCGCGGACCTCCTCGTCGTCCTCGATCTGCAGCGCGGCGTCCACGCGGGCAGTGGCATCGAGTCGTCGGTCGAGTACGCGATCTCGGTCACCGCGTCGGTGGTGCACGGTGCTATCAGACGAGGTCAGGCGGTCGGACTGGTCACCAACTCCCGTGCCAGTACGAGCTTCGGGGCGGGGCGTGGCGAGGTGCAACGCCTCCGGCTCCTCGATTTCCTGGCACTCGCCACGGACGACGGCGTTCGAAGCCTGGCGGAGACGATCAGCAAGCATGGTGACGGCTGGCGCGGGCGCGGCGGGATGGTGGTCATCACCCCCAATCGGTCGACCGATTGGGTCGAAGCGCTCGTCGACAGCGCCACCCGCGGCCAGCGCCATCTCTGCATCTTCATCGAGCCGACGTCATTCGGAGCCCAGGGACAGGCGTTGCGCATTCCGGCCTCATGGCGCCTCGCCCTCGACTGGTGGGTCGTCCGGCGCGGGGACGTGCTCGGGTCCGGCGAACGCACCTCGGCGACCGGCTGACGGCATGGATGTCTACGTCGACCGCACCGTTCAACTGCACGAGGCCACGCCTGCACCCACCGCGCGGAGCCGGAATTACAACTTCGAAGTCGCAGCGGTCGCCTGCGTCGCCCTGATCGCCGCGACGGCCTGGGCGGTGCTCGCCGCCGGCTGGGTGCACGGTGGCGGAGGGGCGATCGTCGTTGCGGTCACGGCGGTGATCGAGGCGGCGCTGCTCGCCCAGGCTCGCGCTCCCCGCATCGCCACAGCGATTGCCGCCCCGTTCCTCGGGCTCGCGGCGATCGTTCCAACAACGCTTGCGGCGATGCCCCCCGCCGCGGGCCAGACCGCCTCGGTCATCGCCGGGCGGTACGTCAGCGCGCTCTTCACCGGTCTCGCGTCGACGCAGGACTGGGATTTCACCGTCGGGTTGTGCGCGATCCTCTTCCTCTGCGGGTACTGGCTCGGATGGATGGTGCTTCGCGAGCACCGCGGTGTGCTGGCGGTGATCCCTGTCTTCTCAGTTCTCGCCACCAATGTCGTCAACGCGCGGGATCCGAACCCGATCGCGCTGCCCGAGACCATCGCCATGGTGCTCGCGATTGCGGTGGTCGCCGCGGCGCACATGGGGTCACTCGGCGAGCATTGGGCGGGATCGCGCATCACCGCGCTCGACGGCCTCGGCTGGCGGTTCGGCAGCAGCGCCGCGGGGGTGGCTGTGGTGCTGGCGATCATTGCGCTCCTGCTGCCCGCCGTTTCGACGACCGACATCTCCGCGCGGCTTTTTCCCCACGGACTCGGCTTCGGAACCAGCGGCAAGGGCGTCGGCACCGGCCCAGGTCTCAACACGATCGGCTTCAGTCCGGCGGTGACGCTCGGCGGCTCGCTGGTCAGCCATCCACAGCCGGTTCTGACGTATCTCGCCAACACCACGTCCCCCGTCTATCTTCGGATTGCCGACGACACGGAATTCGACAGGGGGAGCTGGTTCCCACCGAGCCAGGGCAGCGACGACGCCGGCAATCCGTTGACTCGGGTCGACTATGCTCCGGGCGCGCTGCCCCGCGACACGATTCCAGCGGTCGTCGGGCCCGGGAACAACGAGACAACGGTGACGGCATCGCTCACGTTGCAGGCGAATGCCACCGGTCTCACGCCACTCGCGCCGTTCCCCGGAGATCCGGCATCGGCGAGCCTTGCCGGCGTCGCGTCGGGCGCTGCCGCCGCAGCTGGTTCAAACGAGCTGCTCACGATCGACGAAGTGCAACTCAGCCACCTCATCACCGCGGGTACGGAGATCCAGACGAGCGCGTACGTCTCGACCGCAACGGTTGCGCAGCTGCGTGGCGCCGGCGAGGACTACCCGAGATGGACCAATCAGTACATCCAGATGACGGACGACATCAGCCAGGGCGTCGAGACGATTCGCAGCCTTGCGCAGCAATGGACCAGCGGGCTGACGAACCCCTACGACCAGGCGGTCGCGATCGAGCAGCACCTGCGCGATCCGGCGCTCTTTCAGTACACGCTCAATCCGCCGGTGGACAACAATGCCAACACCTGGCCGGTCGTGTTTTTTCTCACCCAGAGCCACAAGGGGTACTGCCAGTACTTCGCCTCGGCAATGGGATCGATGCTCCGCAGTCTCAAGATCCCCACCCGCCTGGTGAGTGGGTACGGGCCCGGAAACCTCCGGACGCAGACCGGACGCTCCGGTGACCGGACGATGGAAGTGACAACCAGCGATGCGCACAGCTGGGTCGAAGCCTATTTCCCCGGCTACGGATGGATCCCTTTCGAGCCGACGCCCCCGTCCAACCAGGGTAACTATCAACCGATCCCGCGCGGCCAGACCGTGGTCAGCGGACCTCAGACGCCGCCCCCGACCCCGAGGACGGGACCGCCCCTCAAGCCCGGCAACGTGGGCGGCACCGACCCGTCGACCGGACCGACGCACAAGGCGCACTCGTCGGTTCCCGTTGCCGTGGTGATCTCGCTCTCGGTGCTCGGCGCCATCGTCCTCGGGATCGTCGTGGCGTTGCTCTGGTTGCTGCTGCCGCGGTCGCTCGCCGGCGCGTGGAAACGCGTTGAGACCCTCGGCGTTCTCTCGGGGGTCGACCGGCGAAAAGCCGAGACCCACAGAGCGTTTGCGGCGCGGCTTGCCCGGGCTCGACCCCGGGCCGGGTCCGCGCTCAACGACCTTGCCACGGTCACGGCGCAGGCGGAGTTCAGCGAGTCCGGTGCCTCAGCGCCCGAGCGGGCGCGGGCGCTCCGAACCTGGCGTCGAGCGCTCTTCGAGGCTACCGTGTGGCCGAGGCGATCTCCAGGCTGAGCAGGTCGTGGGCGACCAGGGCACCCGGCAGGTGGCGACGTTCGCTCAGGTGGCTGAGGAGAAAGCGGGTCTCCGGATTCGCCGCCATGAGGCTTGCGACCTCGTCGCGCCACAGATGTCCGCCCGGCGAAGGGCCGTCCCATCCGGTGCACTCGCACACGTAAAGGTCGCAGCCCGCGATCGACCGCCGGAGGCCGGCGCACATCTCGCTGTCGCCGGAGAAACCGACCGACGCACGGTCGGCGTCGGTCAGTCGATACGCCAGCGAGGGACCGGTGCTGTGCACCACCGCGTGGCTCTGCACCCGGTATCCGGCAATCTCAACATCGCTGCCGTCCTGGAGCACCACGTACGTTGGGGCGACTTTGGTGTCGACCTCGTGCCGGATATGCGAGCCGTAGCCAACGCTGAGGAGCCGGTTCACATACTCGCGCGTCCCGACGGGACCACCGATCACCAGGGTGCCGGGGGCTGGGGGGTCGGCGAAGGCTCTGGCGCCGAGAATGGTCGGGAGCGTGAAGCTGTGGTCGGCGTGGAAGTGCGTGAGCAGGATCAGGGTGAGCGCGTGCACCGACGTGGCGGCGCGGCGTACCAACGCGGGAACGGGCGCGCCGCAGTCGACGAGAACGCGTCCGTCGACGAGATACCCGGCGTTGCAGCCGCAGGTGCTGAACGCGCTGCCGCTGCCGAGGACGGTGAGCCGCATGGACACAAGGTTAGCCGCCGCCGGGCGGTGGTATTAAGCCACCGTGCGATTGGATAGATTCACCGAGCGTTCCCAGGAAGCGCTGACCGCCGCCCAGCAGGCGGCGCAGCAGCTGCAGCATCCGACAGTCGAGCCCGAGCATCTCCTGCTGGCGCTGCTCGAACAGGAGGATGGCCTGGTGCCCGGGCTTCTGCGCCGCCTCGAGGTGGCGCCGGAGCCGATGGCTGCGCGCCTGCACGCGAGCCTCGAGAACCGCCCCAAGCAGGTCGGCGTCACCGAGCCCGGAGTCGGCAATGCGCTGCGTACGGTGTTGATGACCGCGTTCGACGAGATGAGCCGGCTCAAGGACGAGTACGTCTCGACCGAGCATCTCCTGCTGGCCCTGTGTGCCAAGCCCGAAGGCGAGGCGGGGCGTCTGCTCCAGCAGGCCGGGGTCACGCCCGACCGCGTGTACGCAACTCTGGAGGCGGTTCGCGGTTCGCAACGCGTCACCGACGCCAACCCCGAAGCCAAGTACCAGGCGCTCGAGAAGTACGGACGCGACCTGACCGAGGCGGCACGTCGCGGCAAGCTCGACCCGGTGATCGGGCGCGACGATGAGATCCGGCGTGTGATCCAGGTGCTCTCGCGCAGGACCAAGAACAACCCGGTGCTCATCGGCGAACCCGGCGTTGGCAAGACCGCCATCGCCGAAGGGCTTGCCCAGCGAATCGCATCCGGCGACGTGCCCGAGGGGCTCAAGGACAAGCGGGTGATCGCGCTCGACCTCGGCGCCATGGTCGCGGGCAGCAAGTATCGTGGCGAGTTCGAGGACCGACTCAAGGCGGTGCTCCGCGAGGTCACCTCATCCGACGGCGCGGTGATCCTGTTCATCGACGAGCTGCACACGCTGGTCGGCGCAGGTGCCGCCGAAGGCGCCATGGATGCAGGCAACATGCTCAAGCCGGCGCTCGCGCGCGGTGAGCTGCGCTGCATCGGCGCGACCACGCTCGACGAGTATCGCAAGCACATCGAGAAGGACGCGGCGCTGGAGCGGCGCTTTCAGCCCATCGTCGTCGACCAGCCGTCGGTGGAGGACACCATCAGCATTCTCCGCGGCCTCAAGGAGAAGTACGAGGTGCACCACGGTGTGCGCATCACCGACGCCGCGATCGTCGCCGCTGCCGTGTTGAGCAACCGATACATCACGGATCGGTTCCTTCCGGACAAGGCGATCGACCTCATCGACGAAGCGGCGTCGAAGCTGCGCATCGAAATCGATTCGCTGCCGACCGAGCTCGACGTGGTGGAACGCGAGATCCGTCAGCTCGAGATCGAACGTGAAGCGCTGCGCAAGGAGTCCGACAAGGCGTCTAAGGAGCGCCTCGAGCGCCTCGAGCGCGAGCTCGCCGACCTGCAGGAGCGAGGCCGCGGGCTGCGCACGCGCTGGGAGCAGGAGAAAGGTGCGCTCTCGACAATTCGCGACATCAAGGAGCGGATGGAACAGGTGCGCCACGAGGCGGATCGTGCCGAGCAGATGAGTGACTTCGGTCGCGCTGCCGAGCTGCGTTACGGCCAGCTCAACGAGCTGCAGCGCGCCCTCGAGCAGGAGCAGGCCCGCCTCGTGGAGATGCAGGGGGATCGTCCGCTGCTCAAGGAAGAGGTCGGCGAGGAGGACGTCGCGTCGGTGGTCTCGCGCTGGTCCGGTGTCCCGCTCAACAAGATGCTCGAAGGTGAGATGCAGAAGCTGCTCCGCATCGAGCAGGACCTGCACAGCCGGGTGGTGGGGCAGGACGACGCGATCAGCGCCGTGGCCAATGCCGTCCGCCGTGGACGCGCGGGTCTTGCCGACCCCAACCGGCCGATCGGATCGTTCATCTTCCTCGGCCCCACCGGTGTGGGAAAGACCGAGCTGGCCCGCGCACTCGCGGAGCTGCTCTTCGACGACGAGCGCTCGATGATCCGCCTCGACATGAGCGAGTACATGGAGAAGCACACCGTCTCGCGGCTGGTGGGCGCACCTCCGGGATATGTGGGCTACGAGGAGGGCGGACAGCTCACCGAGGCCGTGCGCCGGCGTCCGTACAGCGTGCTCCTGCTCGATGAGATCGAGAAGGCGCACCCGGACGTGTTCAACGTGCTTCTGCAGCTTCTCGAGGACGGCCGTCTCACCGACGGTCAGGGCCGCACCGTCGACTTCCGCAACTGCGTCGTGATCATGACGAGCAACATCGGGTCGCAGCTCATCGCCGAGGTTCCCGCCGATGCGGACGCATCGGTGTGGGAGCGTGTCCGCGAGGGAGTCCTCACGGAGCTGCGCGCGAGCTTCCGTCCCGAGTTCCTCAACCGCGTGGACGACGTGATCCTCTTCTCCCGGCTCGACCGCGCACAGCTCCGCCAGATCGTCGACATCCAGCTCCGCGGCGTCCGCGACCGGCTCGCGGCTCGCAAGCTCACGCTCCACGTGAGCGAGAGGGCCATCGACGCCCTCGCCGCCGAGGGCTACGACCCGACCTACGGCGCCCGTCCGCTCAAGCGGGTGATCCAGCGTCGCCTGCAGGACCCGATCGCGATGGCGATCCTCGAAGGGAGGTTCAACGAAG
Source organism: Candidatus Dormiibacterota bacterium (assembly GCA_003136295.1). Taxonomy (GTDB): domain Bacteria; phylum Chloroflexota; class Dormibacteria; order Aeolococcales; family Aeolococcaceae; genus Palsa-851. The sequence continues at coordinate 18,614 of PLDZ01000202.1, forward strand.
GCGATACCGTAGAAGTTGACGCCAGAGATGGCCAGATCACGATCGCTCGCGGTGAGCCGAGGCCGGCCGACACTCTTGCGGAGACGGCCGGCGTCTGACCTCGGTCAGGTACGCGACGGAGCAGCTCTCGCGGCGAGTACCGACCCGCTCAGGATGAGCGCGAAGCCGACGGCGATCGCGCCCGTGAGCCGCTCGTTGAGCAGGAGCACCCCGAGCGCCACCGCGACCGCTGGATTCACGTACGTGATCACGGTTGCGCGAACCGGGCCGATCTCGCGGATGAGCGCGAAGAAGAGCAGGAACGCAAGCGCGGTGCAGACCACGCCGAGCGTGAGCACCGCGGCGATCACCCGTCCCGACGGCCAGACGTGGGGGAGCTGGATGATCGCGGCGGGGGCGTAGGCGAGCGCCGCCAGGAGCAGGGAGCTCGCGATCACGCCGAGCGACGGGAGGTCGCTCAACTTCCTGTTGATGATGTACGGGCCGGTCGCATAGCAGATCGCCACGACGATGACCTCGGCGATCGCTCCGAAGTTGGAGGACGAGATGTCGAAGCCGACGAGCACTCCGACCCCGACGAGCCCGATCATCAGGCCGAGGATCCGGCGCCACCCATGGTGCTCGCCGCTGCGCGTCACGAGTCCGATCACGACGCCGATGAGCGGCACCGTCGAAACCAGCAACCCGGAGAGTGAGCTCGAGATGCGCAGCTCCGCGTCGGAGAGGAGCACCCACGGGATCCCCATCTCGATGATGGTGTACGCGATGATCCAGCCAGACAGCCGCAGGATCGGACGAACCTCGACGCGGGTGAGCGCAATCGGGACGAGCAGCACGGCCCCGAGGGCAAACCGGGCGAACACGAGGTCGACCGGACCGAGGCCCTCCAGCGACACCTTGATCAGCAGGTAGGGGATCCCCCAGATCACGCACATCGCCACGAAGAGCGCCAGCCCGCGTCTGCTCACGGCGAGATCTTCTACGCTGTGCCACCCCTCATGACAGAGCCCGCCTCCACCCGCGCTCCGAGCCCGCTGCTGCTCGCGGTCTCATCGCTCTTCGTCGCGACCCTCGTGGCATCCAACATTCTCGCCGTCAAGATCGCCGCCGTGGGACCGTTCTCGGTACCGGCGGCGATCGTCATCTTTCCGCTCGCGTATCTCTTCGGGGACGTGCTCACCGAGGTGTGGGGATATCGTGTCGCGCGCATGGTGATCTGGACCGGGTTCCTCGCGAACGTCATCGTGGTGGTGTTCATCGCCGCGGCGATCGCCATTCCCGCCGATCCGCATTACACCGACCAAACCGCGTATTCGCGCGTGCTCGGCGAGAGCCCGCGCCTCGTGCTCGCGTCGCTGACCGCATATCTGCTCGGAGAATTCCTCAACGCCTTTGTGCTGGCGCGCTTGAAGGTCGCGACCAGGGGACGCTTCCTCTGGATACGAACCATCGGGTCGACGCTGGTCGGCCAGGGGGTCGACAGCGCGGTGTTCATCTCACTCGCGTTTGCCGGCATCCAGCCCTGGTCGGTGTTGATCGTCATCATTCGCGACGTGTGGGTCGTGAAGGTGCTGTATGAGGTGATCGCAACGCCGATCACTTACGCGCTGGTCACCGTCCTCAAGCGGATCGAGGGGGTGGACACCTACGACCGCGACACGAAGTTCGCACCGATCCCGCTAGCCTCGCTGCGCGCGCGTCTACGTGGCGCCGAGCAATGAGCGAGGAACTGTACGGGACGCGCGCGATCCGCGAGGCGAAGCTCGCAGCTTTCGACAACCGCACCCCGGATCGCGACTACACCATCCAGTTCACCATCCCGGAATTCACGTGCCTGTGCCCGATTTCAGGATTCCCCGACTTCGCCACCCTGCACGTCCGCTACGTGCCGGGGCCGCGCTGCGTGGAATTGAAATCGTTGAAGCTCTACATCAACGGCTACCGCGACCGGAACGTCTACCACGAGGACGTCGTCAACATCGTCCTCGGCGACCTGGTGACCCTCCTCGAACCGCGTTACTGCGAGGTCGTCGGGGACTTCAACGTCCGCGGCAACATCAAGACTGTTGTCCGCGCGCACCATCGCGACACGACATGGCCCGGCGACGTCGACCCCTGGTGGCAAACCTCAGGTGCCACAGAATCTCCGGAGATCTAGGTTCGACCAACCGACGTCCGCCAGAGGCAGGGATGGGGCCGCCGATCACCCGGGACGCAGCGAATTTGGTAGCGACCGAGAGAGCGCGACAATCTGCGTGCGCGAACGAGGGAGCGAACAAGCTGAGCGGCGGCCCGGGTGATCGGCGGCCCCATCCCTGCCTCTGCCCGCAGTGCATCAGTCTGCGGCGCCGGGTGAAGGGCGGCGTCATCCCTGCCTCTGCCCGCAGCGCCCATATGTCGCCCACAGTACCCCGTTTCCGAAAGATCCAAGGCATACTGCACGCCAGGTCACGGCACAGCGCCGATTCACAGCATCCGTTTTCTCCACATCCCAGCACTAGATTTCGATGGCCACACACGCACTTCCCGACGGCTGGACGCTCCTCGCCGCGCGTCCGCGTGAGGAGCTGCATCAAGCCCTCCTGACAAGTGCGTGTGAGCGCTCGTTCAGCGATGTCCCGATCGACTGCTGGGATCGGTCGGAGGAGGTATGGCGCCCAACGTCGATCGTCCGCCTCCTGGGTGGCGTCTGGGACGTGGGTCGTGATGTCGAGGTGCTCATCCCCGAAGGAGGTGCCACCGCGCTGACCCGGGTGAGCATTGGGCAGGTACGCCTTTCCAAGCTCCTCACCGCCGGGGTGTCGCGATACTGGGTGGCCCGCTACCAGAAGCTGCTCGTCCTCCGGTTGATCGAGCAGGCGGCGCTGCTCGGGAGCGAGCCCGCTCCGCTGCGCCGGCTCGCCGGGCGCATCCGCCACCAGGAGGCGCTCGGGCATGACGTCTGGGCGACCGCCTACCTGATGGGAGCGCGCGATGGGNNCCGCCCTCGAAGAGGCAGGTGCCGACGCCACCGAGCGCGCGGCGCACCCGCTCCTCGCGGCGATCACGTCACTCCTGTTGCGATCCCCGGCCGCGCCGATGATCAGCCCAGCGGGATCCGATCCTCGCCTGGCCTGAGCAACACCCGCACCGCGGCATCGTCGCGACACTCCTCCCGGATCCGGAGCCAGAGCCGCTCACCCTCAACCTCGAACCCATCGCCCGACGATGAGAGGAGGGCCACGACCTGGGGGTCGATCGCGCCGACGCCATCGAAGTCGGGGATTCCGCCGTTGATTCCGAACGCTGCGTCCACCTCGAGCATCCGCCTTCTCCAGGCCGCTATCGGGATGCGTGGCATGCGGTCACCGAGCAACGTCGCGAGCAGGAGGGCCAGACCGCCGATGGTCGACCGCGCCGGTTCCTCGACGTGATCAGAGAGCGACCGCTCGTGGATGAGGCCACTCACAACGTCGTGAGCGCGGACCGCTGAGTCGTCGGGCGGTACGGCAACCCAGAGGGCTTGCAGGCCGGCGCGCGCGCTGAATCCGGCGTCGGCGACGATGCAGCCGGGCGCCGAGGCGGCCGCCGCCTCGATGGTCGCGAGCTTCGACCCCGATCCAGACGCGGTCCCCGGGGCCAGGCCTGTCTCCTCATCCCACGACCGGGTCGCACGGCAGACGCGACCGTCGCGCACTGCGGCGAGCGGGAGCGCCAGGCGCCGTATGCCGAGCTCGAGGGTTGCGGCGAGCATCCCATCTCCGTTGGCGCGAGGCGGATACACGGTGCCGCCGATGGCGTCGGCCGCGATCCGAGCGAATCCGAGCCCCCACCTCTGGCGCTCAGCCCGGCGGCGGGCGGTCGCAATCCGTGGGGTCGGGCCGGTGTGGCGCCACACCACGCGAAAGGTCGTGCGGTCGACCTCGATACGGACCGCGCTCGCGGCGTCATGACGCTCCGCGTTGACGGCGAACTGGACAAGGACCAGCGCGGCACCCTCAGGCCCCAGCACCGGACGAGCCGGTCCGGCGACTGCCTCGACGGTGAGCCCGGTCCGGGCCGTGATGCCGGCGCGGGCCAGGTCGATGACGTCGTCGGTCGTGCCCCATCCGCCAGGTTCGCGACCCGCAACCAATCGCAGCGATCCACCGAGCATGCGGACGCGCTGCGCCTGGGTGCCACTCAACCCTCGTGCCGCGCTGTCGATCGACTCGAGCAGCCGGCTGAGCACTGCATCGCAATGCTCGGACGCGGGGATGGTGCGAACCACCAGGCGCACGCTGCGCACCGGATAGGAGACGGCGCCCGGCCCGGTGCCGTCCCACTCGGGCGTGCGCGCAATCACCGCCCCGCCGGCGTCGATCAGCGCCGCGGCGAGGGGAAGCTCGGCGATCTCGGCCAGCGTGAGATTCACGCCTCGGGGTCGGGAGCGGCCCCCTCGGTCGCCGTCACCGCGAGCCGGTACTTGCGGTTGCCGTGACTCACGAGGCGCACTGCCGAACTGTGGCTGTGCAGCCATTCACCGAATCGGCGCACCGCCTTGGTTGCGGTGTCCGAATGGAAGGTGACGATGTCGGGGTGGTGCACCACCAGACGGATCGCCTCGCGATGATGGTGCTGATCCAGTGTCGGCAGATGCACCACCACTGTCCCGTCGTGGATGCGCAGGTCGCCGACCGTACGGTCGAGCATTCTGTCGATGCGTTCGAGCAACGACGCATCGCCGTCGCGCTTGTCATGAAGCAGAGCCCGGGGATGCGAGCGCTGGATCTGGCTGCGGACGTTGAAGGCGTCGATGTTCTGCGAGTACACGATCACCGGGCATTCGCGAAGCTCGCGGGCGAGTCGCGACAGCACGTCGCCGCTGCTCGCGCTCCGGTCGGGGGCCTTGCCGAGATCCCAGTCGATGATCGCGAGCACCGGCCTGCTCGAGTATCGGTTGTGTTCCAGGAGCGAGAGAGCGCGCGCGGCGCTGCGGGCGCCGAGCGGATGGAAGCGTTTGCGTGTGAAGTGACCCTGCAGCTCGTCGAGGGTCTCGGCGTCGTCCTCGAGGATGAGGACCTCCGGGTTGGCTCTCACCGCCGGGTCACCGGAGCCGAGGGGACCAGCATCATGCGTGTGCTGCTGTCACGCTGCGCCGTCCATCCGGCGTTGTGCCTGGCGAGCGCTTCCGAGACTGCCCGGAAATTGCGCGCGGGAAGAGCGAATCCGTCCGGGTACGCAGCCACCAGCGACTCGAGCGTCGCGCCTCTGAGCAGTGTCCCGTCGCCGAGCTCGACCCCGCTTCCTGGCGCGAGACGCATCCCGCCGACGTTCGCCTCGCACGCATCTCTGATGGCGTCGAGCAGCGCCGCGGGCCGGTCGAAGAGGCGAGCGTGTCCCGGAAGCCCGTCCGGCGCGGCGCCGAGCCAGAAGGTGAGGACCGGCCGTTCGCGCAGGATGCGGGCAAGTACGGGCGTCAGCGAGACATCGCTGCCGACGACCATCCACGGCCAGGGAAGGCAGGCGCCCGCGATCTCCCCGGCATCGTCCGGGCGAGCGTCGCGAATGACGGCCATCCTCCGCGGCACAGCGTCTCGCACCGCGACGGCGAGTTCGCCGTCGACGGTCACCACCAGGATTGCCCGGCTACGGTCCGGTGCGCGCACGCCGAGCATCCACGGAGCGTCGCTGACCCCCACGAGATATCCCTCCCCACCAAGCCTTGCGAGCGAACGGAGGAGTCCGTGCCCGCGGCCGGCCTCAGCCAGTGTACGGGTGGTGACGGGGGTACGGTGGGCCAGCCAGGCGGACACGGACACCCCGTAACCATCGGTCGCCCGTCCGGACACTGCGCGGACAGACACGACCGCTCGCGACGTGGCAGACTGACGGCGGTATGTCCACCTCAGACGCCGGGGAGCCAGCCGCCGACGCGGTCCGGCTGGCACTTACCGGGATCCTGCACAGCCCTCTCGTCGACCGAGCAGGAGGCCGGCTCGGCAGGGTGGACGATGTGATCGCCCGATTCGCGGAGGGCGGCTATCCGCCGGTCACCGGGCTGGTCGGACGCATCGCCGGGCGCAAGCTGTTCATTCCCCGTGACCGGATTGCCGCGATGAAACCCGGAAGCGTCCAGCTTGCCGGTGAGGATCTCAACCTCGCTCATTTCGAGCGCCGCCAGGGGGAGGTGTTGCTCGGTGACGATGTGCTGGGCCGCCGACTCATCAGCGTCGACGCCGGCAGGCTCGTGGTGGCTCATGACATCGAGTTGCGCTACGAGGACCCGAGATGGGTCGTCGCGGGCGTCGACACTCGCCCGCGCGGTTTACGCGGCCGTCTTTTCGGGGGTGGGAGTGAGAAACCGGGATTCGTGGACTGGGCCGCGGTCGAGCCGTTCGTCGGGCACGTGCCAAGCTCGCGGCTGCTCATGCCGGTCCGGCGTCTCCGCCGCCTCCACCCAGCGCAGATCGCCGACCTCGTCGAAGCGGCATCGCACGACGAGGGTGAGGAGATCATCTCGGCGGTGCACGGCGACCCCGAGCTCGAGGCCGACGTCTTCGAGGAGCTGAATACCGAGCACCAGGTTGAGTTCCTTCGCGACAAATCCGACGCCGAGGCGGCAGCGGTGCTTGCCGAGATGGGTCCTGACGATGCAGCCGACCTGGTCACCGAGCTCGATCAGCCACGACGTGCTCCGATTCTTTCGCTCCTTCCACCGTCACAGCAGGCGAAGGTGCGCGCGCTGCTGAGTTATGGACAGAGCAGCGCTGGGGGACTCATGAGTCCCGACTTCGTGTCCGTCCCGCCCGATGCAACCGTGACCGACGCGCTCGCCGCGGTCCGCGCTGCCGACGTTTTGCCCCAGGTCGCCGCCGACGTGTTCCTGCTCGACGACGGACACCTCGCCGGTTCGGTGCCGCTCATCGAACTGCTCCGCGCCGACGGGGGCATGCGGATATCGGACCTCGTCGAGCACAGCAATGCATCGGTGCACGTCGACGATGACTTTCCCGAAGTGGCGCGACGGATGGCCGACTTCAACCTCACCGTTGTCGCAGTCCTCGAGGACGACGATCGGGTCATCGGTGTCATCACCGTCGACGACGTGCTGGGGGCCATGCTGCCCAACTCGTGGCGGCGTCGTGCGGAGGCCGACGGGGACTGACCCTGCCGGCCTTCGGCTCACGTTCGGGTTGTACACTCCAGGTACGGCAACCGAATTTTTGGGGTGCATGCACTAACACATGGACGGCGGCGACAGTCCCCAGTCCCGGCAACTCCCGGGCCGGCCCGCATCGAGGTAGCGAAGCACTCGTGACCTCCTGAGCGGACAGGCCCGCTCAGTCTTGCCGTCTTCGACGGTGGGAGGTCCGAATTGGCGCACGAGAAGGCTCGCAGGGCGGACGCCACGGTGGCGCTCGGCAACGCGGTAGTCCTTGATGCCGCACATCGCGGCGACATTCGCGGCGCCTTCGGCACGCTTGGAGAGCACGAGCAATCTGGTGCGCGCTCGTGGCGTCGCAGGCTCCTCGCGCTTGCGGTGATCATCGGCCCCGGCCTCATCGTCATGGTGGGAGATAACGACGCAGGCGGCGTTTCGACGTACGCCGCGGCCGGACAGAACTACGGAACAAGTCTCCTCTGGACGCTGCTGCTGCTCATCCCGGTGCTGGTCGTCAACCAGGAGATGGTGGTACGCCTCGGCGCGGTCTCCGGCGTCGGGCACGGGAGGCTCATCTTCGAACGCTTCGGCAAGATCTGGGGTCGCTTCGCGGTCAGCGATCTCTTCGTCCTCAACTTCCTCACCATCGCGACAGAGTTCATCGGCATCTCGCTGGGCGCTCAATACTTCGGGGTACCCGCATGGATTGCGGTGCCGCTCGCGGGGCTCCTCCTTGTCGGGATCACGGTCACCGGCCGTTTCGAGACGTGGGAGCGGCTGATGTTCGTCATCCTCTTCGGCAACCTGCTGTGCATCCCGCTGATGCTGCTGTGCCATCCGACGCTCGGCCCGGTGGTCCAGCACTTCGTCATCCCTGGCATCCAAGGCGGCCTCAGCTCCAATGGCGTGCTCCTCATCGTCGCCGTCGTCGGCACAACGGTCACGCCGTGGCAGCTGTTCTTTCAGCAATCAAACGTGGTCGACAAGCGCATCACCCCGCGTTGGATTCCGTACGAACGCGCGGACACGGTGATCGGCGCGATGGTCGTGGTCATCGGAGCGACCGCGATCATGGTGGCCACGGCCTTCGCCTTCAGCAGCAATGGCAGTGGCACGGGAAACCCCAATGCCTTCACCAACGCGTACGACCTCGCGAATGCTCTGAAGGCACACATCGGCCCCGCGGTCGGTGCCATCTTCTCGATCCTGTTGATCGACGCGTCAGTCGTCGGCGCGAGTGCGGTCACGCTGTCGACGTCATACGCGTTCGGCGACACGTTCGGCGTCAGGAATTCACTGCACCGCTCGTGGCGCGAGGCGAAGTCGTTCTACGCAATGTTCACAGGACTCGTGACGCTTGCGGCTGTGTTCGTCCTCATCCCTGGTGTCCCGCTCGGATTGGTCACCACGGCGGTGCAGGCGCTGGCGGGTGTGATGCTGCCGAGCGCGTGTCTCTTCCTGCTCTTCCTCTGCAATGACAGAGACGTGCTCGGACCCTGGGTCAACCGTCCCTGGTTCAACCTCCTTGCGTCACTGATCCTCGGTGTCCTTCTGGTTCTGTCGGTCATCCTCGTGGTGTCGACGATCCTTCCCAACATCGATGTCCCGCGACTCTTTGTCGTGCTCGCAGCAGTCATGCTGGTCGGGCTTGTGATCGCGATCGCGATCAACCTTCGTGCACGGAGGGCGCTACCGCCCGATCCGCGAATGGATGAGGACCGAGAGACCTGGCGGATGCCGTCACTCGCCCTGCTCAACCAGCCCGTGAAGTCCCGCGGACGTCTCATCGCCCTGTGCTCGGTGCGTGGCTATGCGATCGTCGCGATGGTGAGCCTGCTGGTCAAAACGATCCTCGCATCCCACGGCGGCCACTAGACCGTCATCTGCACCGCTGCGAACGGGGTGACACAGGGACGTCCCGGTGCGTGTTCGTACGTGACACGGTCGGATCCGGCAATCACGGTCGACGCTGACACCGTCCCATAGACATCGCCGTGGATGCATGCGGCATCGACCGGTGAGTCGCTCGCCGACGTGTGGTCCGCGAGCACGGCGCGCATGCCCGTCAGGGTTGTGTCTGCATCGCCCGCCGCCGCCAGTGCCCGGCCAAGGTCGGCAAGCAACATCGCGACCTTGGGACTGCGGTCGTCGTCGACGTCCCGTGTGGTGAGCACGTGCGCACCGGGAGGGAGATCGACCACGCGCACCGGGCCCGAATCGTCGACGTGAGCCACGAGTGCTCGGTCCGCGCTCAACCAGAGAACGTTGACTGGGTTGTAGCGGCCCGGTCCAAGGGCGGCGAGGCGCGCCGGGACGTCCGTCGGATCGATGGAGAGGAGCGCGACCGGGATCTCGCCCCGCGATCGGCGCGACGGATCCGGCGCCAGCGGTGGACCCTCGCCGGGATGCCGGTTGGTGACCGCGCAGACGGTGCCGTCCGCAGCGACGGCGAGCCAGGTCCCTCCGGCCACGAGGTCGCGACCCCCGACGATCAGCGGGCTGCTCCGCAGGATGCCGGGAGGTGCGCTCGGCCGGGAGATCAGCTCATCTCGATTCGCCGCCAGCACCACCGGGGTCCCCGGGTGGGATTTCCAGGCCAGCAGGATCGTGCACACCGGCTGAATCCTAGGGCGGCGCTCAACGCCGCTGTGAACTCTGTGAACGGGGCCTCGCGGCGCCGTGACGAGCCGCCGACTTATATCTCGGCGCGGAGGTATTAAGACCAAAGTTGGAACACGTCAATGAGTGCAAACGTAATCGGCAAGCTGACGCCCAGACGGCGACCGAGAGGCCGCGCGGTGATCGCGCTGCTTCCGGGCGTCTTCGCGCTCATGCTCGCCGGGGCCTCGGGAGTTGCCGCGGCCCCGAGCCCAACTCCCTCGCCGACTGCCACACCGGCACCCACAGCCACTCCGAGGGTCTGCCACCACGGCACCAACGCGAATGGCACCTGCTGCCCCAGACGCAATCGGTGCACCACCACGCCGTCGCCAACAGCCACCCCCACCGCGACGCCGACCCCGACCCCGACCGGCGGTGGCAGGGGTACCACGGGCGGCGGCGGCTCGAATCCCGCGCCGACACCCAGGCCAACGCCGGCTCCGACCAAGGCGCCGGGGCCGACCCCCAAGCCGGTCGTGTCCTCGGGAGGCCCGGGCAATGGTCACGCTGGGGGCATCAGCGCTGCCGGTGCCATCGAGGCTGCTCGCACCCAGACGCCGGTTGACCCGACCCCGTTCGCTCCGCTCTCAACCACCGTCAACGCGGTGACCTCCGGTCAGAGCCTCGACGCGGCCCGAATCCCACCCGTCGAAGCACTCACGCCGCTGAGCGGGCTGGAGTTCGGCAATGGCCTGAACCTCGGCCCGATCCTGCTCCTCATCGACCTGATCGGGATCGGGACGCTGTTCTACCTGGTTCGCACCCGCTGGCTGGCCCACGAGGGCTGACCGACCGCGACGGGTCCCGCTCCCTCACCGATGCCGACGAACCCGTGCTCGATGGCGGCTGCGGTGACATCGGCGGCGTGGCGGGCAGCGTCGGCGAGTGGCATCCCCAGCGCGAGCGACGCGGCGAGCGTCGCCGAATGTGTGCACCCCGTGCCGTGGGTTGCCGATCCTTCCACCCAGGCGACCGGGATCTCCAGGAATTCGGCGCCGTCGAAGAGCAGATCCGATCCTTCGCCCTCCCCACCGGTGATCAGGACGGCATGAGCCCCTCGCGCGACGATCAGCTCGGCAAGTGATCGTCGATCAGCATCGCTGCCCGCGAGGACATGGGCCTCGGCGAGGTTCGGTGTCACCACCGTTGCCAGCGGGAGCAGCGACCCGATCATCACCGCAACGGCATCGGGATCGAGCAGTGGCGCGCCGGTGCTCGCGCGCAGCACCGGGTCGACGACCAGCGGGGTTGGGTGACGCGAGAGGAAGTCCGCCACCGCGACGATGATGTCCGCCGACAGCAGGGCACCGGTCTTGGCGGCGTCGACGCCGATGTCGTCGTAGACGGCCTCGAGTTGCGCGGTGACGACCCAGGCGGGCAGCGGGTAGGTCGCCAGGATTGCCGTGGTGTTCTGGGCGGTGACGCCGGCGATCGCCGTCATCCCGTGGCAGCCGTTAGCGGCAAACGCCTTGAGGTCCGCCTGAATGCCGGCGCCACCACCGGAATCCGATGTGGCGATCGACAGGCAGCGCGGCGGTGTCACCCGCCCATCGTAGATCGAGCCGGCCCCGGCCTCAGCCGGCGGCCTGCCGGGCGGGTTCGGGGGTCCTGGCGATGACCGGCGTCCGCGCCGTCTCGTCGAACACCACGAAACGGTTCTTGCCCTGGCGTTTGGCGAGATACATCGCCATGTCGGCGCGGCGCATCAGCTCCTCGGGCTCCGGGGCATCGGCGGCATCATCGACGACCGCAACGCCGACGCTNNTGGCGCATGCCGTCGAGGAGCATGCCGAACTCGTCACCGCCGATGCGTGCGGCGAGGTCGAGCTTGCGGACCTGCACGCGCAGGCGTGCCGCCACCTCGCTGAGCACCCGGTCGCCCATGGCGTGCCCGAAGGTGTCGTTGATCTCCTTGAACCCGTCGAGATCGATGAACATCACCGCGACCGGACGCTGCGAGCCGGGCAGCTGTGCCAGCGACGCCGCCACCGTCTCGATGAAGAGCGACCGGTTCGCGATCTTGGTGAGCGGGTCATAGAACGCCCGGCGCGCGAGCTCCGCCTTTTCGACCGACATCGCCTTGATGGCCTCGGCGAGCTGGCCGTTCTCGAGGGCCACGCTGATGAGGCCGGCGACGGTGCTGAGCAGGCTCTGCTCGTGGGCTCCGAGCTTGCTCCCACGTGTCGGGTTGAGGAGCAGCAACATGCCCTGCGGGCCCTCGAGCCCGCGGAGAACGACAACGGTCCCGGCACTCGCCGAGCGTTCCGCAAGCGCCAGACCGAGCGTTTGATCACTCGCCACCGAACCGCTGAGGATCGCTGTGGTGCGCAGCTCGTTGAGCACCTCCTGCTCGGCGAAGGTCAGCTCCGAGGTCGTTGCCTCCGCGTGGTCGTCGTCGCCCGTGGAGTTGAAACGCACGGCCGGGCCGCGCACCTCCGGGATGACCACGAGCTCCGCACGCTCGACGCCGAACATCGTGGTGATGCCGTTCAGGAGCTCGCCGGCGCGCTCACCGACCCGGCGCGTCGAGTGGAGGATCTCTGTGGTGCGGTAGAGGAACTCGTTGCGGTCGGCGCGGCGCTGGCTCTCGCTGGCGGCGATCTGCCCGGCGAGCACGAGCACCACCGGCGGGACGAGTGCGACGGCGAGCACCGGGCGCGTCGTGAGGATCACCAGCGCCACGATCCCGAGCGACGCGTTGGTGGTCGTCGCGATCACCTGGAACAGATAGGCGCGCGCCACGTCGCCGAGATCGAGCCGGCCCTGGGCAAGCATGGTGCCGGCATTGAGGGCGATGGGGTAGACGAACCAGCCCGAGACGATCATCGCCGCGGCGAACGCCACGATGCTGCGCACCGCAAGCGGATCGCTCGCCACCGGCCCCACGGCGTTGAAGACGAGGACGGCGACGCCGATGTAGACGACATCGAGCATCGCGTTGGCAAAGTCCTTGACCCAACGGATACGCCGCTGCCGTGTCCAGCTGGCGAGGAGCACGCCGGCGACGTAGCAGCCGAGCAGCTGGTGCGGGTCGATGAGGAAGAGACCGATCGCCACCGGGATCTCCGTCAGGGAGAGCGTCGATACCTCGCGATGGACGCGCACCTGAACGAACAGCAGGCTCGTCGCGTAGACGGCGCCCAGCTCGGCCCACCAAGGAACCGCGCCCATCAACGTGACCCGCTGGACGTCGCGCAGTGGCAGCAACCACAGCGCGATCCCGATGAGCCCGAGGCCGATCGAGAACACCGCAAGACGCCGGGGACCGCTCCACCGGGCGATCCGGGCGCGCGCGCGCGTCGTGAGGAGCGGTGGTCGCGCCACCGTCATCTCACTCATCTCACACCACGACGCAGCTGTCCCCTGAGCACCGAAACGACCTCCTGTCACGTCCACGGTCAGCCCCCCGACCGGCGTTCCGATTGTGTCGCGACATCCATCGGCGTCTGTCCACGGGAGCGTCACAGCGTGGTAACGAGACCGGAACAGCAACGTCTGACCTGAATTGAGGTTGGTCCGCGAGCTGTCCTGCGCGGTCACATAGCCTCGTGACATGACCATCACAGACGACCGTTCCTCGACCCCGACGCCTGCCACAGCACCTCCCTCATACGTGCGCCGGCATCCCATCCTTGCCGCTTTCGGCGTGCTCTCCGGGCTCTCGCTGTTCTCGGCGCTCTGGCCGCTGAGCGCGGTGGTGGTCGGCTGTGCCGTGGCCGGCCACGCAACCGGGCTGGACCGCGCAGCTCTGCACTTGGCGGAGCGCCTCGCCGAAAAGCGTCACCTCGTCCGCGCGCCACCGGGTTCACACCGAGCCGGCGCCCGCGCCACCTGCGCCGGCGGCACCGCAGCCCTCCGCACCCGCCCCGTCAGCACCTCGACGCGAGACGCACGCGCCCGCTGCACCCGCGGCGCGCCGGCGAGACCCGCATGCGCACGCGCCGGGTCCACGTCGACCCGTCCGGACGCGCCGGCCGGCGACGGCGGAGCGTCATGTCGGCTCCGGGATGGACGGCACCGGGCTCTGATCCCGGCGCAGAGGTCAACCGAGCCTGGCGCGCGCCTCGCGGAGGCGCTGCAGCGACCTCTCCTTGCCCAGGAACGCCATGGCCTCGATCACGGGCAGGCCGGCAGGCGCGCCGAGTATGGCGACGTAGAGGACGCGAAATGCATCTCGGGATTTCACGCCCGCGCCGTCCGCCACCGCGCGGATCCGCTCGAGCAGCGCGTCGTGATTCTCGAGACCCCCGTCCTCCACCGCGGCGATGCAGGCGTCGATCATGGCGACGGCGGTCGACTGATCGACCTTCTTCGGCGGGAACTCGACGTTGGGATCGAGCGTGACCTCGTGGAGCAGCGGTGCGCAGAGGCGCGTCGCATCGGCCAGGGTGACCATCCGTTCTCGGAGCATCGGGATCAGCAGCCGGCGCGTCTCCTTGCTGGTTCCGCGCAGGTGGTATTCGAGTGCCTCCACGAGGTCATCGGTGCTCATGCGCCGGATGTGGATACCGTTCAGATCATCGAGTCGCTTGGGATCGAAGATCGCCGCCGCGGCGTTGACGCGCTCGAGGGTGAATCGCTCGCAGAGCTCCTCCGGGGTGAACACCTCCTGTTCGTCGCCGGACGACCATCCCAGCAGCGCGATGGCGTTGACGATTGCCGAAGGGAGATAGCCGAGCTCGCCGTACTCGAGCACGTTGCGTGCGCCTCGGCGCTTGCTGAGCTTCTGATGATCAGGCCCCAGGACTGCCGGAACGTGGGCGAATCGTGGCGCGTCCCACCCGAATGCCGCATACAGCGCCAGGTGTTTCGGCGTCGACGGGATCCACTCGTCGGATCGGATCACATCGCTGATCTCCATGAGGTGATCGTCGACGACGACCGCGAGGTGATACGTGGGAAACCCGTCGGATTTGAGCAGGACCTGGTCATCGATATCCGCGTTGGCGAAGCTCACGTGACCGCGGACCATGTCGTCCCATTCACTGACGCCATCCGGCATCCTGAGCCGCACCACGGCCGCCATCCCGCTCGCTCGCTCCTCCGCCACCTCGGTCTGGCGCGTGAGACAGCGCCGGTCGTAGCGCGTCGGCTCGGATCGCGCGCGCTGGGCTTCGCGCATCGCTGCCAGACGCGCCGGCGTGCAGGTGCACCAGTACGCGCTGCCGCCGGCGACGAGCCGGTCGGCATGCTCGCGGTAGGTCGCGATCCGCAATGATTGGATATACGGATCATGCGGGCCGCCCACCTCGGGGCCCTCATCCCAGTCGAGGCCGAGCCAGCTCAGGGTCTCGAGGATGAGCGCCTCGGTGCCGGGGATGTAGCGCTCCTGGTCGGTGTCCTCGATGCGGAGGATGAAGTCGCCGCCGGCATGGCGCGCCGCGAGCCACGCGAAGAGGGCGGTGCGAACAGAGCCGAAGTGCAACGCGCCGGTGGGGGACGGCGCGAAACGGGTGCGAACCCGCGCGTCGGGCACTAGAACAAACTCAGTGAGGCGCGAAGAGCACGAGGGTCAG
>PLDZ01000202.1:33926-50936 GCA_003136295.1 Candidatus Dormiibacterota bacterium
GCGCAGCTTGTCCTCGTAGAGGATGCCGGCGATCAGGAAGGTGCCGAGGCCACCCGTGGCCACGCCCATGGCGATCAGGATGATGCCGAGCGCCGTGTTCAGGTAATCGTTGTAGACGTGGCCGCCGAGCAGGTCGAGGATGCCGCCGACGATGAGCGCGAGGGCCACGAGGCCAAAGCCCAGGGTCTTGCCGACGATCTCTCTGACTGGCATGCCGCGAGTATACCGGCGCACTCAGTTCGCTTTGCGGCCGACCTCGAGGTCGCCGCGCGAACCTAAGATTGGCGGTCGCGCCCGCATCGTCTAGCGGTCAGGACACCACCCTTTCAAGGTGGTAACCGGGGTTCGACTCCCCGTGCGGGTACATGGCGCCGCACCATCACGCCGGGACGGGACGGGCGCACGTGAAACGCCGCGACCTGTTACGTCGGGAGAACGAGACGGTCGCGCCTGCTTCTGCGGACCCATGCCCCTGCCACGATCGGCGAGCCGGTGACCGGGAGCCCGGCAACCATCCTTTGAGGCTTTAATGAATCGGCTTGGGCGGCAGCTGGTCGTCGGATTGTGCGCGGCGCTGATTGCGCTTGGGTGCTACACGAGCTCGGGCCCCCGCTCGGTCGCGCTGGCGGCGGGCTCACCAAACATCTCGCTGGCCGAATCGGCTCCCGGGACTGTCCTCTATGGGGCGAGTTCCGCGGTCACCCTGACGGTCACCAACCCCGCGGGCGGCTCCTGGGCCTACAACTTGAGCTTCGAGGATGTGCTCCCCGCCGGCGTCTCGTACGTGGCTGGGAGCGCCAGCCTGGGGAACCCGGCGATCCTCACCAACCAACCGTCAGCGAACAAGACGACGCTCATCTGGAGCAACGTCTCCGATCTGTCGCCAGGCTCGGTTGCGACGCTCACGTTCAAGGTGATCGCGGCAACCGATACCGGTCCCGCCCCGTTCCTGCGCGCCAACGACACGTACACGGACAGCGCGTCCGCCTACGTCAACACCGATCCGCGCCAGGTCCCCCAATTCAGCGCCACCGGCACCGTGAGCAATTTCACCGGTTCGGCAACCGCTTCGGGAACGACAGCCCTCGCCGCGTTGCAGATCAGCATGTCGCCGAGTGGTGTGCTCCTCCGTGGTGTCCATGACCACCAGGCGGTGTACACGGTCACGATCACCAACAACCAGGTGCACGCCACCAACGGCATTGGAGCGACCGTCTATCTGCCGGCGGGCCTCGAGGATCTGCTCTGCGGTCAGACGGATAACACGACCGGGGCGCCGACCAACCCCGGCAGCACCGAGGAGTATCCGGGCAGCGGCCCACTCTCCGGTCACACGGCTGCTCCCGTCAACTGCCTGACCCCGACGTCGGTGACCACGGTCAACCTCGACCCCGACGGCGCCGGGCCGCTGCCAACTGCCGTCTACACGGCGGTGCAGTGGAGCGGAATCGGCAATCTGGCAGCCGGCGCGAGCACGACCATCCGCTTCGTGGTGGGGATCCCGATCCGGGCGAACACCATGACGTGGCCCGGGACGGCGCCGAGCGCGGCTTCTGATGGCCAGGCAGCCAACCTCGACAACAACAGCGGGCCTGAAACCCAGGACGGCACCGTGCTCACCAGCTACGGCGTTGCGACCGGAACGTATTCCGGAACGCTCGGTGGCGGCGGCGTCAACCCAATCCAGGCGAGCGCGTACGCCACCATCACCGCCCGGGACATCACGACTGCGAAGAGCATCGACAAGCCGACGTTTCTTCAGGGGCAGGCCGTCACCTACACGATCGTCGTCAACGTCTCCGAGTATCGGTACTCAGACTCGACGACGGTCACCGATACTCTGCCGTCAGGGCTGTGCCCGATCGGTTCGGTGAACTACGACGGCCATGCCGATCCGGAGTGCGACCCAAATGGCGCGCTGCCAAATCCCGCCTACGCATCGGTTGGGGAGAACGCCGACGGCACCTTCACCGTGGTGTGGAACCTCGGGCATGTCAATCCAGACGGAACGGCCACGGTGTCGTTCCCGGCGGTTGACCGCATCGACTACCAGGCCAACAACAGCGACACAGTTCCGACGGTCGGCTTCGACACTCTTACCAACACGGAGACCGCCGCCGGCAATCTCTCGGTTCGCTGCGACGCGAGCGACCCCAATTGCGTCTCCGAGGGCACGCTCATCGCCCACGACGGACCCGTGACGGTTGACGGCCTGCACGCGACCGCGACCGCGACCCAGACCGCCCCCGGTCCGACGATCACCAAGTACGTCTCCCAGAATGTCGCAGCGGGCAACCCGTTGGACTGCTCGAGCGCCACATACCTCACGGTCGGCTCGGCTGGGTATCCGCCCCTATACCAGAAGGGTGACCAGATCTGCTTCCAGATCGATGTCGCCTTTGGGCCGGGGGTCGACTTCAAGAACCCCACCGTCAGCGACTTCCTGCCGCCGAATGCGACGTACGTCGCGGGGTCGGCGACCGTGACGGCGNNTCTCTATCAGGCGCCGGGAGCACTGTTCGAGGTGCAGTTTGCGGTGATCGCGAACGCCGACCCGACACTCGGCGTGGGCGCGACGTTCACGCTGACGCAGAACCTGGCGCAGGTGGTCACCACGAACACCGGAGGAACCACGTTCGCGGCGCGCAGCCTCGCGACCTATGAACTGGCCGAGCCGATTCTGAGTGTGACCAAGAAGGTCTCCACGATCAATGGCACCGCGGCGCCGACATCCACCGGCGACACGGTGCACGGTAACGACCAGGTGGGCTGGACGCTCACGGTCACCAACATCGGTCTGGTCCCCGCGTACAACGTCGAGGTATGGGACGTCCTGCCGACGCAGGAGCACTGCCCAGAGGTGAGCGCGATCCTCCCGGCGAGTGGGAGCTGCGTCACTGGAGCCAACGCGATTGAGTGGCCGTCGAGCGCGATCGCGCAGATTGGCGTCGGCGCCAACACGACCCTCTCCTACGTGCTGCAGATCCGGCCGGACGCGGGAGCGGGCGAGACCTTCACCAACACTGGCGGCGTGCGCAGCTATGTCGGCGAGCACAATGCCTCGGGGCAACCGGACAACACGTACTTTCCGCTCTCGAACATCGATCCCACAGTCGCCGTTGGCGCGGAGAACGCCCCTGCGGCGAATGGTGCTGCCAACGTGATCACCGCGGTCGGGGCGGTGACCAAGTCGGCGACGACCTCGATCACCAACACGGGCAACACCAACGCGCAGGCCACGATCGGCGAGACGATCGCGTACACCGTCCAGGTGGTGGTGCCGCACAACACCACGTTGTACACCGCGTCGCTTGCGGATCCCCTCGGAGCGGCGCAGACCTACGTGACCGGCAGCGGCCAGGTCACCCTCCCCGGCGGCGCGATGTATCCGGAAGGCACGTCCATCCCGGGTGGCTTCACTTACACGTACACCGCCGGGACCAACACCGTCGGCTTCAGCTTTCCTGCTGTCTACGCGAATGCAACGGCCAGCGACGAGGTGTTCCTGGTCTCCTTCTCGGTGACGGTCGCGAACATCGCGGCGAACATACGCAACGTCAACATCAGCAACGTGGCGACCCTGACCAATCACGGCTCGATCGGGCAGCTGATCACCAGCTCGAACCCTGCGTTGCACACGCTGATCGTGGAACCCGACATGTCGATCATCAAGAGCGCGTCGTCGACGACGCTCTCGCCGAACGGCACCCTGACCTACTCGATCGCGATCGCCAACATCAACACCACGGCGGTAAGCCCGGCGTTCGACCTTGTCGGTCAGGATCCCATTCCGGCCGGCGTGATCTACGTCCCGGGGAGCGTGTCGCTCGCTGGCCCCGCATCAGGCACCGTCGGCTTCAACGGAACGGACGTCACGTGGACGATCCCCGGACCGCTGTACGCCAACCAGACGGACACGGTGACCTTCCAGGTGGTACCTGAGGCATCCTCGCTCCTGTCGGTCGGGCAGGTGATCGCCAACACTGCCACGCTGGCGTCGTGGGACAACATCGGTGGCGATCCGGCGGGCGCGAGGACCTACGCTCCGATCACCTCGACCACGAACGTGACCATGCAGTTCCCCAGCGTGGTGGACGCGAAGTCCACCCCGAACGGGTCCACGGCTTACGCCAACGCACCGTTCGAATGGAGCTTCACGGCGACCAACACCAATGGGTTTGCGAGTGCGGACACAGTGGACGCGACGGACACGCTGCCGCCGAACTGGTCCTACGATCCGGGCACCGCAACCATCATCTTCCCTACCGGCCCCAACGGTCATGCGGATCCGACCGTCACCCCCAACGCGGGCGGCGACGTGCTGCACTGGGGTGGCCTTGGCGTGCTGACTCCGGGACAGCGCGTGACCATCACCTACGAGGCGACGCCGAGCCTGGCCGCGCAGACAGTGCCCGGCACGGGGCCGTCGAATCCGCACACGAACACGGTGTTCTCGACATGGACCGATGACTCGGGTGCGAGCGGCACGCTCAGCGGTTCATACACGAGCGCAAACGCGACCGCGCAGGCCTTCATCGGGCGAGCCGATCTGCAGATCACCAAGAGCCACGCCGGAACGTTCAACGCCGGTGCGAACGGCAGCTATACGTTGAGCGTGGCGAACAATGGCCCGTCGACCGCGGCGAGCCCGGTCGTGGTTACCGACGCGATTCCGGCGGGCGAGTCCTACGTATCGGCCGCGGGCACGAGCTGGACCTGCCTCTTCGCGTCGGGGACGGTGACCTGTACATATGGAAGCGGCCTCGCGAGCGGGGCGACCGCGAACCCGATCGTCCTCGTGGTGTCGACGCCGGCGAACACGCCCGACGGAACGGTGATCGACAACACGGCGTCGGTGACATCGCCCACCTACGACGACAACCTTACCAACAACAGCAGCACAGATCCCACGACGATACTGAGCAGTGCGGACCTTCAGGTGACCAAGAGCCACGTCGGCAGCTTCACTGCGGGCGGTTCGGGGACATACACCATCAGCGTGCAGAACCATGGCCCAAGTGACTCGCAGGCGCCGCTGACCATGGTGGACACGCTCCCGGTGAACGAGACGCTGGTCACCGCGACGGGCAGTGGATGGTTGTGCGGCGCGCAGGTGGGGAGTCAGTTCACCTGCACCGACAGCACCACGCTGACGCCCGGCGCGTTCGCGTCGCCGATCACCGTTGTCGTCGATGTCGCATCCTCACAGGCCGCAGGAAGGATCACCAACACCGCCGCGATCAACGGTCCGACAACTGACCCGAATCCCGCCAACAACACCAGCAATGACTCCACCTCGGTGCAGACCTCTGCGGATCTGACCCTGACCAAGGTGCACGTGGGCACGTTTGAGGCGGGGACGAATGGCACCTACAACTTCACCATCACCAACAACGGTCCCAGTGATGCCGCCGGACCGCTGACGCTGACCGATCCGCTTCCGGCCGGTGAGACGTTCGTGAGCATCTCCGCGGGATGGACGTGCACCCTGGTCGCGGGGAGCGAGGTGTGCACCGATCCGGCCGGATTGGTGAATGGCGCCACGCGCACGCTGTCGATGACGGTCGCGATCGGGTCCGGCGTGACGGTTGCGACCCTCACGAACACCGCCACGGTGAGCAGCCCGACCACGGATCCGAATCCGAGCAACAACGTGAGCACCGACGTGGCCGGGACGACGCAGTCCGCGGACGTGTCCATCGTCAAGACGCTGACCGGCACGCTGGTGGCCGGCCAGGACGCGACCTACTCGCTGCGGGTCGCCAACGCCGGACCGAGCGACGCGGCCGCGCCGCTGTCGGTTGTCGATACGCTGCCTGGCAACGAGGGCTTCGTCTCAGCGACGGGAACAGGATGGTCGTGCAGCTTCCTCACAGGGGTGGTGACGTGCACGCGCGCGACGGCGCTCCGGGCGGGCGGGTCGGCGAATCCGATCACGCTGACCGTCTCGCTCGCCGCCGACGTGGTGGCACAGACGATCGTCAACACCGCGTCGGTGAGCAGCGCGACACCCGACCCGAACAGTGCGAACAACACGTCGTCGACGAGCAACGCCTCCTCGACCGCAGCCGATCTTCGCATCGTCAAGACTGACAGCGGCGCGTTCGTCTCGGGGCAGTCCTCGACGTACAGCCTCGCCGTCACCAACCTTGGACCGAGTGATGCAGCAGCACCAATCACCGTCATCGACGACCTTCCGAGCGGCGAGCGCTTCATCTCCAGCGGCGGCGCGGGATGGACTTGCTCGCTGTCAGGACAGCAGGTGACCTGCACACAGTCGGGTGTGCTGGCCGCGGGACGGAGCGAACCCCGTCTCACCCTCGTGATCGCGATATCGCCGTCGTTCGTGGGTGGATCGATCTCCAATATCGCCACGGTGAGCAGCAGCACGTTCGATCCGGCGGTCGCCAACAACACGTCGACCGACAACAGCCCGGTGACGCAATCCGCCGACGTGCGGATCGTCAAGAGTCACACGGGGAACTTTGACGCGGGAACGACCGGCAACACCTACACGCTGCAGGTCACCAACCTCGGGCCAAGCGACTCGCAGCTGCCCCTGGTGGTCACCGACACCGTGCCGGTACCGGAGAACCTGCTCTCCGCCAACGGCGGTACAGGGTGGAATTGCACCACCATCGCAAGCACGGTCACCTGCGACGCCACGAGTGCACTCGCCGCCGGAGCTGACGCGACTCCGATCAGCTTGGTGGTCGGCATCGGCGCGGGCGAACTCGATCAGGTGGTCAACAACACGGCGGTGGTGACGCCCACGACCTCTGACCCCAACCCGGCCAACAACTCGAGCACCGATCCCACCACGATTGTGGCTGAAGCCGACCTGGCTCTGACCAAGGACACATCCGGTCCGTTTATCCCCGGGGACAGCGCCAACTATGTCATCACCGTTGTCAACAACGGCCCAGGCGATGCCGCCGCTCCGTTGACGGTCACGGACACGCTCCCGGCGGGAGAGAGCTTCGTCTCGGGAGCGGGAACGGGTTGGACGTGCTCCGCTGCGGGCCAGGATGTCACCTGCCTGCAGTCCAGCGGATTGCCCAATACGCAGACAGCGCCGCTGCTGACCCTCCAGGTCGACCTCGCGTCGTCGGATACCGGGACGCTGGTCAACAGCGCACACGTGTCGTCGCCGACCGTGGACCCGAACCCGGCGAACAACACCGGGAGTGCGAGTGCCGTCCTCAGTCTCGAGTCTGATCTCCAGATCACCAAGAGTCATGGTGGCGTCGGGTTCATCGCCGGCGCGGATGCCACCTATTTCCTCGCGGTCACGAACGCGGGGCCGTCGGATGAGAGTTCCGGCATCGCGGTCACTGACACATTGCCCGCCGGTGAAAGCTACGTGACCTACGGTGGGCTCGGCTGGACGTGCGGCGCCACCGGTCAGGTGGTGACGTGCACCTACGCGCAGGCATTGATAAGTGGAGCGGTCGCCCCGGTCATTGATCTCACCGTCTTCGTGGCCCCTTCGGTTGGATCGAGCATCGTCAACACCGCGACGGTGGCGGGATCGAATCCCGATCCGAACCTCGCCAACAACAGTTCCTCGGATACCGCGACTGTGGCTCGCGATTACAACCTCTCGCTGACCAAGACGCTGACCGGCGGGTTGGTCTCGGGGGGCATTGCGACCTACACGCTCACTGTCAAGAACAGCGGACCGTCCGATTCGTTGCTGCCGCTGATCGTGGTCGATGCTCTGCCCGACGGCCTCGCATTCGAGCACGTTGCCGGCACGGTGCCGGGTGCGTGGCTGTGTGGGGTGCTGGGATCGACCGTGACCTGCACCGACAGCACTGCGGCCCTCGCGGTGGGCGCCACGTCGGTGATCGCGGTCTCGGTCAGGGTCACCGCCGCAGCGGGCGCGCACATTGTCAACGTCGCAGCCGTGAGCGGACCCGGAGACAGCGGAGCGCCCGCCGAGGTGGGATCAGTGGAAGCGATCGTCACCGCGGGTGTGCCGGATCCGGGCACCGGCGCCGGGCTCCTGCTCGTGCTCGCCCCCGGCCTGCTGCTGATCGTGGTCGGTGCGGGGTCGATGCTGGTGGGCCGGAAGCGGAGACGGCGTTCTACGTAACCGGAGGCGTCGAGTGAGCGCCCGCCGGATGTTGGGGCGGTGTCAGTCGGCCGGCGCGTCTGCCCCCGACCGAAGCGGTGGCGCATCGACAGCGGTATGGAGCCCGAGCTCGGCCGCACGGCGTGGCGCTTCCGGCCGCTGGCCATTTCGGATGGTGGCAAATGCGAGCACGCCTCCCGCAGCGCAGATCACCGCGGCAATGAACGCCGCATGCTGAAACCCGGTCTCGAAGACCGGCGGGTGCAGATAGCTGTCGCCGGTGATGCCGGCGACCGCCGGGAGGAGCGCAACCGCAAGCAGGCTCCCGGTGCGCGCCACGGTGTTATTCACCGCAGACGCGAGGCCGCTGCGTTCAGCGGGCGCAGATGACATCGCCGTCGCTGTGAGTGGTGCCACGGTGATCGCGAGCCCGAAGCCGAACACCAGCACGGCCGGCAGGACCTCGAGGAGGTAGTTACCCCCGGCGTTGATCCGTGCGAAGAGCGCCAGTCCGGCGGCAACAGTGATGGGTCCGACCGACATCTGCAGGCGCGGGCCGATGCGTGCCGAGAGCGCGCCTGACCGTGACGAGAGCGCGAAGAGCATGAACGTGATCGGGAGCATTGATGCGCCGGCTGCAGTGGGACTGTAGTGCGAGACCTGCTGGAGTTCGATCGGCAGCAGGAAGAACATCCCGCCGAGCATCCCGTAGATCAGCAGCGTGACCCCATTGGTCGCACTGAACTGACGGGATTTGAAGATGTCGAGGGGAACGATCGGCGCTCGTACGCGCAGCTCGACGATGACAAACACGACGAGCGCGACAACGCCGATGAGGAGCGCGCCCAGAACCACGGGAGAGGTCCAGTTGCCACTCGACCCTTGAATGAGCCCGTAGGAGATGCCCACGAGCGCCGCCACGGTCAGCGCGCTCCCGGCGATGTCGATGTAGCCGGTCGCGTCGGGGTCTTTGGTTTCCGGGACATGGCGGAGCGAGATGAAGATCACGGCGGCGGCGATCGGCAGGTTGATGAGGAAGATCAATCGCCACGACACGGCGGTGATGAGGAACCCACCGACGAAGGGTCCCAGCGCTGTGGCGACACCCCCAAGCCCGGACCATGCGCCGATGACACGACCGCGCTCCAGCGGGGCGAACGATGCCTCGAGGATGGCGAGGCTTCCGGGTGTGAGCAGCGCGCCTCCGACACCCTGCAGCATCCGTGCCGCGATGAGCAGTCCGATGCTGGGTGCGATCGCGCAGATCAGCGATGCGACGGCGAACCACGCCACGCCGATGACGAAGATCTTACGGCGCCCGAAACGGTCACAGAGCGCGCCGGCGAGCAGGATGAGGCCGGCGACGGTGAGGAGGTATCCGGCAGACACCCATTGCAGGCCGGCGATCTGGGCGTGGAACTCCTTGCCGATGGCCGGCTGTGCGATGCCGACAACGGTGGCGTCGAGCTGAGCCATCGCACTGCCGAGGACCGTCGCGGTGAGCACCCACTTCCCGCGAGTGGTGGCCAGATGCAGCCCGCCGGCATCCTCAGAGCCGCTCGCTCCCACCGAGGACTTCGCTTCAGTCACCCCACTCGACGTCGCCGTAAAAGCCCGCGGGTTTCGGATGGCGCTGATACGCGGCCACCCCCTGGCGGCTGGCGGCGATCGTCGTGGTCGTGCCGTGGCCTGGCAGCACGATCGTTTCCTCCGGCAGTGGCAGCAACTTGGCGGTGATGCTCGCCATGATCGTCTCGAGATCGCCGCGTGCTGAGGTCTTGCCGGGCCCACCGTTGAAGAGCGTGTCGCCGCTGATCAGAGCCCGGCCGATGCGCAACGAGATGCTGCCCGGCGTGTGGCCGGGTGTGTGGATCACCCCGATCCGTGCGCTGCCAACCTTGACCTCGGCTCCATCGTCGAGGCGGCCGTCGATGCGCCCTTCGGGGATCCGGATCTCGCTGCTGCCGACCAGAACCGGCGCACCAGTGGCGGCGCGCACCGCGTCGTACGTCATCCAGTGATCGGGGTGCCAATGGGTCGCGATGATTGTCTGGACACCGCCCTCGGCCGCGATCGCGGCCAGCAACGGTTCTTCATCGGCGGGCATGTCGACGAGCACAGCCGCCGCGGCGGCGACATCGCGAATCAGATACGCGTTGTTCCCGTAGGGCCCCATCGGGCCAACCTTGACGACGCGGATTCCGCCGTCGTCGAAGACCGTGATCTCAGGCCCGGCCACGCGCCACCGTCTTGGCAGGCCGCTTCCTCGTCGCCGGGGCGTTTCCGGTATCGCCGTTCGCGGCAGCCTCGGCCCGGAGCGCTGCCTTGAAGGCACGCTTCTGCGCCTGGTACTGCTCGCGTTCCGCGACAGTGCGCACGTCCGCCAGCGTCGGCCAGTCGGGAGCGACGCCTTCCCATCCCGGCGTCTGGACGCCAAGTTGCTTCGCGACGACGCCGACCATGATCCGCGCCTTGGCGGCGCCGAAACCGGGGAGCGCGGCGAAGCGATGCTCCAACTCCTTCGCATCCTGTGCTTCCGTCCAGATCCTGGTGGTGTCGCCTCCGTATACGTCGGCGATGACCTGGCAGAGCCCGTACACGCGCTGCGCCATGCTCACCGGGAAGCGGTGCAGCGCCGGCGGTGTCTGGAACGCCTTCTCGACAACGGCGGGATCCATGCGCGCGACCTCGACGGGGTCGATGGTGCCCAGACGCTCTCGCATCCGCAGCGGGCCCTGGAACGCCCACTCGATCGGCACCTGCTGATCGAGGCAGAAGCCGATCAGGAGCGCGGTCGGGTTCTCGCTGACAAGTCGATCCGCGTCGGGGTCGCCCGTCCACTGGAGTTGCAGGGTCGGCGCGGCTTGCTGTGCCACGCGTGTACGGTACTGCGCGGCGCACCGGAACAGAAGGACTCGCCCGCGACTGCGTACACTCGGCGCATGTCGTGGCTCGGGCGTCTTTTCGGGTCGAAGCCACCGGCCGCGCCGCTGAACAGCGTGGTCGTCGCAAACGATCTCGTCCAGCCCCTTATGGCCGGCGGCGCCGACCTCCCGACGGCGGTGGACGCTGCGCTCCGCGCCTATCTGGACGCCCGGGCGAAAGCGCTCGCCGCTGGTGAGCCGGAGCGGATTCCGTTCTGGCTACGGCGCGACGCAATTCCGTCCGGCGACCTCGAGGACGAGTTGCGTGATCGCGTCATCCAGCGTCGCGCTGCCGAGGAAGAAGCGCACTGATCGCCCCTCGCAGGGGAGGCTGACGATGCGGGCAGTGGTCTTCAAGGATTTCCACGCGGTCGAACTCGTCGACGTGCCGCAACCCGGCATTGAAGAGCCCGGCGACGCCCTGGTGCGTGTCACCACGACCGCGATCTGTGGCAGCGATTTGCATGTGGTGCATGGGCGCATCCCTGGTATGACCCCAGGCGGCGTCCTCGGGCACGAATTCGTCGGCGTGGTCGAAGCCGTCGACGGCGGCGTGCGCCGCTTCGCTGAAGGCGATCGCGTCGTGGGCTCGTTCACGATCCCCTGTGGAGCGTGCTGGTATTGCGACCGACGGCTGTTCAGCCGGTGCCCCGATCAGCGTGTCTTCGGATACGGCTCGTTCTTCGGCGACGTCGCCGGGGCCCAGGCGGAGTACGTGCGTGTCCCGAACGCCGATCTCGCGCTTCACGGCATCGATGACTCGATGAGCGATGAGCGGGCCCTCTTCGTCGGCGACATCTTCACCACCGGGTATGACTGCGCGAGCGAGGCACGCATCGAAAAAGGAGACGTGGTCGCCGTCGTCGGCTGCGGACCGGTCGGCCTCATGGCGATCCTCGGGTCGTGGGGCTTCGAGCCGTCGACGATCTACGCCGTCGACACGGTGTCGCAGCGTCTGGAGATGGCCCAGAGCCTCGGTGCCATACCGGTGAACGCCAACGACGTCCACGTCCCGAGCTTCGTTCAGGATCGCACCGGTGGGCGCGGTGCCGACGCTGTGCTCGAATGCGTCGGACTCGTGCCAGCGCTCCTGGACAGCATCGACATCGCCCGCGCCGGGGGGCGGATCAGCGTCATCGGCGTGCACAGTGACCAGGAGCTCGAGCTCCCGCTCAACACCACGTTCGTGAAGGCGATCGACCTCAAGTTCTGCGGTACCGCCAACATCATCGGCCGCTGGGACGATGCGATGGCCATGGTGTCGAGTGGCGTGGCCCGGCCGGACGCGATCATCTCCCATCGCATGAAGCTCGACGACGCGGTGCGCGGCTACGAACTGTTCGAGCGGCGCGAGGCCCTGAAGGTCGTGATGACGCCCTAACCAGTCACCAGAGGCACATTTGGTGCCACTTTGGCTCAATATGGCTTGACATGGCACCACGCGTGGTGCCATAGTGGCGTTATGGACCTGCGCCCCTACATCGAGAACATTCACCAGCAGCTGGCGGATGCGGCTGAAACGGGTGGACACGAGGCACGCGCCCTTGCCGAGCGCCTCGCCGCGCCCCTCGACGCGGCGATCCGTCTCGCCCTTCAGGATGCCCTCGGGGCAGCTGCGGAGGAGATCACGTGCGAGCTGGCGCCGGGCTCGGTCGAGTTGCGCATTCGCGACCGCAACCCCGAGTTCGTCGTCACCCCGCCACCGGTCGATCCGCCTTCCTTCGACCCGTCCGAAGCGGGTTACGACCAGACGTCGATCCCGGTTTCGATGAGCTCCGGGGATCCCGATGACGGCGGGACCTCACGGATCAACCTGCGCATGCCCGACCACCTCAAGGCGAGGGTCGACCAGGCCGCAAGCAGAGAAGGTCTTTCAGTCAATACCTGGCTCGTCCGCGCGGCGAGCGTTGCGCTGGATCGGGCCGACCAGGGCGGTGGCCGCGAGGGACGTGCCTCGCGCGGCGCCGGCCGCTACACCGGCTGGGTCCGGTAACCAATCAGTCCACTGGAGAGAGCCATGCCAATTTTCGATACCCCAAAACCCATTCTCGTCACCCTGGAGCTCGGCGTCGGCGACGTCCGGGTCGCAGCAAGCGATCGAATAGACACCAACGTCGACGTGCGTCCCACCGACCCCGGCAAGAAGTCCGATGTGGCGGCGGCGGAGCAGACACGCGTCGAGTTCTCGGCGGGAAGGCTGCTGATCAAGGCCCCAAAGGGCTGGCGTCACTACACACCGCGGGGTGGCGGCGACTCGATCGACGTCCAGATCGAGCTTCCGGCAGGCTCGCAACTACGCGGAGACGCAGGTGTCGCCGCGTTGCACGCTGCCGGCCCGCTCGGCGAATGCCACTACACAACCGGCGTCGGTGATCTCCAGATCGACCAGGCGGGCCCCGTACATCTGAGGACGGGAGTCGGTGATATCGCGGTGGACCGGGCGTCCGGCCATGTGCAGATCTCCACCGGATCAGGTGCAGTGCGACTGGGGTCCGTGGACGGCACCGCCGCGATCAAGGGGGCAAACGGCGACACCTGGATTGGCGACGTCTCGGGTGACCTGAGGGTGATCGCCGCCAACGGCTCGATCGACGTCGACCATGCGCACGCCTCTGTCGTTGCCAAGACGGCGAATGGCGATGTGCGCTTCGGCGAGGTTGAGGCTGGAACCGTGGTCGCGCAAACATCGCTCGGCAAGGTGGAGATCGGGATCCGGGAGGGTGTGCCGGCGTGGCTGGACCTCAACACGCATTTCGGCAACGTGTCCAACGAACTCGAAGCCGCGGGCCGGCCTGAGCCGGGAAACCAGACGGTCGAAGTGCGCGCGCGCAGTTCCTTCGGCGATATCACCATCCGCCGCTCGCTGCCGAGCAGAACCGTGGGAGCGGCGCTATGAACGCGCGCGCAGCGGTGCGAGTCGTCGGGCTGCGCAAGGCCTTCGGCGACAAGGTGGTTCTTGACGGCATCGACCTCGAGATCACCGAGGGGAGCGTGTTCGCGTTGCTCGGACCCAACGGAGCCGGCAAGACGACCACTGTGCAAATTCTCTCGACGCTGATCCGCGCTGATGCTGGTGCAATCCAGGTTGCCGGCTTTGACGTCAGCCGCGAGCCGCAGGCGGTTCGCGACACGATCGGTGTCACCGGCCAGTTCTCGTCCGTCGACTACCTGCTCACGGGCAGGGAGAACCTGCGGCTCATGGCCGATCTCCACCACCTGGACCGGCGAGCCGGTCGTTTGCGAGTCGACGAACTCCTCCACCGATTCGACCTGGTGGATGCGGCTGGGCAAATGGTCATGAAGTACTCGGGCGGCATGCGCCGGCGACTCGATCTCGCCATGACACTCCTCGGCGAACCGCGAATCATCTTCCTCGACGAGCCGACCACCGGTCTCGATCCTCGCAGCCGCCACACGATGTGGCAGATCACCCGAGAGCTCGTCGCCGGCGGCGTGACTGTTCTGCTCACCACCCAGAACCTGGATGAGGCCGACCAGCTCGCCGACCGCATCGCCGTCCTCGATCAGGGGCGGCTGGTCGCCGAGGGCACGCCGAATCAGCTCAAGCGGCGCATCCCGGGTGGCCGTGTCCGGCTCCATTTCCGCGATGCCGCGGCTGTGAGCGTCGCCGCGCGCGTGCTCGGCAGGGCGTCATTCGACGACGACGCGCTCGTCCTCGACATTCCCACCGACGGCACACCGCGGTCGCTCCGAAGCGTGCTCGATCAGCTCGACGAACGTGCTCTCAGCGTCGAGAGCGTCACCGTTGAGACGCCGGACCTCGATGACGTCTTCTTCGCCCTGACCGGCGCTCCACATCACGCACTGGAGGCATCGGCATGAGCACATCCACCTTTGCGATGCGCGACTCGGCAACCATGCTGCGGCGCGATATCCGGCACTCGCTTCGCTATCCGATCATGGCAATCAGCGGCCTGATGGTGCCGGTGTTCCTGTTGCTCCTGTTCGTCGGCGTGTTCGGCAATACCCTGCGCGCAGGTCTGGGGGTCGCAACACCGGCGGGGGGTCGCTACATCGACTACCTCGCTCCGGGCATCCTCGTGATGACCGCGGGCGCCAGCGCGGCGGCGACAGCGATCAACGTCTGCATCGACATGAACGAAGGCATCATCGCCCGCTTTCGCACGATGGCGATCACGCGCACGTCCGTGTTGATCGGGCAGGTGCTCAGCAGCATGATCCGTACGCTGATCAGCGGCGCGCTCGTCGTCGCGGTTGCGCTCGGGCTTGGTTTTCGTCCCACGGCAACACCGCTCGAGTGGCTGGCGGCTGCCGGCGTGTTCGCCATGCTGACGCTCGCACTCACCTGGCTGACGATCGCCTTCGGCCTGCAGGCGAAGACTCCGGCCGGCGCGAACAGCCTGTCGCTGATTCCGCAGTTTCTGCCATTCATCAGCAGCGCGTTCGTGCCGACTGCCTCGATGCCGGCCGGAGTGCGCTGGTTCGCCGAGAATCAGCCGTTCACCTCGATCATCAACACCCTGCGCGGCCTCCTCACCGGGACTCCGATCGGCAACAACGCGGTCATCGCGGCCGCGTGGTGCGTGGGCCTGACGGCAGTCGGATATGTGTGGTCACGCGCCCGGTACAACCGCTACGTGACCCGCTAGCTGCAAGGGTTTGGTGTCCCAGGGGATGGAGTCGAACCATCGGTACACGGTTTTACAGACCGCTGCCTTGACCACTTGGCTACCCTGGGACGGTAGGGATTCCCCTTGAAGCTCGCCTGCCATAACGCCCGGTTCTATACCGCCGTCCGAGAGCCGAATATGGCCGCTGCGCCAGCCGGCCGAGCCTGCCAATAGTAGCCAGGACAACCCGCGACAACGCACTCGCAACGATCGCATCCACGCCCCGGCAGGGTTGCCGCGGTGTGAGTGGCCACCGAGCCAGGAACGCGCGGTGAGACGATCGCGAGGCGCCGCTGATTAGGATGGCTCGAGAATCGGGACGCACCTGGCGGGTGAGACAGCTTGGATTTGAAGCAGTGATCGAACTGCTGCCGTGGACAGACGGTGACCTCTGGGTCGTCGAGAGGTGCCTATCGGATGCCGACATGATGGAGCACCTCGGTGGGCCTCAGAGCCGCGAGCAGATCCTCGACGCGCACCGCCGTTACCTGGCCGCCGGTGGAAAGGGAACGGGCCAGATGTTCAAGGTCGTCCGCGCTCCGCTGTCGGAGGTCATCGGTACCATCGGGTACTGGGACAAGACATGGCAAGACGAACTCGTATATGAAACCGGCTGGATGATCTTTCCCGAGTATCAAGGGCGAGGCCTGGCAAGCGACGCAGTGGCGGTGCTGGTGGCGCACGTCCGGCGCGACCATATGCGCCGCTTTCTGCACGCCTTCCCCTCCATCGCGAACGCCCCATCCAACGGGATCTGCCGGAAGTCCGGGTTCACCAACCTCGGTGAGTGTGAATTCGAGTACCCAGCCGGCCATCCCATGCGGTGCAACGATTGGTGCATCGACCTCCGGCTCGCCCCGTCCGAACCACGAGGGCGGCAGCAGTAAAGCTTGCGACCCCATGCCCGACACTGATCTCGCGACCGCCGACGGCCAGGACCGGTACGTTCCGACCGCGACAAGAGACATCACATCTGCGGGTCATGCGGGTGTGTACGAGTGGGTCGCGGAGAATCTCGTCAGGGACGGCATGCGGGCCCTGGACTTCGGCTGGGGAACCGGTTACGGCGTTGCGCTCATGGCCGGGGCCGGGGCGACCGTCGACGGCGCAGACAGCTCGCACGCAGCCGTTGCATATGCGACCGAGACCTATGGCGGGCCGCACGCACGGTTCTTCGTCGCGGACCTCTTGGAGTCATTGCCCGCGGCCGACATGGACTGGGCGGTCGGCCAGGTCGCTATCTGTCACAAACCTCGCCGCGACGGCGCCCTCACCGGCGGGTGATCGGCAGCATCGCCTGTAAGGCGGGATCCTTCAGATAGCGCGTGACCACTCGCAGTGCCTCGTCGGGCCCGCC
>PLDZ01000179.1 GCA_003136295.1 Candidatus Dormiibacterota bacterium
TTGGTCTTCTGCTTCTGCTTGGTCACGTTGAGGTGGATGTCACCTGGCCTGCGGTTGAGGCCGACGATCATGCCTTCGTAGACGGGCGTCCCCGGCGCAATGAGCGGCTGTCCCCGTTCCTGCAGGGTGACGAGACCGTAGGCGACGGCCACTCCCGGCTGACTCGCGGTGAGCACGCCGCCGCGTGTCGTCGTCGGCAGCGCCCAGGTGCGCTCCCAGCCGAGGAGACGCGTTGCCATCACGCCGGTGCCGCGCGTGAGGGTGAGGATCTGGCTGCGCAACCCGATGAGCGCGCGGGTCGGTGCGTGGTACGTCAACCGCACGCCGCCGCCGGCGTCGGTGCGCATCGCGGTCATCTTTGCACCGCGTGTTCCGAGCGCATCGGTGATGGCGCCGACAACATCTGCGGAGCAGTCGATGACGCAATCCTCCACCGGTTCCACACGCTCGCCGTCGATCTCCTTGGTGATGACCGCGGGTCGCGACACCTCGAACTCGTAGCCCTCGCGGCGCATGGTCTCGATGAGGATGGCGAGATGCAATTCGCCGCGGCCGCTGACGTCGAAGATGTCCGCGGTGGGTCCGTCCTCCACGCGGAGGGCGACGTTGGTGAGCAACTCGCGCTCCAGCCGCGCACGCAGCTGCCGTGACGTGCTGCTCACGGTCGCCTCTCGTCCGGCGAGCGGCGACTGGTTCACCGAGAACTGCATCCGCAGCGTCGGCTCGCCGATCTCGAGGCGTGGCAACGCCTCCGGCGATTCCGCGTCGGCGATGGTGTCCCCGATGGCAACCGCCGCGATTCCCGACAGGTAGACGATCTCGCCTGCGGACGCGGACTCCACCGAGAGGCGCTGGAGCGCCTCGACGGTGAGCACTGTCGCGATTCGTTCGACCTTCCCCGCGCCCGAAGCGGTGCAGCAGACGACGCTCTGTCCGGGGTGTACGGTGCCGCGCTGAATGCGTCCCAGTGCGAGCCGGCCGCTCCAGTTGTCGTGGTCGAGGTTGCTCACGAGCATCTGCAACGGGCCGTCCGGGTCCGCAAGCGGTGCCGGCACCTGCTCGATGATGGCGTCGAGCAGGGGCTCCAGGGTCACCCCCGCATGGATGAGATCCGGGGTGGCTGTGCCCTCACGTGCGTTGGTGTAGAGCACCGGCGCGTCCAGCTGCCACGACTCCTTGGCGAGCTCGAGCAGCAGGTCGTGGGTGGCCTCGACCGTCTCCGCGGGCTGGGCGTTGGTTCGGTCGATCTTGTTCACGACGATGATCGGCTGCAGCCCGAGTGCGAGGGCCTGGCGAAGCACGACTCGCGTCTGCGGCATTGGCCCCTCTGCGGCGTCGACCAGCAACAGGCAGCCGTCCGCCATCCCGAGAACACGCTCGACCTCGCCCCCGAAATCCGCGTGTCCCGGGGTGTCGATGATGTTGAGTTTGACCCCGTTGTAGTGAACCGACGTGGTCTTGGCGAGGATGGTGATCCCCTTCTCGCGCTCGAGATCGTTTGAATCCATGATCAGCTCGCCGACCTGCTCGTGGGCTGCAAAGACACGCGACTGCTTCAACAGGGCATCGACGAGCGTGGTCTTGCCATGGTCGACGTGCGCGATGATCGCGACGTTGCGAATGTCCGCCCGGCGCTTTTCGCCGGGCACGAGAGGAGGTGGCACCTCTCGATTCTGACCGCCCGGCGTTCATCGCCCGCCCGTCACCCATTTCAGGAACTGCTGAATATGGGCCGCAAGGGCAGTTTCGAGCTCGTGGAGCACCGAGTATTGGCCACTGGCAGTGGCCGCGGTATTTGCGTTCAACTGCTTGAACAGACCTGACAACGGGGAGGTCAGACCCCCGAGCGGTCCGGCATTGGTGACCGGGGAAGGACTCGCCAGCGGGAGAGCAGCCCCAGCCCCGGGCGTCGCCGTCGCCACAGCCGGCGGCGCCCAGCTGATGTAGCGACCGGGCGTGGGAGCCTGCGCGCCGGCATGGACGGCGAAGGCCACCAGGCCTCCTGCCGCAGCCACACCGATCAGGATGCGGAATCGGTGAATACCAGGCATGGGCTACCTCCAAAGATCGAGCTTTGACGGTCGCCCCTCCGGCCGCGCCGGACGGATCCGGCTTCCAGAAAAGTATACGGATTTGTGTATAGAAGTGCGCTGCGCGGAATCCGCTGCCGCAGCCCACCTCCTGGCCGTTGACGCGCAGCTCAGGCGCCTATATTCATGCGGTGAACACGGCGAGGACGGTGCTGCTCTACGGTGTCGGGGCGGTCGCCGGCATCCTCCTCGGCCTCGCTGCCGGCCAGGTCACAACCTCGTGCACCGGGTCGTGCGTTGGCACGCAACCGCGGTTCGCCATCTGGCAGAGCGGCTTGATCGGTCTGGGAGGCGCGGTCGTGGTGCTGATCGCCTGCGCGCTGCTCGACGAGGAGTTCATCCCGGTCACGCGACAATGGCTCCGCACGGCGATTCGCCGGACCTCGGATCGGCGCAAGCGACAGGCGAGTTAGGCCCGCGGTCAGGTCTGACCCAGGAATGGCCGTGAGCTCGGGTGCGAGCTGAGCGGAACCCTTGTTTGAGTTCCATTGCGTGTCCGCACCGGTGAAGAGCGAAGGTGAGACGATTCAAGAGTGGCTGACCCTGTTTCGCTGACCCTCCCGGCGATGGGTGAGTCCGTTTCGGAAGGAATCGTGTCCCGCTGGCTCAAGGCGGTGGGTGACAATGTCGAGGAGGGCGAGCCCGTCGTCGAGGTGACGACCGACAAGGTCGACGTCGAGGTGCCGGCGCCGGCGACCGGCCAACTGACCGAGATCGTCGCGGCCGAAGGTGAGACTGTTGCTGTCGGTGCAACCCTTGGGGTGATCGCCCCCGGGGCTCTGGCGGTGCCGGCCACCGCACCGACTGCCGATGCACCCGTGCCCGAGGCCGAGTCGCCCCCGAGCGCCGACGCACCTGTGCCCGAGGCCGAGGCTGCCGAGTCTCCCCCGACTGCCAAGGCGCCGGAGCCCGAAGCCGAGGCTGCTCCGTCGCCACCGAGCGCCGCCGCAGCCGTCCCGGCCCCGCCGCCGCTTCCCGAGGCGGTCCCCGCCACACCCACACCGACTGCCGCATCGAACAGCGCGGACGTCGAGGCGGCGCCTCTGGCGCGCAGGGCCGCTGCCAAGAACGGGGTCGATCTTCGCGCCATACACGGATCGGGCCCGGGCGGCATCGTGACCAAGGGAGACGTGCTCGGTGCCAAGACCGGCGCTGGACCGCGACACGACACCACCGTCCGGGTCGTCGACGGCGAACACGCCGAGCCGATCAAGGGTGCGGCGGCGGCTCTCGTGGACTACATGGAGCGCAGCCGCGACATCCCCACCGCAACGTCTTTCCGAAGCGTCGGTGTCGACGTGCTCGACAGCAGCCGCCGCCAGCTGAACAGCGCGCTCACAGCCGCTGGCAACGCGGGCAAGGTGTCGTTCACGCACCTCATCGGATACGCCATCGCGAAGGCCGCCGGCGCGAGTCCCGCNNGTGCACCTCGGTCTGGCGGTGGACAGCGTCCGCAAGGACGGTTCACGTTCGCTCGTCGTCCCGGTCATCCGCAACGCCTCGGAGCTCCCTTTTAAGGAATTCCGCGACGAGTACGAACGCTTGATCGAACGCGCCCGAACGAACACACTCTCCGCCGACGAACTCCAAGGCGCGACCCTGACGCTGACCAATCCGGGCGGGATCGGGACTGTCGCATCGGTACCACGGCTCATGCCCGGTCAGGGAACCATCGTCGCCGTCGGCGCCATCGGCTATCCCGCCGAGTGGCGCAGCGTGCCCGAAACGATCATCCGCGACCTCGGCGTCGGCAAGGTGATGACCATGACCAGCACCTACGATCACCGCGTCATCCAGGGGGCCGAGTCGGGGGAGTTTCTCGGTCGCATCGAATCCCTGCTCGACGGTGCCGAACATTTCTACGACCTGGTTTTCGCCAGCCTTGGCCTGAATCTACCCTCGCTCGAAACCGCGCCGGCTCGCACGGTCTCGCCCCCCGCGCCTCGTCCCTTGAGCGCCATCGACGGAGCACCCGATCGCATCCTGCTCGGCGCGATGCAGGCGGCCACGTCACTGGTCAAAGCGCACCGGACCCACGGCCATCTCGGCGCCCACCTCGACCCGCTCGGCTCGCCGCCGATCGGGGATCCCGCCATGGAGCCGTCGACCTACGGCCTGACCCCGGAGTTGATGGAACAGATCCCCGCCGATCTGCTGCGCATCTATGTCCCCGGTCGCAACCTCGCAGAGGTGCTCCCGAATCTTCGGAGGACGTACTGCGGCACCATCGCCTTCGAGATCGAGCACATCTCGAGCCACGAGCAGCGCGTGTGGCTGCGCGAGCACATCGAGTCGGGCAAATACCGACCGGCGCTGACCGTCGAGGATAGGCTTCGACTCCTCGAGCGCCTCACCCGGGTCGACGCGATGGAGCGATACCAGCGCGCCGCCTTCCTGGGTCAGAAGACGTTCTCAC
This sequence comes from Candidatus Dormiibacterota bacterium, assembly GCA_003136295.1. Lineage (GTDB taxonomy): Bacteria > Chloroflexota > Dormibacteria > Aeolococcales > Aeolococcaceae > Palsa-851. Next base: position 4,507 of record PLDZ01000179.1, read on the forward strand.
TCGAGGGACTCGACGCCCTGGTGCCGATGCTCGAGACCCTCATGAGCCTTGTCGCCGACGACGGCATCGGCGAGGTCGTCATGGGCATGCCCCACCGCGGACGGCTCGCGGTGGTCGCGCACGTCGCCAATCACTCGTACGAGTCGATTCTCAACGCGTTCGAACTCGCGTCCGCGCGCAGGGCGATCGGTCGCGTCGACTCGACCGGCGACGTGAAGTACCACGTCGGCGCCACCGGGACCTATCACACGGAATCCGGCAAGGTGATCCTGGTCCGTCTGCTGCCGAACCCCAGCCACCTCGAGGCGATCGACCCGGTGGTGGAGGGTTGGTGCCGCGCGGCGCAGACCCAGCGTCGTGCAACGACGCTGCACCTCGATCCCATGGCGGCGCTGCCGGTGCTGATCCACGGCGACGCCGCCTTCGCCGGGCAGGGCGTCGTGCAGGAGGTGCTGAACCTGCAGTCGCTCCCCGGCTACACAACCGGCGGCACGGTGCACTTCATCGCCGACAACCAGGTCGGCTTCACCACGGACCCACAGGAGGGGCGGTCGACCCGTTACGCATCTGATCTCGCCAAGGGATTTGACATCCCCATCGTCCATGTCAACGCCGACGACGTCGAGGCCTGTCTGGCGGCGATGACCTTCGCGTACGACTACCGCCGTGCATACCGACGCGACGTCATGGTGCACCTGATCGGTTACCGGCGGTTTGGACACAACGAGACCGACGAGCCGGCGTACACGCAACCGCTCATGTACATGAAGATCCGCCAGCACCCCACCGTCCGCGAGTTGTTCGCGGCGCAGCTGGTGGCCGATGGGCTGCTCCGGGCCGAAGACGTCGAGGCGCAGGCCAAAGCGATGTACGGCCGCATTGCCGATGCGCACAAGCGGGTGAAGCAAAACCTCGCGGCCGAGCTCGACGATCTGACCCACGAACAGGTGATGGAGGGGCCGGACGATCCGACCATGCGGACCGCCGTTTCCGGGCGTCAGCTTGCGGCGCTCAATGACCAGTTGCTGACCTTTCCCAAACACTTCACGCCGAACGCCAAGCTCCTCCGTCAGATGGAGCGACGCAAGACGGCCATGCTCGAGGGCGCCGTCGACTGGGGGACCGCCGAGGCACTCGCGTTCGCGTCGCTCATCACCCAGGCTCATCCGATCCGGCTCACCGGCCAGGACACGGTGCGCGGCACGTTCAGCCATCGCCACCTTGCNNTTTCACGACGAGCGCACCGGCGAGGTGTTCATCCCGATGCAGCACCTCACCGACGCGCAGGCCACCTTCGAGGTGCTCAACAGTCCGCTCAGCGAGGTTGGCTGCCTGGGCTTCGAATACGGCTACAGCGCGGCGGACCCGGAGACACTGGTCATCTGGGAAGCGCAGTACGGCGACTTCTTCAACAACGCCGAGATGATCGTCGACCAGTTCGTCTCGTCGGCCCGCGCCAAATGGGGCCAGCACTCACGCTTGACCATGCTCCTGCCCCATGGCTATGAGGGGAGTGGTCCGGAGCACTCGAGCGCGCGAATCGAACGCTTCCTGCAACTCTGCGCGAACGACAACATGCGCCTGGCGAACTGCACGACGCCCGCGCAGTACTTTCACCTGCTGCGCAGCCAGGGACTGCTCAACGACCCTCGCCCGCTGATCATCTTCACGCCGAAAAGCCTGCTGCGCCTCAAGGAATCGACCTCCAGGCTCGCCGACCTCAGCACCGGCAGGTTCCAGCCGGTGATCGACGATCCCAGCGGCGCGGAACGCCGCGACGAGGTCCGGTCGCTGCTCCTCTGTTCGGGGCGCATCTACTACGAGCTCAGCCTCGCACCGCAGCGCGTCGAGGCGACCGACGTCGCCATCGCGCGTGTCGAACAGCTCTATCCGCTGCCCGTCGACGCCATTCTCGAGCTGGTGGCCTCGTATCCGAAGCTCGAGCGGCTGTACTGGGTGCAGGAGGAGCCGCAGAACATGGGCGCGTGGGGGAGCCTGGAGCGTGCGCTTGGCCTGGCGCGTCCGTCGAACATTCAGTGGGACTACATCGGCAGACCGCGTCGCGCCAGTCCCTCGGAGGGATACGCGGGCTCGCATCAACTCGAGCAGGAACGCATCGTCACCGAGGCATTCGCCACGTCACGACGCGGTCAGAACGGAGCAGCCGCCGCCCTACCCGTCACCACGAACATCACCGCATGACCCAGCGTGTGGTGGTGCTTGGCGGGGGTCCCGCCGGCGATGTCGCCGCGCTCCGCGCCGCGCAGCTGGGTGCTGAGGTGACGCTCATCGAACGCGCCGAGCTGGGCGGAACCTGTCTGAACTGGGGCTGCATTCCCACCAAATCATTGCTTGCGGGAGCCGACCTGCTCCGCAAGATCCGCGACGCAGCGTCCTTCGGCATTCGCGTCCCCGAGCCCGAGGTGGATTTCCCGCGGATGATGGAGCGCAAGGAAGAGATCGTGGTCACCATGCGCAAGGGCGTCGAGGCGGCGTGCAAGCGTCGAGGCGTGCGCGTCGTTCGCGCTCAGGGGGTGGTCGACGGCGACGCGATCGTCACTGCCGAGGGACGCCACGAGTTCGATCACCTCATCGTCTGTGTCGGCACCGAGCCGTCCGGCTTGCCCGGCATCGACATGGAGCATCCCCGCGTGGTGACCTCCAACGGCATCCTCCGCCTGGAGCGCATTCCCGACCACATGCTCGTGATCGGCGGCGGAGTCGTCGGTTGTGAATTCGCGAGCCTCTTTGCGGCACTGGGGTCGCGCATCACCGTCGTCGAGGTGCTCCCGCAGGTCCTTGCGGGTGTCGACCCTCGGATCGTCCAGCAGTGGCGTCGCATCGTCGAAAAGCAGGGGATCACGTTTCTCGCGGGACGCCGGGTCGAGTCGGTGGACTACAGCGCGGACACNNTCGGACGCCGCGCCCAGACCCGCGGCATCGGCCTTGAGGATGCGGGCGTCCTCATCAATGATCGGGATCACGTCGACGTGGACGCGTTCCTGCGGACAGCCAACCCGAAGATCTGGGGAGCCGGAGATTGCATCGGTGGCCTGCAGCTGGCGCACCTGGGCAGTGCCGAGGGTGGACGCGCCGCCGAGAACGCGCTCGGCCACGATGTGATGGCGATGGACCGGACCGTGGTGCCATCGTGCATCTACACCCATCCTGAAATTGCCATGGTTGGCGTGAACCCGGAGGCCGCGAAAGCGGCGGGCATCGAGCTGAAGCTAGGTCAAGCTCGGTATCTCGGCAATGGCAAAGCACTCGGCGAGGGTGAGCCCGACGGCCTCGCGCAGCTGTATGCCGATGCGGCGACCGACCGCCTCGTCGGTGCGACCGTGATGGGCGTGCACGCCGTCGAGATCATTCACGAGGTCGGGGTGGCCATCAGCGACGGCCTTTCGATGGACGACCTCGGATCGATCATCCATGCGCACCCGACGGTCAGTGAGCTGATGATGGACGCGGCCGAGCAGGGTGAAAGCGTCGCTCCCTACCTNNAGGAAGGGGCTGTCTTGCGCAGACGCTCGTCACGACGCCGTCGGTTCCGCATACGCACCGCGACCACAAGGACACGTCCCTCTACCCACGTCGCGGCGCCGGCGCCGACCGCGCCTGCGAGCAGGATCGCGCCGAGCCAACGTGGGCTCAGGATGACGATCGTGACGCCGGCCACGCCGAGGACGGCCGTTGCGGTCAGGAACACCGCGGTAAGCAGCGCGCGCCAGGTCAGCAGGATGGAAGCCCTGACCGCCATGACCGCGGCCTGAGCGTCGAGGCGGGCTTTCGGCGTGCTGCCGGGAACGGGTTGACCGCCCGCGAATGCGCGCCGNNACGATGGCCCACGGCATGTACCCATGCTACAGTCGCCGAGCGTTTCAACCGTGGGAGCAGCGAGATGATTCGTGCATACGTGCTCGTGACAGCGAGTGCAGGCAGGGCACAGCACGTGGCTGACGCCCTGAGAGGCAGTGACGGCATCGTCCTGGTCGACGCGATCACCNNCTCATCCTGGATCGGATCCAGTCCGCCGACGGCGTGGTCAAGACGATCACGTGCCTCGCGGTCTGATCCGGACGCGGCGGCACCAGTCGGGAGCCCTGGCCTGGGTGGACTAACCGGCCTCTACCGGGCTGCGCTGACTCGCCTTCGCGGTAGC
>PLDZ01000188.1 GCA_003136295.1 Candidatus Dormiibacterota bacterium
ATGTTGCGGATGATGTCGCCGAAGACGGCGACGAACTGCAGATCCTTGACGTTCTGATACGCCGAATCCACCGAGGGGATGTAATAGAACATCAGGAACAGCCCGGTGATCGTCAGCAGGATGAAGAGGAAGAACGAGAGCCCGCCGAGGCACAGCGTGTAGGACACGCGAACCGCGGACTTCTTGACCCGCACCGGGTGGATGTGGAGGAAGAAGTTGGTCAGCGCGGTGCGAGCCGCGACCTTGTCGTTGGTCGGCAGCCCGTGACGGAAGACGGATCCCCAGAGCTGCGCGACGAACGCGCGAACGGGATTCGCCTCGCCGGGGGTTGCGCTCATCGACCGAGACCCCTCATTCGCCTAGCCCGCCTCCTCAATTCAGACCCCGAGGGTCTTGCCGTTGCTCTTCTGAGTGTCGACCAGCAGGCGCCATTGTGGCGCAGCGTTGTTCCCAGGTCCACGTGTCGCCACCAGTACCGATCGGTCGACCGCGAAAAACCCGTCGGGGGTGACCGAGATGCTCACCCAGTCCATCGGCCGGGGTGCCGGTCCGTAGAAGTTCGTCGAGTCGATGAAGTACCGGCTGCCGTGGCAGGGACATGCCCAGCCGTTGGGGAGTCGCTGGTCTGTCGCGCGCACTCCGCGCGCCTCTGCAACCGACGCTGAGACGCCCGACCCAGTGGTCACATCGGTGACGTAGTTCGGCGTGCACCCCAGGTGCGTGCAGACGAGGTACACCGCGTAGATGCCGGCATCGTCGAGCACGACCGTGACCCGCTTGGCGGTCTCGGAGAGCACGTTGACGGGCGTCACCGGCTTGCCGTTGACCATGCCGCCGGTCAGCTGCTCGAAGGTGAACGATGTCTTGAAAAGCGCGGGTGCATTCCCCGATGCCTGGGGGAACATGAACTTCAGGACCTCGATGCTCCCGAACAGGCTTGCGCCGGCAGCTGCGAGCCCGCCCATGATCATCAGGAACTGACGCCTCGTCGTCTCGGCGCGAGCCCGCATTCTCCCACGCGTCGATTCGTACGGATTCAGCGCCATACAGTCCTCAGGAGGGTGCTCGTACTCGGCCCAAGTTTACGAGCTTGCGAGGCGGACGCCGCCTGACCGGGAGTCGCGATGAAACTCATCCCGTCTTAGAGCAGCGGATTGCTAGCGGGTGGGGTGAGGATGTTGGCGAACACTATCGCCGAAATCATGATCACGACGAATGCCACGATGATGACGAAGCATCCGAAGTCGGTGCGGAGAGCGACGATGAGGCGTTCCATTTCTCGTGTTCGGAGCGTCAGACGGCCGAAAGGATACGTCACCGCACGGGCCGCGCCGCGCGCCGGGTCGGGCGCGCCCCAGGCGCCTGCCGGAGAGTAGCCTTGGAAGCCTGTGAGCGGATGGCGTGAGGTCGAGATCTACGGCACCTTCATCCGGTTGACGGGCGAGCTCGAGGTCATCGGCGCGGAACGCCTGAGCGACAGCATCAACCGGTTCGGGGCATTCCTTCAGGTCAGGAATTCACGCGCCGAACCGCTCTCCACCAACTACCCGGTCCTGAGCCGGCTCGAGCCCCGCGTGACCATTGCCAAGTCGGGGGTGATCCTGGTGTCACCGCTCGAGGAGGTCCCCGACGGCAACTCGGCGATGTGGCGCGAGACNNTCTGGATCACCGCGATCACCAACGAGACCCACGCCGTCCAGCGCTCCTTCGCACTGCTGAACCCGGCGTCGATCCTCTCCTTCTCGCTCCGCTAGGGACGCGGCCCCGCTGAACTAGACCGCCGACAAGACCTCTTCGCGAATCTCCCTGGTCTGTGCTGAGCCGCGAGCGAACCCGACCCCCATGCAGACGACGGCGATGAACGCGAAGCCCATGCTGATGAACTCGTTGATGGCTCGCTGGCCGATGCCGAGCGTGGCCAGCCCGGTCCCGCCGAGGAATGTCTTCTCCGCGGGGGCACCCCAGACGGTGCCGATGAACGCCATCAGCATCCACAGGACGGCGACGAAGTGCCAGATCGCAGCGGTGCGAACCACCCCGTGCCGGGGTTTGGACGTGAAGTAGAAGGCCACCAGCGCGATCACCATGAGCACCACGTAGGCGTTGAAGATGACGAACACGATGAAGAACGAGATGATCTGGGCAGTGGTGAGCCCGGTGAACCCGCTGATCGAAAACGGGAACGGGTTGTTGACCGCGATCAGGCTCCCGAGCATCTCGATCGGGAAATGTACATCAGTAGAACGGTGACGTAACCCCCGGCGCTCGCCTAAGCTTCTGTCCAGATGGCGATCCTCCATGCCCCCGCGTCCGCACCCGCAGGAGTCCCCCCAGGCGCCACGAGGACGGCAGCCATCCTCGGAATCGCCTCGTACCTGCCCGACGAAGTCATCACCAACGCCGACCTCGAGGCGATGGTCGAGACGTCCGACGCCTGGATCCTCGAGCGAACCGGCATCCGCGAGCGCCGCAAGATCGCGTCCGGAATGACGACCTCGATGATGGCCGCCGAAGCCGGCCGCCGGGCGATGGCAGCCGCGGGAGTCGACAGCGTCGACGCCCTGATCGTCGCGACCGTNNGCCGCCTGCGCCGGCTTCGTCTACGGGGTGGCCATCGGCCGCGGCCTCATCGTGGCGTCGGGAATGAGCCGCGTGCTCGTCATCGCCGGCGACGCCCTGACCTCACTCATCGACTACAAGGATCGATCGACCTGCGTGCTTTTCGGTGACGGCGCCGGTGCCGCGGTCCTCGGGGTGTCGGATGCGGGCGGTGTCGAGGGTGTGCAGTGGGGTGCCGACGGCGCCGAGGCCGACCTCATCTACTACGGGCCCAAAGCCGGCGATGAGGATGGCGAGAACGGCCTTCGGATGTACGGCAAGGGGACCTTCCGACTCGGCGTGGAGCGGATGGCGGATGCGGCGCGGGCTGTCTGCGCCGAGGCGGGCTGGTCTCTCGAGGACGTGACCTTGATCGTCCCCCACCAGGCCAACCTGCGCATCATCGAGGCGGTCGCGAAGCGCCTGAACGTCCCGCTCGACCGGGTGGTGATCAACATCGATCGGTACGGCAACACCAGCGGAGCATCGATCCCGATCGCGCTGGCCGAAGCCGTCGAGACGGGGAGGATGCGGCAGGGGGATCGCGTGGTCTGCATCGCGTTTGGATCGGGCGTGGTGTGGGGTGGTATCGCCCTCCGATGGATCGCGCCGACGCGGTGACGTCGCGGCGACAGGCGCCGCGAAACAGGCTGCAGGCGCCCGGACCCGAACTCAGGCCGACGGCGCCGACAACGGGGACCGTCGCGTGTCCACGCTGCAAACGCCGGTTCGTTGCCGAACGCTATGCCGCCGACCTCAACGTCTGCTCCGAGTGCGGCAATCACGGCGTTGTGGGCGCGGCCCAGCGCATCGACCAGCTCGCCGACCCGAACACGGCTGAGACGCTCGTCGTCGAGGTCGGCGATCGCGATCCGCTCGGCTTCGACGACGGCGTCCCGTACCCGCAGCGCGTTGCACGCGCCCGGGAACGCACCGGCCTGCACGAGGCCTTCCTCACCGCGAGGGCGTCGCTCGCAGGGAATCCGGTGGTGCTCGCCTGCATGGACTTCGAGTTTCTCGGCGGATCGCTCGGCAGCGGCGCTGGCGAGATCTTCGCTCGCGCCTGCGAGATGGCCGTCGCGGAGCAGCGAGCACTCGTGGCGGTGTGCACGTCCGGCGGCGCGAGGATGCAGGAGGGCATCGCGTCGCTCGCCCAGATGGCGCGCTGCTCGGCCGCCGTCGCGGAGGTCATCGCCGCGCGCCTCCCGTACATCAGCATCCTCGGCGACCCGTGCTTCGGCGGCGTGACCGCCTCCTTCGCCGTCCAGTCCGACGTGATCATCGCCGAGCCTGGCGCGCGGATCGGGTTCGCCGGAGGCAGGGTCATCGAGCAGGCGACGCACGACAAGCTGCCCGACGGCTTCCAGACCGCGGAATTCCTGCTCGCCCATGGGATGGTCGACGCGGTTGTCGAGCGCGGACGCCTGCGCGACACCGTGGGGACGCTGATTCGCATCTACTCGGGGCGCGCATGAGCAGCACCATCGAGACCACCGAACGCGAACGGATCGCCTTCGCGGCGGTCGAGCTCGCCCGCCACCCTGAGCGGCCGCGCGCCCTGCAGGTGATTGCGGCGATCACCGGTGGATGGACGGAGCTTCGCGGCGACCGGCTCTTCGGTGACGACCGCGCCGTCGTCGGCGGTCCCGCCCGGCTCGGCGGTCGCTCGGTGATGGTGATCGGTCAGGAGAAGGGCACCGACCCGATGACCCGCGCGCTCCACAACTTCGGGATGCCGCACCCCGAGGGATATCGCAAGGCGGTCCGGCTCATGCGCCAGGCGGAGAAGTTCTCGATGCCGGTAGTGTGCCTGGTGGACACGCCGGCGGCACACGCGGGCATCGCTGCCGAGGAACGCGGACAGGCATGGGCGATCGCCGATGCCTTGCTCTGCATGCTCGGGCTGCGGACGCCGACGGTGAGCGTGGTGCTCAGCGAGGGCGGCTCCGGGGGTGCGCTGGCACTGGCCCTCGCCGATCGTGTGCTCGCCCTCGAGAACGCGGTGTACACGGTCGCCCCTCCGGAGACGTGCGCGGCGATCCTCTATCGCGANNCCGCCGCCCGGTGCGCACGCGCACGCGCCGCTGGTCATCGCCGCCATCCGCGGCGCTGTGATCCGCCACCTCGACGAGCTCTGCGAGGTGCCGGTCGACGAGCTGGTCGCCAAGCGGGGGCGGCGCTACCGGGCTGCGGGGGGCTGATCGGCCCAGGCGGCCAGCAACGCGGCCTCGCGTTCCGGCTCCATGCCGACCCGCGAGCGGTTGGCATTCACCGCCTGCGTCCACTCCGGGTGGTCACGCAACCACGACCACGTGTCCTGCACGGTCTCGCGTGCCGAGCGGCAGGTCAGACCGGATCGAAGAGCGAGCGAGGAATCGCAACTGTAGAAGCTCGCCATGTCGCCGACCGGCGGCACCCAGACCGGGAGCTCCGTCCACGGGGCAACTTCGTGCGCGAGCAGGAACTCCGCGTCGACCCACGTGAAGGACGCGGCTGAACCCGTGACCTCGTGGCAGAGCGCGAGCAGGTCCGCCATGGTCGTGTGGCCGGGGCGGCTCAGCACATTCACCGCGCCATGCAACGCGGTGTCGATGGCAAAGGCGGCGAGGTCTCGCGCATCGATGTACTGCACGGCGAGATCCCGCGGACCGGGCGCGAGCACGTCGCCGCCTCTCGCGATGCGACGCAGCCACCANNGAGGCATCGGTCGCTACCGAAGATTTCCTCGATCGCGAGCTCGGCACCGCGCTTGTCGGCTGCGTAGTCGGTTGCGCCGGCGTCGGGGCGCGCTTCGACAGTGGGCGACGCTTCGGTGATGACGCCTTCGTGCGCACCGGTGTACACCGAGATCGTCGAGATGTACACGTAGCGGCGCGCATGCCGTTCGAGAGCGCGCGCCGCGCTCTGCACGACCTGTGGCGCCCGTGACCACGCGTCGACGACGATGTCCCACCGCTCGCGTGTCAGCGCGCCCAGCTCGTCCGGATTGGTGCGGTCGCCGTGGATCACGCGGACGCCATCGGGCGCTGATCCGGTCTGGCCGCGATGAAAGATCGTGACCTCATCCCCGCGCGCGAGCGAGGCGCCGACCACGGCGGGCCCGACGAAGTCGGTGCCGCCCAGGACCAGGACCTTACGCGGCATCGAGTTGGGGCATTGATCCCGTGGCCGTCTTCTCAGGTCGGCGCAGGAACAATGCGGGAATCACGCCGAGTAGCGTCAGGATCGTGATGAACGCGAACGTGCGATCGAATGAGGTGCTGAGTGCGTCGGATGCGTAGGTGCGGCCGAAGTGCGCGACCACCGGTGCGACCTTGGTGGTCGTCGTAGGCTGACCGCCATTCTGAATAAGGGTCGCGTACTGTCCCTTCAGCGAGCTGCAGAATTGCGCGGTCGTGACCTGGTGGCCGGGTGTGGATGCGGCGCTGAGCACGGCGGGCGACGGTGCGCACGATGCCTGTCCGATCGCCGTCGTGAACTGTGCCGCGAGCACCGTCACGAGCACCGCGATGCCGACCGACGAGCCGATGCGTTGCAAGCTGTTGGAGATGCTTGACGCACTCCCGCTCAGATGATGTGGCACTCGCGCCATGGCCGCCGCCATCGACGGCATCATCGAGAATCCCATCGCGAACCCGCGCAGCAGCAGCGCACTGACAACCAGCCAGTTCGAGGACGTCGGGTGAATCTGCGCAAGCAGGAAACCGCCGCCCGCGAGCATGACCATGCCGGTCGCGACCACGGGTCGCGGACCGATGCGATCGGTGAGATAACCGCCCAGCGGCATCGCCACGGCGGCGGTGATCGCCTGGGGCAGCAACAGAAGTCCCGTTTCGAGCGGGCTGTATCCGTGCACTTCCTGCAGGTAGAGGGGCAGCAGCAACATGCCCCCGAAGAGGGCCGTTACGATGATGAAGCTGAGGCCCATCGACCACGAGAAGGTCGGGTCGCGGAAGAGGCGAAGCTGAAGCAGGGGCTCCGGGTTGCCGCGGTTACCGATGATGAGGTTGACGACCGCGAGGGCGGCGCCGGCGAGCATGACGAGCGTGTCCAGCGCCGTCCAGCCGTCGACGAAGCCGTTGCGCAGCGCCAGCAGTCCAGCACCGGCGGCGAGCGGAAACATCAGCAGNNGCTCTGATTCACCGCGTACATCACGGCGACGGCTGCGGGCGGCGCCGTCAGCAGACCGAAGGTGTCGAGCCGCAACCCATGCGACTTCGGCGACTCGGTGAGGAACCGCCACGCGGAAGCGAAGGCGATGAGGCCGATGGGAACGTTGACGTAGAAGATCAGGCGCCATGAGAAGTCCTGGACGAACCACCCGCCGAGCACTGGGCCGACAGCCGGAGCGAGCAGCATCGGGATGCCGAAGATCCCCATGACCCGTCCCATGTTCTGCGGCCCGACGGCTCGCATGATGATGGTCATGCCGATCGGCATCAACATGCCACCACCGAGTCCCTGCAGGACGCGGAAGACGACCAGCTCCGGGAGATTCTGCGCGACACCGCATGCCATCGAAGCGAGCGTGAACAGCGCGATGGTGATCAGGTATAGCCGCTTGGTACCGAAGCGATCGGTCGCCCAACCGGCCATCGGGATGACCGCTCCCTGGGCCAGCATATACCCGGTGATGACCCATGAGATGTCTGCGTAGGAACCGGCCTTGAGGTCGCCCTGCAGCGTTGGGATAGCGATGTTGACGATGGTCGCGTCGAGGATCGTCATGATCGTGCCGAGCAGCACGACGCCGAGCGCGATCCATTTGTAGTCGAAGCGTCCGGATCGCGCGCCACCGGCGATAGTGCCGGCGCCGGAAGGAGCGATCGCGACCGCAGCGGCGTCGGGGCGGTCGAGCACCTCAGTCATGCGCAGCCTCCTTGGGGTGCCCCGGCGTATGCCCCGGCTCCGGCCAGTCGACGATCTTGCCCATCAGGCGCACGAGTTGCTCGAGGTCCTTGTCGCTCAACGAAGCGAGCGCCTCGAGCGACACCGCCTTCCTCGCCTCATCGAAGCGGTCGAGCATCTGCAGGCCGAGGTGTGTCGGCACGATGCGGATGATCCGGCGGTCGTCGACGTCGCTGAGCCGCTCGGCGAATCCGAGGCGGATCATCCGGTCGACGAGCGCGCTTGCCGAGCTCAGCGCGCACTGCTGCATGCGAGCGATCTCGTTCATCGTGGCTCCCGAAGATGTCTCGGTGGCGGCACGAAGCTGTTCGAGCGCTCCGACCTGATGCCAGGTGACGCCGCCGAACTCGCCCTTCAACTCCTCGGGAACGCTCGCCATCAGCCGGCGCTTGAGGCCGCCGATATACCCGAAGAGCATGTCAGCGAGCTCGTCACGGCGAGCGTTGCCGGTGCTGTTTCCGGAACGGCTGGGCCGGTCGACCGCTGGAGCCTGGCTCACGCGCTGCCCTCGAGTGTTCGATGGACGAATAGTTTCAGTGTAGAACTATTCGTCAGTCGATGTCAACTCGATGCGGCATCCCGCACACGGCGCCGGAGCCGCGAGCGCCCGGTCAACTCGTGCGAAGCCTTGGCGGTTGCGAGCTCGTGCGACGCGGCCTCGATCAGTCCGCNNGTCGGCGGTGAATCGCTGCTGGATGCGCGCGGCGACCGCCCCGGCCTGATCGCGATCGGCTCCCGGGAGCACGCAGACGAACTCGTCTGCCCCGAAACGGGCTGCGCTGTCCTCACGGCGGAGGATGGACCGGAGCACCCCGGCGAACGTCTCGAGCAGCTGATTGCCGGCGTCGTGACCCCAGCGGTCGTTGAGATCGCCGAATCCGTCGATGTCGGCCATGATCAGCGCGAGGGTCCCCTCACGTCGCGACGCGCGGGCGAGTTCCTTGTCGATGACCGCGAGCAACTGCGGTCGCAGGGGCATCCCGGTGACCGCGTCGAGCTGGGCGCGGCCCATCTCATCCTCGTGGCGGCGCGCGCGCTCGATCGCCCGAGCGGCCTCATCGGCAAGCGCTTCGATGATCGGTGCGTCCGCCTCGTCCCACGCGTTCTCCTGGCGTTCGGACGTGAGCAGGATGGCGCCGATCGTCGTTCCGTCGACCCGCAGCGGGGCACCGATCGCCGATCGGATGAATCCGAGTTTTGACCGCCGCAACCGGACCCGGTTTGCCTCGCGCAGGCTCGCCTGCGTCATCGACGCGGAGAGGGTGGTCGGCCACACCTCGGCACGCTCGGCGACGAAGACCGCGCCACCCAGTCCTTCCCCGGGAGCGAGCTCGTACGCGGGACCACCCGATCCCACGCCGCTTGGCGACAGGAAGGCTCCGGGGGACTTCAGCAGGCCGTCCGCGGGGTCGTTGATCAGCACCATCCCGGTCGACGTGGCGGGAAAGATCTCCCTGCAGGCTTCGAGAACCGCCGAAGCGACCGAGGTCACGTCCCGAGCGACACCGAGCCTGCGCCCGAGGGTCGCGTACACGTGGCCGCGCCGCGTTTCGGAGTCCAGTCCGGCGAGGCTCCGCTCGGTCCCACCGACTGTGAGCAGCTTGATCCCGACCATGCCTGCCACGGTCACCGCGAGCGCCGCGAATCCTGACGACCCGGGGGCCGTCGTGAGCCAGAGCGCGACGAATATCGCGATGACAATGCCGCCGGCGACGACAGCGAAGAGCCATGGCGCTCGGATCAGCGACTCGATCGTCCGGGCCGAGGCGGTGCGAGGGGCGTCGGTGTCCAGGCCGACGAGGATGGCCGTGAAGACGACCGCCGCGTAGACGGTGAAATCCGGAAGCTGACCGGCGGCGGCTCGCAACCCGACAGCGGCCACCGCCGCCAACGCCACAGCGCCGACCACCGACGCGGCCTGACGGTATCGCTCCCACGTCGCTGGCAGGCGAAGCAGTGCGAGGCCGATGCAGACCGCCAGCCCCGCCATGGACGCGTCCACCACCCGGGTGCCGGGGCTGACAGGAAGAGCTAGCACCCTGATGGCCACGGCAGCGCCGACAATCCCCGCCCCTGCCTGGCTGAAACGCCGAGACAAATGCAATCGAAAGTCCACCTGATCCCCCACCCGATGATCCGACGTGCCCCTGCCGGCGGCCAGGGCACCCCATCGTCGGTACTGATCAATTGTGCCAGAAGATCCGCCGATAAACCTGTGATAGGCTGTGCGAACTGACGTTCGCCCCCAGGTTGCCGCTCTCATTCCCAGCACCATGACGACACGTCTCCTCCATCTCGCCGACCTCCACCTCGATCGGGTGTTCGCCGCCATGGGCTGCCAGGGGGAGCTCGCGCGGAGGCGCCGCCAGGGGCTCCGCGAAGCACTCTCGCGTGCCGGACGGCTGGCGATGGACGTGGGCTGCTCCGCGGTAACGATCGGCGGGGACCTTTACGAGCATGAGCGCGCAGGCGTCGACACCGGGCGGTTCCTCGCCGACACATTCGCCTCGTGGCAGCCGATGCGCGTCCTGATCGCACCCGGGAACCACGACGCGCTGCTCCCAGGGTCGCTGTACCGGCGGGTCGAGTGGCCATCCAATGTGACGGTGTTCAGCGACACGGAATTCGAGCCGGTAGAACTTGCCGACGGGGTCACCGTCTGGGGCCTGGCGCACCGCGAGCCGGCGTGGCAGGGCGATCCGCTGGCGGGTTCACCCGCGACGTCGGGATCTGGCGTCCATCTAGCACTGTTCCACGGCGCCGAGCTCGGTTCGCGGCCCGAGGGAAAATCGATCCATGGTCCGTTCCACGCGGAGCG